>NZ_JAVCWI010000019.1:0-54321 GCF_030846215.1 Chryseobacterium sp. WLY505 | reverse complement strand
GGCATGTTTCTATATACTATTAATCCGTAAAAAAATAACATTGTTATTAATTGTAACATTAATTATTTTGTGATTGTTACAAAATGTGTCAATTTTAACGAATGAAATTAAGAGGAACCATAAAAGAAGAAACTAATCCTTCAAAAAATACTATGATAGTTGAATTTGAAGGCGATAAGAAAAAACAGTGTTTTGAAGTGAAATGCTCTTTTAATCCGCATCTTAATAGGCTTAGGAAATGGGATGTTGTAGATATGTGGATTAAATGGGAGAGTGAAGTATTCGAGGACACAAAAACGGGAGATAAGTCATACTTTACACATTTAATTTGCGACAAGGCAATTGAATTTGTGACTAATTATGGAAAAAGATAAAAGAAAAAGGCGTATCATTTTAAATTAAAAAATTCTTAAAAAGTCAATATCGATTTGTTTATGTCTCTTAATTGTGGGTTATTTGCGCATTAAAACTAATTCAATGAGTCAAGTAGAACGTTACAAGAACAAAGCTGAAGAAAAAACAAATGAATACATTGCGCTATTTAAAGAACATGAAACATCAAATAAAAGAATCATGTGGAATCAACTTTACGAAACAATGGGTAATAATTTATTGAGGGATTTAGAAGCAATAAGAACCAATTATTTAAATAGACCAGATAGTGCACATAGAACAATGACAGATGAAGATTTCTATGGTTCACTAGTCTATAAATTTAGAGATGAGTGTGAAAAATACATGCAAGAAATAGGTGTATTGTAATTACTTTAATAAAAGAACCCCTGTTAATTCAGGGGCTTTATTTTGGCAGAGTAATCCGTTTTGAATTCAGGCTCTGGAAAATGTGGATCTTTTTCTCTTTGGCCATCCGGTAAATAAGTTCGTTACGTTCTTCTAAAGACATGTTTAAAAAGCTATCGAACGCATCCATGGTGACGCCGTTTGTTCCGCCGTCTTTTTTATGTTGATCTCTTACAATTTCCAGTATTTTCGCTTCTATTTCTTCCATGGAGTAAATATACTAAAACAGATAGAAAAGTAAGCATACCACGCAGGCAATCCAAAACCAGGAACCTATTCCGATTATTCTCATTTGCAAATCTTTGCTTTTAAATAACATGCAGTCGTTAATAAATTCTTTCATAGTTCTAATTTAGCTTTTTTGTTTCGTTTGGTTTTGTGGGTTTCCGTAATTAGAATAAAGACAATTGATGGTATTTTGTTGGTTCTTGTCCAGGATAATTAATCTTTTCTAAATGCTTTGATGCTAGTCCGATTAAATTATTATTGAAAAACTTTTTAACCACCTCGATTTCTTTCGATTCTGAACTATTTGATTTAATACTTGGAGCACTTGAAGCTCCTGTAATTATTCCAAATCCACTTATGCACATAGAACTTGAATAATAGACCTTGTTTTCATGCTCTCCCTTCCTGATTTCGTACATGCATTTACCATCATCGTAAGAATAAATCACAACATAATCCGTAATAACACCAAAATGATTTACCATCTTTACAGTATTTCGAAGATTATACATTTTGATGGGTTGAAGGTCCTGGATTGAGCTTCTTCAAATAATTTAAGAGACTCATAGTACTTATTCTCACCTTCCTCATACATCCAGCCACCATCTTCTTCCGGGTGACCTGAAGCATACCATCCATAATCTGACATTCTAGGCTCTTTCACCGGATTCTCTCCCCAATGGTAATTTTTAGATTCTATGGCGGAAATGAAGGATTCTAAAGCAGATTTGCCCCAGTAATTATCTTTAATAGAATTATGATAACCAATATCAGGATTTTCATCTGTTCCAAAATTCATACTATGTGTAAATCCCTTCGCAATATCCTCAGTAAGATCGGAGCCTTTGCAGATAGGCTTCCAACTTTCGCCATTAAACTCAATAGTATATGATACATTTGACTCAGGAAATTCTCCCTTCACAATCAGGAGTCTTTTATTTGTTTTTATCTCTAACTGTTTCATGATTCTTTATTTTTCGATTGCCCATAAAACCATTCCTAAAATCATAATTGATAACATACCAATTATTCCTATCACTAAAAATGCTGTGATTATGTCTTCGTGTTTTATTTTCATTTTTGTTCTTTTGTTTTAAGTGCCACCCTAAGATGGCACGGGGTTAAAATCCATCAAATTCTCCAAGCTGATCTATTTCTTCTTGAGTCATATTTTTAACTCCGAATCCATATTCAATTGGATCATCCTCTTGCAGATTTTCTTCCAATTCAACTCTTAGTGTTTCTAGAATTTCATCTACATTTGTGGCAACTAGTGTTGATCCTCCTAGGCTCATTGTGTAGCATTTGATTTTTTCGTTTTCCATTGTATTATTGTTTTTGAGTTAAAGTTGCTTTGTTGATATTTGTGATTCCGGAAGGATAACACAATCTTTAAAGTTTTCAAGATCGTTCCCGAATATGTGATAGATACTATCGTAATCTTTCCTTTTTTCATCCCAAACTGCTGGACAGAAGTCATCTTCTGTATAAAGTCCATTATCATACTCAAATGAACCCATTACCAGTATTATTACTTCTCAAGGAGTCCAGCCATAGGATTCTTTACAGAAAAGTTCTCCTAATTGTATTCTTGCTCCAACAATTAATTTTTCTTCTAATTCTTCTTTATTCATTGTTTTGTTTTTTAGTGGTTAAAATTAGAGTTATTCTTTTCCGGAGCTGATGAATAAAGACTTAATCGCCACCATCGCCACCTTCACAACTGATTGAAAAATGCTCAATTACGCAGCCGTTAAAACCGTCAAATTCATCCTGATCATTTAATCTACAATCTAGTTTTCCACTTCCGAATAATTGTAATCTACCCATTGGCATTTTTTCCAATCTTCTTAAAGCTCTAAGAAATGCAGATTCTTCTGTAGTTAATTGAACTTCACGTCCATCATTCGTTGTTATTTCTATATTATTTGCCATGGTTCTGATTCTCTTTTTTGATGTTTTCTATAATTTTTAAAAGACCTTCGTTTTCTCGTTTTAAATCTTGAATCGCCTCTATTTTCATTTTCAATTCATTGTTAAGACGTTCAAATAACCACTCATCACTTTTGCCTTTCCAAGTATTTCTGTGTTGTTGTAAGGCACTTAGTTCTTCTAGTTCTTTCATAAGCCTATTTGTTTTAAAGCTGAAGGAGTCATTTCTACATCCCAATCATTGGCAAGATCTTCGATAGTCATATTATTTAACGGGAGTTCTATTTCATATCCCGGAGTACCGACATACTTTTTATTTCTTTCTTTTCTTATTGAAAACCCTTCAAACAGTACCTTTTCTTTTGCCTGCCAATATTTAATGCATTCAGTTTTATTTTTGTATTCTGGATTTGCAAACGTGAAACAAGGTTGTTTATCAATAATATTACCCTCTTCATCTGTAGGAACAAACATTCCCAATGTGAGAGGCTGTTTTAAAAACTCAGCGTATTTTACTATACTTTTATATTGAGGAATAATTTCTTCTGCTAGTTTTAAATTTTTATTTTGCTGAAGAACGAATTCTGTCATTGATTTTAGCTTCATTTGATGAGATTTTCGGGATCAATGATTGAGGCCTTGTTTACTGCTTTTACTGGCCCGTTTGCAGTATAAACTGTTTTTGTACTTACATTCTCCGCAATTCTCTCCTGCTGTTCCTCCTGGACTAGATCGCAGGCAGAGAAAACATGATTAATTAATTTGTAATCATTGGAATTGTTATACAAATCCTCCCATCCTAAATATTCCTGACTCTTTGCATACTGATCAAATATGCGTTGCTTCTCTTGGTGACTCATGGCTAGTTTTCTTTTAGTTTAATCCAACCGTAATTCACAAGATCTTCAACTGATAATCCCATCCATTCAGTAGCAAACCCGTTGCTTCTTAACCAGTCCAAACAATAACCGTCTGAAATTTCAATAGCTCCGGAAGCCCCTTGATCACCATAAATAAAATCGAATAAAATTTGACCATCATCCAGCTTTACATTATGGGCTGTTGGTTCGTAAAACTGTGCAATTTTTACTAGTTCTTCATCAGTTATTGATGAAAGAGGTTTGAGTTCTAAGTAAGCATTTTCAATAAATTCAAAACTTAAATTATGACCAACAGGACAATTTTCATGTTCATCTTTTACTAAAACTTTCTGCCCCCAATACTGAGCAAAGAACTTTGCTTTATTTTCTAATGTATTTTCCATTGTTGTAATTTTTAAAATTTGACATAAGACGGGTGCCTTGACGCTTTTGCATCAACTATTTTTGCACTGAAAATTGTCTTTGATTTCCCGGAAAGAATACGGTCCGGGCTCCGTTTATTTTGCTTTGCTCAGTAAAGATTTTGCTTTATCGATTGCTTCCTGATAATTTCCGGAAAGTGTTGCAGGATTTAATTCTAAAATTAATTCATTAATCATCTCCTTCATCTCCTCCTCATAGTCAGGCTTTTCTTCTAGCCAGAATTCAATTATTGAGAAATATCCTTCCGTAGCTATTATCCAGTTGTTCTTTTCGGAATAGTAACCATTGCAAGTGTTGCCTAAACTATCAATTAAACTGACATATAAATTTTTGATTGGCAGTCGATCAGCTGTCGACACTTTTATAAATTTAGTTTTCATTTTGATTACTACCTATTTTTATAATATACTTTAGTGTTGATAATGCTATTGTTTTTTCAAAAACAAGGCCTTGCTTAAACGTGATTGCCAATTTATTGGATGCAAAACCGTAACATGCGAAAGGTTGAACATTTGATAAAATATTCATAATTGCTTCATCATTTTTAAGATTATTAATGAATTCGCGGGTATCTAAAATTCTATAGTTTTTCCATTCAAGTATAAAGCTTTGGAAAAGTCTTTTGTCAGAATAAATTACCTGCTTATGTAGAGCTTTATCAAATAATCCAATAATATCTGTAAAGTCATTCTCTATTGTATAAATATCTTTTTCCATAATATTTTTGATTTAAATTTTTCGAAATTTTTAAAACCGGGCGACATGATGTATCAAAACGCCACCCGGAAAAACTAACCATTAGGCCATTATAGGCGGCCAATATTTTTCAATCTATAAGCAAAGTCATTTTGGTTTTCATTTTGTCCAGAAAAAGACTTATATAGATCAATAAATTCCTTTCTACTTAAATAATTTAAAGCGCTAACTCTCTTTACTCGTTGTAATTCTGAAATTAAATTGTTTACATATGGAATTATTACTAAATGATCTAATGTACTATTTGATAATGGTTTCATAATATTCTATCACTTGTTTTTGTGTTTCAATTTTTTTTAAAAGATTCTTATATGTATCACTGTAAATCTTTTTTGATTTATAGCTCCAAGTTTTTTCAGAATCAAGCATTATTAATAAGTCAGCTCTTAGATCTATTAACACACACTCATTAATAGACTTGATTGGAGAAATATTTTTGTTCGATATTCTAATTTTCTGATAAATATATTCTAAGTCTTCAATAATTTTTCTCGCATCAGAACTTAATACATATTGATGATCAAACAAATTACCTATCTTTAAATCATCCATGACGTTGTAATTTTAATTGTTTGTAAAAACTGAGCGAGCGAACCCGCCCAGTAAAAAACTAATAACCATGAGGCCGTTAAAGGTGGCCTGCCTAGTTAGACACTTATAATTTTCTATTGTAAAATCAAAAGATAATTTTGATTTCTATGAGACAAATCTAAAACTATTTTTGATGTAATCCAAATTTATTTTTGATTTTTATTATTTAGATCAAAATATTCTTTTGATATACTATCTTTGTAGCATATAAGTTTATTATGAAAAAAATATTGAGACTAAAAGAAATTATCAATGAGCGTGGTTTAGTAGGAGAGGATGTTGCTAAAGCTCTTGAAATTACTACTACAACCCTTTCAAACTTTAACCAGGGAAATACCTTTCCAAAGGGTGAAATGCTATTGAAGATTGCCGAGTATTTGGATGTTGATATCCGCGAACTATTTTATCCTACTAAATCTGATGATTCACTGCAGGAGCTCTTCGTAAAAGATGCTGATGGGAGCTTTAAATCTATTGGCTACCTGAAGAAATAATCCACCTGTTCAGGCAATTAGTTTGGTGATATTCTGATATTTTATGGACTAAAGTTAGTGATTCATTAAATGTTATCAGGTAAATATTTGACCCCGAAGGACCCGTTAATCTTAGATAAATAAAGTTTGCATATTTTCCATCGCTGCCCATGCAAAGTGCATTTGAATTATATCCATTTGGTAAGGGTAGGCCGGACTTAACTATATTGCATAGTTTTACTGCCTCTTGGTCCGCGGAAATCAAAACTGTTCCGCCTTCTTTTACAATCCCTGATGTGAAATCTACAGTAATTAAGTATTTCGGATATCTTTCTTCGTATCGGGTATCATCCGAGCAGGAGTACAGGAAAATCAGCAAAAGAAGACTAGCGATTATTGTTTTCATGATTGTTTGATTTAGGTTTGTATCTTATCTTTTTGTAGGGGTATGAAGCTTTTTCAGCCCTGTTTTTCTGATAAATCTTTATCAGACTCTGTAGCTCTGCGTTCATTTTTTTTAATTTCTTTTTTTATCCAATTGTATACTAAGTCATTTTTTACTAGAGTAGTGGCCATTGCCTGCAGCCGATCAAAAGCAAATTTTACTTCTTGATGCAGAAACTCTTTTGGATCTCTGAAGTATTCAGACAGATGTTTTATTTCAAACTGATTGAACATAACGGATTTTGTTTTCATGCGTTCAGCCTGCAGGATGGTAAACATTTTCTTCTTGATGACGATTTTTTGAGCAATCGGGTCCGACACAAATTTTCTTAATCCTCCTTTCTTCAAAACAAATTCGTAGAAAAGAAATGCATGGTCGCAAGGTTTATTTTCTTTTACTGCAAGTGTCAATGCTTCCCAGTTTTTCCGTTTTTCCACTTTTGTTTCCTCCGGAGTCCTTTCAGCTTCCGGATTGATCAACCTTTTCAACTTTTGCATTCCCAAAGTATGCTGTTGGCTCTCACACTTAAAATCCTGGTAAGCCATAAGTATCTTTCCAGCCTGAGCTGTCTTTAGGTTCGGGTAGAGCTCGATAGTATTACCTAAGAAGTCTTTTAACTCGCCTCGGGAAGCCATTCTGTATGCTTCGAGAATTTCTTCACCAGTTAAGTGATAAGGGAAAGTTCTTAAGTATGCTCCAAATTCAGAAATCGCAACCTCTGTGGGGTTTAATCCGTTTTCGTAAACAATTCCTTCAAGCTTTGGGAAACTCATCTGAAATGCAGCAATAAGCTTTCTGCTGATCTTCTCGCGTTCTGCCATTCCGAAAACCTTATCTTTGACAGATGGGTATAGAACCTCTTTCTTAACAATTTCAGGTAGCTTCGAAATAACGGATTTCTCCATTAAGCAGCTGGGTTGTCCCGTCAACCTTACCTCCACCTGTTCTGTTGTTGCAAGATCGGTTGTTTGCGTTAAAATTATTTGATTGTCCATTACTTGAATCTTTATTATTGTAATTGCCTTCTAGGATTTTAAGAAAGTTTGTCGGCTTTAAAATCCAGTCAAAGTCTGCCGCCCACGTATTTCTATTTTCACCTGCAAGAAAATTTGACTTTCCAGCAATTTCAATTACCTCTTTTACTTTTTCTAATCCGTAATCACTTACTCTGGCCTTTATTGCTGATTTTCTTGCTTTACTTATCACTTGAACCTTTGGGAGTCTTGAACAGTTTTCATGAAAGTATTCAACTAGATCATTTTCTGTTTTCTCTTTGCCCTTAAATTCTTCTGGAAATAAACTATCTTGGCTTGGGGGTAAAGGGGGAATACTTTTACTTTCTTCTTTTACTTTTACTTTTACTTTTACTTTTTCTTTCTCTTTAGGTTCCTGTTTGGTTATGCTTTGGTTATCGTTTGGTTTTGGTTTGGTTTCTTCTTGGTTATGGTTTGGTTTTTCTTTTGGCGGTCTTCCACCACTTTTACCGTTAATAAACTTCTGATTATTAGCGTCTATTTGAGGTTTTATCAAAGTAAATATAGCTCGTGCTACTGGCTTTAGATTTTCAGTTGTTACTCCGTTTAAGCCATACTCCATTATGGCTGTAAGCACTTCTCCCTGAATATCTCTCGGCAAATCTTTGATACCTTCATAGAAGCTGCGGTAAAAAACAAATCCGTCTCTTTCCATTCTTCTATATCTTATAAATTCAATTCAATTTTCACCAGGCACGGTAAGCCTGTAAGTATTATCCGGACTTTAGCAACATTCATTCAATTTTTGCCGGATTAAGTTTCATTTAGCTAGTGAAAGCTTCTGTTTGAACTTGGTAGCCAAATCTTCTACTTAGCTCAATAATCAATGGATCTTTTACATCTTGCTCTAATGGGATGAAAACGATCCTATTTGGTGTTGATATTTTAAGACCCTTCTTTCTAATCTTATGGTGAAGGAAATATCTTCTTCTGTTCTCATTTTTTGAGAAGCCATTAACTCCTGCCAAAGTTTATTTCATTAATGAAGATTATAATCCTCAATTGAGTGTTTTTGAAGATTTGCGGAATCATTATTTTCAGAGAATGTCTTATTTATAAATTCCAATTCTTCTTGGAAAACAAATGGAGAACGAAGTTTCATAAATCGATACCATTTATCTTCAACTTTTGCGAACCTTCGTAAATCCAGATATAGAAATGCTTCTTGTCTGTTATGGAATTGCTCCATTAATTTATAAGAAGTAAATTGCTTTTCTTTCAGTTCACCAGAGGCATCATTATACTCTAATTTGAAGGCTGTAGCGTTATCAATGTTTATTCGTTTCTTGAACTTTTTCATATCAGAGTCGATTTAGTGAGTATCCCATCTGTTTGGACCAACTTGGATTTTCTTCAATTTGACGATGTCCATCCCGGGAGACCGCAAGCCAAAATCTAGTATCTAGTAGGAGAGGAATACTATTTATTCTTGCCCATTGATCTGCAAAGCCTACGCGACCCATTTTGTGATGAACATCTGTCGTTTCTTGGCCAGTGATGGGACATTTTCTATTTTCAGGTTTGCCCAAGAATTCCAAACGTTTAACCGTATACTTAGCATTCTCTATAGCTCTCTTCTTTGATACCTTTGGAATAGGCTTTCTAATTTTATACTCTTTAGAAGACTTGCTATAGTTGACTTCTGCTCTATGTCGTTTGTAATGCATTTTCTTGCATCTATCTTTTATAATCGGCTGATCCGGAGTGCCTGGAGGACAATCAATACATTGACCTATTTTGTCTTTAATTGTACTGTTCATTGTTGAGTCGGGAATTGATAATTTTATTATGCTTCTTAAGGTCTTCTCTAAGGTCTTTCAGGATCAACTTGTTATCCTTTATTACTTCACAAGTCAAATTGAAACATCGCTTTTTGCCGTTTTCTTTATGCTTGTTGGCTATCTCTTGGAGGTAGTCAATATGACTTCTGACTTCTCTTATTCTTTGGTTTAGATTCATGTTATTTAAATTTTTCTGTTAGTAGATTTTCATTAATCCAGTCAAAGGCATTTGATTTCCATGTATTGGACTTTCTTAAAAGTAATCGCTGCTTATTTGGATAAATATCTATCCATCCATATTCTTTGTGAAAGAGCCCAAAACACCCATTTTCTCGCTGGAAGACACTATATTCAAAACCTAAAAACTGAAGCACAACCTTTTCAAAAAATATCTTATTTTGTTGCTTATTCATTTTAGATTATCTCGATATGTTTACTAGGGTTCGGAAGCGACAGGTAATAATCCATGTCGTATGTAAAATTCTTTCGTGTGATTTCCATTTCGGATTTCGTGAGCTGTCTGTGAGTTACTTCTAAATACCAGAGCCAGAATCGGTGATGATCTTCTTTGTCGTAGACCTTCGGGGCTTTGTTTGTTTGCGGGTGGTGGATGATTGACATGATTTTTCATTTATGATTTTTAAAATGTCTTCTTTGTATTCTTTTGCATACTTTGCTTTCTCTAATAGCTTTTGGATGTAACTTTCATCACGTGGAATTTCTACAGCATGATAATGATGGAACTCATTATAAAAGCGATCATCAAAGCTTACGAAAAGGCATTTATCAGTTTCTGTTAAAAACATATTCAGCTGCATTTGCCCGTAGTATTTTTTTAATGAATCTTTCGATGATGGAGCCTCAGTCTTACTTACTTTGAAAAAATCTTCAGTGGATTTTATCATTAAATACTTGAGGTGAGTTTTAGACTTAGGGCATTTTGCTTCGCATATCATATTGTTAAGAATGATCACATCCGGAGTGCTGCCTAAATCATATTCATCATTGTAAAAGAATATCCTTTCTCCAACAGAGGTATAAATGAAATCATCATCATCCATTGTTTTACCAAGCTCTTTAGCAATCCTTGCGGCAACTCTTGGCTCCACATCATTGCCGTGTTGCATTGCCGAATTGTAATACTGTGGTTCTACAGGTGCTAACATATCAGCAACACAGTCGGAAACATATGTTTTTGCGCCAACCGATAGAAATTCTGATTTATCTTTTGGCTCAGAAAGAAGCTTGTAGATTTCACTTGCTGTAAAATAATTCGCTCTGAAGTTCAGCCAATCTTCATCATTTTGGAAGCCTTTATAGTTTACCATGAGCTTGCATTTTTTCAGTGTTAGATTTGCCAGTTTCGGCCAGATTTGTATCAAGTATAAATGGTGCCAGATCGGCTCTATTAAGGTTGGCGCCGAATATGTTACCGAACATATCACAAGCATCTTTCACCGCCAGTGTTTTTGCTAATGGAAAAGCCATTGATATAGCGCCGTTATTAATATTTTGCAAATCTGCTGGACTTGTGCCGGCTTTAGTCTGTAATTGGCTTGCGCCAATCCCGTCATGAAAATACCATTCACCATTAATTGGGCTTTTAAAATGCACTCTTACTGTTACCCAGACGCCATTGAATGAAGATCCTTGGCCGGTTATTTCGATTTTATATTCTTTGAAAATCTTTCGAAGTAAATGTTCTACTTTATCGATAGGTAAATATTCATAGGGTACTTTTTGTTTTTGCCCATTTACAATGATCTCTTTTTTGATAATAGGGTGTTTGGTTATCCATTTTGTAGGTGGATTCTGACTAAGCAGATAATTTAATTGATCATTCTTCCAAGCAACATCTAAGTCAGTTGTTAAATCTGCTATTGTTGGTAATTTTTGAATTTCAGCCATGGTTTATGCTTTAAAGTGGTCGATTTGTCTTCTGATCATCGGCAAGCTGTCACCTATAACGATTTCTTTTTTCTTGTTTTGCGGGTAATATTTGAACTGAGAGCCGTAAGACTCGATAACCCAACCTCTGTAAGTTTCTTTGTAATTTTTCATGATGTACTATGTTATTTTAAATTTTGCTCTAGCCATTTTTTCAAAACCAGCAGACGACTTTCGCCCTGTGCGCCCGCTGGACTCTTGTAATTGTATTTTTTCTAATGCTATCATTTCAGATACTTTTTCAAGTTCTTTCAATAGCCTTGCTTTTTTTTCTATTAATTTTTCAAGCATTCGAATATTTTTTTAGTTCAAATTTTGCCAGTGTACAAACAACTGATGTTCTGAAATCATGAGCTGAAAACCACTGAATGTATTTTTGATGTGAGATGAACCGGTTCTTAAATCTGTTTTTGAGTCTCATTGCGGTTTAGTTAAATATTCAACCGATTGTCTGTAATACAGTCTGAAAAAACCGAAGAAAACAAAACCAAAAAGACCATAAATTGAATTCGTGTAATCTAATGCAGTTCTACCTGCATTTACTTCGCAATCATTCATCATAACAAGTATTGATGAGGCTATCAAAAGATTTAAGATGGTTTTCATATTAGAATTCTTTTTGTAGTTTAATTCTCATATCTGCAAACTCATACTCACTTTCATTATCTGAGGTAGAGTAGTTATACATTAAGTAGCATTCAACCGCTCTTTCTAGTTCTGGGCTTATTTCAGCTATTTTTTCGCCTTCTTCAGCCAGGCAGAACTTTGAATCTGTGAAATCAATACAAATTGTTGGTGTTATCTGCAAATAGCCAGTGTAAACCCCGTAAGTTGGATTGAAATCAACTTCACCAGTAATGAAATTCTCGTTTTCAAGTCTTTGAAAAGCAATGTTTTCTAATTGAGGTATTGAGATTGTAGCTTGCATGATTGTGAGTTTTTTTGATTTAAATACAGTCGATGACTTTTTTGATCTCTTTTTTGCAGTTTCTGGCTTTTTGAATTTTTGCCTCTGCATTTTCACTTGCTTTTAATAGCAATAATTTCACTGCTGGTAAATTGTACTCTGAAACCGAATTTCTGCGATACATTACGTCTCTTAATGTTGAAGAGCTTACCCCATTTACCTTGCTTATGATATCAGCCCGATCATCTTTGGTAGTGAATTCTTTCAAATACTCTGAAAGTATGGGCGAAATCGCTTCTCTTGTTTTTATCATTACTTATATATTTTGTATTTTCGTAAACTAATTACTAACACCTGCGTTGTAATTGTAGCACAATATTACATAACAAATGTTAAGTATACAAAACATTTGTAAAGTATTTTTACTTAACAAATGTAAAGTATTGATAACCAGTGAGAAAAATTTAATGTGAGAAAATATGGACCTAAAAGATTATATTGAGAATTCGCTATATAGTATAATATATGCAGTGAATGAGGTGCAGGAAAAAGTATCTGAATCAGGAGTAATTGTTTTTCCATCAACTATAAAAGATGGAAATTTGGATGATTTTGGTAAGCAGAAATTAATGAATGTAAAGTTTGATGTAGCTGTAACGGTAGGAGATAGTAAAGAAAATAAGAAAGGTGTCGCAATTAAAGTAGTAGAGTTTATTTCCGGAGAAATAAAGGCATCTACAACTACTAATAACCAATCAATAAGCAGAATTGCCTTTGAAGTTCCAATTGCGATGCCTGTACTAGATAAACTTACAGAAGAAGCTAGAAAAAGGAAAAATGATAATTTGAGAAATATAGCAAATATGCTATAAACTATATAATTTTTGTTTTGTTCTTATATAGTCTTCTGCGAAAGATTAAGGATGCCATTTTTTCATTAAAAGCCGTGCTATCTACTAATAGCCTGTCTAATGAGATGTCGATCTTTGTTTCAAGCGAAATATTTTCAGAAACAAGCAGTGAAAGCCTGTCTAATTGTTCTTCTGGAGAATTTAAATACAAAATAGCTTCTAGATTAGAAGCGTATTCTTTGAGTTGTCTTTTAGTGGCCATAAGTAATTAATATTTATACAAATATATGAAAGAAAAAGAAAATAATAAACAAATGTTAAGTATTCCGGAAGTTAATGCAAGGTTTATGCAGGTTCTTTCATATTACAATTACTCTGGATATAAATCGTCACAGGAAGTTGAAGGGCTTTCTCAGGCTAAAATTTCAAATGTTAAACGTGGCAGAAATAAACCTGGGTTAGACTTAATATCGGCCTTATTGGAAAAATTTCCGGAAGTTAATGCAAGGTGGTTGATTGTTGGAGAAGGTGACATGCTAAACACAGAATATGATCTGGCCAAATCTTCGGAGTCCGAAATGTCGGATAAACTTACTCTTGAACAAATCAGAAATAAAGGAGTAAGCGATATCCAAGAACGTAAATTACAAGTTCTGACTGAAAAGATTGATAAGTTTATGAAAGAATTGGAGCAATTTAAATCTTCAATTAAAAATTAATCGTTGACAATTATATTGGTTTTTGGTGCCAAAGATATTTCTGCTTTTTATAAGAATGTATCCTAAACTTTTAGATAACTCCTGCATGTCAAAAAATGTTACATCTGTGACGGTATTAAGTTCTTCTCTTATTTCGTCAGCCTTTTTTAGATACTCATCTGCCTTGAGAGTTCCGGATTTGTAATCGTCCCATAATTGATCACTGATAGATATTAAAATCTTAAGCCTTTCTTTTCTCTCTAAAAACTTCATACTATTTTTTCTCTCTTAAGATTGAAGAATATCTGTCTAATGTGCTATTTAAAAATTCATTTTTTGCTTCCATACTGGTGTAGTATCTTCCTTTTTTTAACAAAAGAATTGCGACCACCAGAAATATAATAAACAGTGCTATCTGGGTAATGAAGTAAGCGACATTCGTGCTTACAAAGATAAAGTTGATAACAATAACAACTTGGAAGTAAGCGGATAGGTAAACAGCATAGTAACTTTTTTTATGCGCTCCAAATCTACCGCCATAAGCTATAAAAAGATAACTTATTGGCATCGCAAAAAAGAAAATAGCACTATCTAAATCAAGAGCTTTTGCGCCTGTCACATCTAAAACAATAGAAGGGGTGTTGAATAAATGCTTTAGTATATTATTAAGGAATGGAAGGATAGAAGACAACAATACAAGTATTGTTGCCATTCTTTGTGTTATAGCTTTTCCTTTACCAAGGTTTGTCTGGTTTTGTTGGATCAACGACTTCGTCTCCATCATCTGTACCTAATGATTTGTTGGGAGGAATAGCGCCTGAGGAATTCGAGGAGGTATTAGACTTAATTGTGTCGCCTATCTTTCCAGTGTTTTCCTTACCATGCGAGTTAAAGCCTCCCTTTTGGTTTAACTTAATTTTCGATTGGTTACTGGTTTTGACTTCTTCGATGGCTTTTTGTCTTGCTTCATCGTCTCTGTCATTAGAACATGAGTAGGCTAGAGTAGCAATTGCGATTCCGGCAATAATTAATTTTAATGTCTTCATTGTTAAAATTTTAAAAGTGAATTCAAAAATACTAATTAAAAAACCGGCATCCTTATAAAACTTTCTATCATATCCTAGATGCTAAATTAATAATATATTTCTTTTTTCAATGAATTATTTATTCTACATAGCAAAACATTTTAATTGTGCAATCGGTATTAATACGGGTTTCCGTAAAATTGCGTATTTAGAATATTTCTATATTTGCCAAAAATTAATGCGTGAAAAAGATATTCACTATTATATTTTGTAATGCTCTTGTTATTTTATCTGCTCAGGATTTGAAATTTGACCAAGTAATAAAGATTGATTCCACTACAACTAAAATGGAATTATTCAATCGAGCACGATCATGGGCAAAAGAAAACTATAATTCCAAGAACAATTATATTATTACTGAAGACCCAAACTACGGTGAGATAAGTGGCACTGGAATTATGGATTATAGAACAAATAACAAATACCGTGGCTATTCATGTGTTGAAGGATCTATTAAATACAGTTTTAGTATTTATGTAAAGGATGGAAAATATAAGTATTTGTTTAATGCATTTGATCATAAAGGATCAGCGGGGAATCTTTGTCGAGCGGGAAATTTCGGAAGGGTTAGTCAAAATAGCGAAGCCCCCAGTATTGGAAAAGGTATTGCTTATGAGGCAGCGTTGCAAGATGTTAGGGAAAAGATTGCTACAAAAATCAAAGCATTGATTACAAGTATTGAATTAGGCATGAGTAAAAAATATGAAGGAAGTAACGACTGGTAAGCTTAGTAAAATAAACAAGTAGAAAATGACCAATGTAATATGACGGTTTATTTCGGTAAGACTTCTTTAAAGGTAGAAATGTTCTGAAATTCATTTTAATTTGAGATATTGTAATGAAAGAAATGATTAAAAAAATATTGGATGCTATTCCAGAGCATGAAATCAGAAAGTATCTTGAAGAAAAAGATGGTCTAATAAAACCATCTACCAGAAAAGAAGAAATAGCCAAGGTAAAATTTAAGTATGAAACAAAAAAGTATTACGAAAACTGGCTTAATGAAAAAAAAAGAAGAGGAACTTTTTAAGTCCTTTTGCCTTAATAGTTCACAATCTTTATTGGAAAATTATCCTTATTTTTGCCGTGTAAAATCGTGTACTCGATCGTGTACTAGCGCATAGAAAGGGGTTGAATTTGATCTTTTCTTATTTTGCTAATGTATTGATTAATTGTATGTTGTGAATGTGGTTTAAACGGGGATGCTGACTGGCAGTCAAAAGGTCACGGGTTCGAATCCCGTATTCTCCACTACAGCAAAGCCCTTTTCTTAAGGGCTTTTTACATATTCAGAATTTTGAAACGCTCCGTTTTTTCTAAAAAAATAGAATAAGATGTCAGGAAAGTGACTGTCTCAAGGATAAGCAGCAAAACTCCGAAGAAGTTATCCAAGAATTACAACCTGATACTGTCAACTTTAAAAATCTTCACAATAAACCTTAAACAGGAACAAAGTAGGGGAATCATTATAAGAAAAGGTAATTAATTCAATATCTTTGAAAAGAATAAGCAGATGATGATTCTGCTGTATACAGAACCTTGCATTTCCTAATAGAATATGGAACAGATTAAATTAATTGTGACAGACATGGATGGTACATTTCTCAATTCCAGCCATGAAATGAGCCCTGAGTTTTCAGAAGTTTACAAAGAACTGAAAAAAAGAAACATTGTATTTGTACCCGCAAGCGGAAGACAGATGCCGGGCATTACCCATTATTTCGGAGATATAGAAAGTGAGATCGGTTTTATTGCTGAAAACGGAGGCTACGTGATCTATAAAGATCAGGAACTTTTTGCCGATACGCTGGAGTACAAATATATTGTTGAAATCATTAAAGCTGTCCGTGAAATACCAGGTGCCAAAGCCGTATTATCAGCTAAAAAAATGGCTTATTATGAAACCGAAGACCAGGAATTTGTAGATTTCTTCTCAAAGTATTACACCGAAAATATGAAAAAGGACGACCTGACGGAAAAAATTGATGATACCGCCTTTAAAATAGCAGTGTATCACCCTGAAGGTTCTGAAAAATTTTTGTATCCGGCTCTTAAAAGATTTGAAGAATTTGGTCTGGAAATAGTTATTTCAGGAGCGCACTGGCTGGATGTGATGAATAAGGATATCAATAAAGGAAACGCTCTGAAAATCCTTCAGAAATCATTAAACATTTCTCCTGAAAATACAATGGCTTTCGGAGATTATATGAATGACATAGAAATGCTGAAGAACGCCAAATATTCTTACGCAATGAAAAATGCCCACCCGAATGTAAAAGAGGTCGCTAATTTTGAAGCATGTACCAATGACAGCTTCGGAGTTCTTAAAACGATAAAAGATTATCTGCATGTGAATTAATTCATCCCTAAAAACTATAACCCAATATGAATAGGAGTAAATCAACCCAAAGAAAACCTGCTAAAGCATGCTATGAGCATATCGGCGGAAAACTAGGCCAGCTTCTTTTAGAACAATTCCTGGAGAAAGGCTGGATTGCTAAAGAAAATCCGGCAGACCGCCACTACTACATTACGGATAAAGGACAGGAGGAATTTACAAGACTTGGTCTTGACCTTTCGAAAATAAAGGCTGAATAAGAAGTGAAAAAATGGTGAAACTATAAAGTTTTGCATTTCAATGTGTTCTATTGTATTAAATGATAAAAAGATGAACCCTCGAAAGGTTCATCTTTATTGTTTAGAAAACAATTGGAATTTATGATCTGATAAATTCCAAAAGGTCTTTGTTGATGGTTGGATGTTCCGTAGTCGGCATGCCGTGAGGGAACCCCGGATAAGTGATCAGCTTTCCGTTCTTTAATAATTTAATTGATTTCAATGCTGCATTGGCAATAGGAACAATTTGATCATCTTCACCATGCATCACCAGGACAGGAATATCCACTGCTTTTAAATCTTCGGTTAAATCTGTTTCTGAAAAGGCTTTAATCCCGTCATAATGAGCTACGATTCCTCCCATCAGACCCTGTCTCCACCAGTTTCTCTGAACACCGTCTTTTACATGGGCACCTTCTCTGTTGTAGCCATAGAAAGGGAAAGTCAGATCATAATAAAACTGGTTCCTGTTGTTTAAAGTCTGTTCCCTGATATTGTCAAAAACTTCCATGGGAACGCCGTCAGGATTGTTCTCACTCTTAACCATTACCGGTGGAATGGCACTGATCAGTACTGCTTTTTTAGCTCTTCCATTGGAATATTTATTGACATAACGGATGACTTCACCACCGCCTGTTGAGTGACCGATGTGTACAACCTCCTTCAGATCTAAAAAATCAACCAGTTCTGCAGCATCAGAAGCATACTGTTCAATAGTGTGATTATAAATATTCTGACTGGAACGTCCGTGGCCTCTTCTGTCATGGGTAACCACTCTGAATCCCCTCTGTAAAAAGAAAATAACCTGTGCGTCCCAGTCATCAGATGATAAAGGCCATCCGTGGTGAAACATCAGTACAGGTCCCTGTCCCTGATCTTTGTAAAAAATTTCTGTTCCGTCTTTTAATGTTAGTGTGCTCATATTGTTTATTTTTAATGTTATAATGGATTGTATTTAAAATAATAGGATTTGATTAATAGACAGTATTTTCACGTACCAGCTGGAAAAGGTCTTCGGCACTGCCATTGAATTTATTTCCGTTCATGAAAAAAGAAGGGGTTCCGTTCACTCCGCTCATGATCCCACTTTCAAAATCTGTATCTACTTTTTCTGCCAATTCCTGTCTATGAATATCTGCTCTGAATTGAGGAATATCCAAACCCAGTTTTTCTGCAAGCTTTAACGGGAGCATGTCATTCAGAAATTCCTGGTTTTCATAAATAGCATCATGCATTTCCCAGAATTTTCCTTGTAAAGAAGCCGCTTCTGCTGCCAGTGCTGCCATTCTTGCATACTGATGCATTTCTGACAGAGGAAAATTTCTGAATACAAATCTGATCTGGTCTCCGAATTCTTTCATTAACTCTTTAAGAACCGGATAAGCTGCTCCGCAGAAAGGACACTGATAATCTCCATATTCTACAATGATTAAGCTGGCATTTGAGTTGCCCTGGGTGTGGTCAGCATTGCTGACTGATGGTTTAAGTGACATAATTATTTCGTGTTAAGGTTTTCTAACGCTTCTAAAATTCCGTCTGCACCGGGATTGATCGCGGTGGGAGAGAGGTAGCTCCACTCGATGATGCCGTCTTTATTAATGACAAAAAGAGCTCTGTTGCATTCTCCTTCTTCGTCATTGTAAACACCATATTTCCTGGCTGTTTCTCCTTTGGCTTCAAAGTCTGCAAGCAGTGGAAAGTGCAGGTTTCTGGATTGTGAAAATGCCAGGTGGCACCATTTGCTGTCTACAGAAATTCCGAAAATCTCCGCATCATATTTTTTGAAATATTTCAGCATTTCGTTGTATAATGCCATCTGGTCACTGCACACCGGACTCCAGTCTGCGGGATAAAATGCAAGGATAATGTTTCGTCCTCTGAATTCAGATAAGGTAATTTTCTGATCCGGGGTTGCAAATAATGTAAAATCAGGAGCAACCTTATTTTTTTGTAGCATAGGATTAGTTTTTAATCGTTGTAATTGGTATTGTGAATGCACAGATTAGCAGTAAGGCTGCCGGAAACATTAACGTCCAGTTTCCTGAATAGGAGAGCAGGAAAGGAGCTGCTGAAGCACCGGAGAGAAAGCCCGTCCATAAGAATAATAAATGGAAAATATTCTCTTTGTATTCATCCCTCTTGTCGGCATCATTACTCATCATAAGCAGGGCAGCAGTTTTCGCCAGGCTGTTTAAAGTTCCCGTCACAAAATCGGTATTGATCTTTTGATTACCCACAGATGTGACAATGGTATTCATAAGGCCCATCGAAAAACCGATTACTGCTATAGACACTCCATGAGCAATATGCTCATAGTAATCAGTGATACTGTAAAGGATCATGATGCCGGAAACTGTGTAGAAGATCATCTTTGTGCTTCTGAACTTCTTTGATAATGATAGACACGTTCCTGTATAAATCCCGGCCAGAAAAAAGCTGATTACAATGGCAGAACTGATGATAACACCATATTTTTCACTGAAAACTGCTGCACCTAATTGGGTTGTATTGCCGCTCATAAAAGAAACATAGGTTTTCCATTGTATCAGCCCTGTAGCATCTGTATATCCTGCAATAAAGGCCAGAAATACTGCCAGTTTCTCCTGTATTCTGAAAGAAATATCAGAGACACGGAGCTTTGTTTGCGGAAGCACAGGTGTTATTTTCCAGGTTTGATGAATACTTTCTTTTGGGGAAACTTTTCTATTTCTCCTTCTTTCAGTCCAAAATTGGTGATCACCACATCTTTAGGGTTTCCTGCCAGCCATTCACTGAGATCAATCGACTCGTAGGTACCGCTATTAAATCCGATCAACACTTTACAGACTGTATCTCCTGTATTTTTGATATAATGTCCGGCTCCCATAGGCACATATCCTACATCACCTGCATTGAACTGTTCGGTAACAGAAACTCGTTCTGCCAAAAACACCGACATTTCTGCCTGTCCGGAAATAAAATACTGCCACTCGTCTGCATTCGGATGCCAGTGCATTTCTCTTAAAGCTCCGGGTTGCAGCTCCAGTACAGAACCTGCCATTGTTGTGCTGATAGGAAATTCTTTATGGGTAACCAGTCTTTGCAGACCTCCACCGGGAATGATTCTTGGCTGCTGTGAATGCAAAGGATAACGATGAAGGCTTGTCAGTTCAATGTCTGATTCCTCAGGGCGGGCTGCAGCATTCACGGAGAGTTCGTCCGGAACAACTCCTGCTGCAAAGTAAACTTCTTTCTGAGGGAGTTCTGATACCTCTTCAAGACTCAAACCTAAATTTTGTGCAACGATTTCAGGAGGCATACTTGAAACAAAATCTGTAACACTGAAGGTATGGTCTTCCGAAAAATTACCATTATCAAAAATCAGGATAAAGTGGCATTCCTCTGTCCCGGTAGCCTGGATGGAATGTCCATAGCCTTTCGGGAAATACCACACATCACCGGGTTCAAAATTATCAGTATAACTTTGCCCGTCCGGGTGAATAATCGTGGTACGTACTGTTCCTGAAATTACATAAGCCCATTCTGCAGCGTTGGCATGCCAGTGCAGCTCTCTCATACTCCCGGGCTGTAATCTCATGGAAACCCCGGCAATACCTACAGAGGCCGGAAATTCCTTTACAGAGGCTCCTCTTGTTGTACCGCCGTCATTGGTGCGGGGTTCTTTTTTTTCTAATTCGTATCTGAAACTTAATGATGAAGGATTCATAATATTATTTTTTTGTGATTAATTCTTTGTTTTTGCTATTGTAAAGCTACCCTGAAGTCTTGCTTTTTTTTAAGATCATTCGGTGAAAAGGCAAATTGAGTCGTTGGAAATATAGCTGTAGTGCCCATATTTAAAAAGGTTGGTTATATTGACCTGTTAATGCTTTGTTTTCTATGCTTTTTGCAAAATTTGGAGTTTCTTCATGATTGTGAGCATCAGAAGCAGCTTGCCTTGATGCAGCGGCATCCGCGAGGTTGATCCCGTGTTCTTTCATATACTCAAACATTTCAGGTGTGGCTGTCGCATGAATTTCATTGGTGTAAAGACAGGTATTTTTATCAATCTCTGTCACTTTCAGTTCCCATAAGACCTGAACTTTTGTGCGTCCGTTTTTAGTAATTGAATCAGAGATGGAAAGCATGCGGCAATAGTCAGGACGATAAATATCTGCAATATAATGCTGTACCATCAGTGCATCTCCAATGGTTTCGACATTTAAAGACACTGGTTTACCATCAAAAGTCAAAGAAATAGCAGCTCCGATATGCTGGGTGGAGCAACGCTGATATTCGGCATCCGGTAGGTTAAGCAGCCAGTCTGCAATATTCACTTTTTCAATAGGTGCATTGATGATGGCACTTACACTGGAATGGGAGAGTGCGTTTTCGGGAGTTTGTAAGATTTCCATAGTCGTTGGTTTTGATTGTTATATTATTAATGATGTAAAGCTACCAACAGACCATCATAATTTTTACTGCTGTTCGGTCAACAGGCGAAAAGTATCGTTGAATAAGCTGACACAGTTTAAATGTTAAGGAGATAAACATTATGAAAAACAAAAAAATCACTGTGGGTACAGTGATTGAGGAAGGATAATTTTATAGGTGGTTATTTATACAGCCATTTTTTGATCAGCCTTGTATAATAGGGCATTACGGCAAATACCATCAGAAAAACAATGATTCCGGAATTGATGAGCCCGTCAGAATAATGATTGGCCGGAATAGCAAAGAACCGTAAAACAGGAATTATCAAAGCCGGAATAAGAACAGACAGCGGAAAAATCGCAGACCATGTCGCGAGAAACTGTTTCCAGCGTACCGGAACTTTATTGCCTTCATTTTCCCCGGTAAAAAGAAAATCCAGACCGGATCTTATCTGGTAATGGTCATTTTTTCTGAAGAACGGACTGGCTTTCCCTATCAGTTCTTTCCGATCCTCTGACTCCATCCAGTTTTTAAGATGAGTAATCGTATCAAAACGGATAATGACGGTATACACAAAAGTGAGATCAGGAATAGGGCGAACAATCTGTAGATCGATAAAGCCTTCAGAATGTCTTGTAACAGGGATAATTTCATCCAGCCATTTTTCATACTGAGGTTGTTTCCCATCCAGAATATGATGAGTGATCACTACGGAAGCACCTTGATTTTCCATCATTGATTTTTACGGTTTTGTTTAATACGCTCTTTTATACTGCCACGGAATTTCTGTTTCAGCACCTAATGCTATGGCTGAATGAATGGCAAAATAAGGATCTCTCAGATGCTCACGTGCGATGATGACCAGATCGGCATCTCCATTGGCAATAATCGTATTGGCCTGTTCTGCTTCTGTAATCATTCCTACAGCTCCTGTTGAAATCCCGGTATGTTCTTTAATGGCTTTTGCAAAAGGAACCTGATATCCGGGAAATACTTTATCCTTGCTTACATTGGTAAATCCTCCGCCGGACGCCGTAATGAAATCTACACCGTTTTCTTTAAGGATTTCGGAAAGTCTGATACTGTCTCCCAAAGTCCAAGCTTCCCCCGATTCTATATAGTCGGTAGAAGATATTCTTACAAAAAGAGGCATTGCAGCAGGAATAACTTTCCTGATTTCCTGCACGGTTTCCACAAGAAAACGGATCCTGTTCTCAAAACTTCCGCCATATTCATCCTTTCTTTTGTTAATCACTGCAGAATAAAACTGATGAAATAAGTAGCCATGCGCTGCATGAAGTTCAATGGTATCAAAACCTGCTTCGATGGCACGAAGGGCTGCTTTAACAAATTTCGTCTTCAGCTCGTGTATCTCATCAATCGTGAGCTCTTCCGCAAAGACACCGTTGAATTCCTGTGCTGAAGAAGATTTTACAGTCCAGCCTCCTTCTTCCCGGGTGAGGGGTTTCATTCTTTCATTCGGGTGCTTAAGGCTTCCTTTTCCTCCTGCATGCCACAGCTGAATTCCTATTTTTGCGTCCTGTTCATGCACAAAATTCACGATGTTTCTCCATGCATTTTTCTGTTCCTCGTTCCAGATTCCTACATCGGATAATGTAGCCAGACCTTCTTCTGAAACGGCTGTACATTCGGTGAGAATTAATCCGGCTCCGCCAACAGCACGGCTTCCGAGATGGACAAGATGCCAGTTGCCCGGAACTCCGTTTTGTGCGCTGTACTGCTGCATGGGAGATAAAGCAATCCTGTTTTTTATCGTAAGATTGCGAATGTGTATCGGTGAAAATAAATTCATTTTTTTTCTTTTTTAAATTGTTTTTGAAAATGTGTGAGCTTCGGAAACTGCTTTTAACAGAACTCCCTGCACCTCTGTCAGTATTTTTTGCAATTCAGGGGTTTCTGCTGAAGCTGTTTCAAGAATATCAAGTTTTTCCTTTAAAATAGGATGTAATCCCATGATGGTAATACTGGATTTAAGATCGTGGGCCCATAGTTTCACATCCTGAAAATCCCCGTTTTCATAGGCTATAGTCAGTTTCTGTACATGATTGGGAATGTTCTCAATAAACTGTTGGGTGACCATTTGTTCGAAACTTTTGTCGCCGCCGCTTACCGTCTGCATATAAGTGAGATCAATATAATGATAGTCAGCTGATCGTATTTCGTTTTTCTTTTCGTAACTGCCGTTTTCTTTAAGACCGAATTTTGAAATCAGCATAAACAGCTCTTCTTCATTCACAGGTTTGGAAATATATTCGTTCATCCCGCGGCTCAGGCATCTTTCTCTTTCACCAGCAAGAGCATGGGCAGTCATCGCGATAATCGGAATATCCAGGCTCAGTTCTTCCCGGATTTTTTGGGCTGCTGTATATCCATCCATATGCGGCATCTGTATATCCATTAAGATCAGGTCGCATGCATTGCTTTTCAGATAACTTACTGCTTCAAGACCGTTCGACGCAATATGAAAATCAATATTCCATTGAGAAAGCAGATGTTTCATCAGGCTTTGATTAATCACATTATCATCAACCACCAGAACTTTCAGGGGCGTGTTGGATTTATCTTTAAAATAGTGCGGATCAGCGATTGGCAGCACGGTAAGCTGCTCTTCAGCAATACCGTAAGGAATATAGAAATGAAATGTAGTTCCTTTACCCTGTTCACTATTTACTTCGATGTTTCCGTTCTGCAGTATAATTAAGCTTTTCACAATGGATAAGCCCAATCCTGTTCCGCCGTAATTTCTTGTGGTCGAATCTTCTCCCTGGTTGAATCTTTCGAAGATTTCTGTGAGCTTTTCTTTGTCAATTCCAATTCCCGTATCTGAAATTTTAAATCCGAGAACAGCAGTTTTCTCAGTTTGCTGCTTGCTGTAGATTTCAACAGAAATATTTCCCTGATGGGTAAATTTTATAGCATTTCCGATGAGGTTCACTAAGATCTGGGTCAGCCTTGTAGCATCTCCTACCAAAGTGTCAGGTATCGAAGGATCAATGGTACTCGAGAGGGTAAGACCTTTTTCTTTTGCTCTTTCTGCAAAGAAGGTTTCTACGGAATTAACCAGCCCATTAATACTGAAAATTCCAGAGGTAATGCGCATCATCCCGGCTTCTATTTTGGATAAATCAAGAATGTCGTTGATGATCGCCATCAGATTTTCCCCGGAACGTTGTATGGAAGATACAAATTCTGCTGAAGTTTCATCCATCGGACGTTTTTGAAGCAAATTGGTAAAACCGAGAATTCCACTTAACGGAGTCCTGATTTCATGGCTCATATTGGCCAGGAAATTTTCCTTGGTCTGCGCTGCTACCAACGCTTTTTTCTCGGCAATATCAAGTTCATTGATCAGCAGTCTCTGACGTTTAAACTGTCTGAGGATATGATATCCTGCAACAGAACCACTCAGGATCAGTAAGACCAGCAGTGAAATATCATAAAACCTTGCTTTTTGTCCCATTTCTTCACTTTTCTGGCTGAGTTCAACCATATTCAGCTTTCTGCTTTCATATATTTCAGCTGTGATTCTGGTAATTTCATTGGAGATATTTCTCGCACGTGGATTGGCAATGGAGGTATTGTCATCCATATTTCCCAATTTCATATAACGCTTCAACAGCCTGTCTTTGGTTGTTTTCTTTTCCATGGCAAGAACGCTTAACCGGTGGATCAGTTTTTCTTCCTCAGCATTTACATTATCTCTGGATAGAGAATCCAGGAAATTTTCGATCTGATTGATTTTTTGATCGATGCCTTCGAGATGCGTGGTGTCATTTGTTGCAATAGAAGCTCTGATTCTGCTTTCCACTCCCAGAATATCCCGGTCAATCTCCCGTAAATGATTGCTTGAACGCAGTTCGTTCAGCAAAGTATTATTATTTTGAATCAGCGCCTTGGTATTTCCCGCAGAATTGAGCTGAACAGCGATCAATAGGAGTGAGCCCGCAATAAATGTCAGGATAATAAAATAGCTGAATCGCTTGTTATCCATTACTGAAGATATATTTTTCATAATTAACGGTCTGATTTAAAATAAATACAGATGGAGGTTGATTACCCCTCAATTGTTAAGGGATTAAGATCAAAAAGCGGAGTGAGATTTCTGATGGCCTGCTACGGCTAAAAGACATTCATTCTCGTGTTGAGTGCTTTTCTGTATGCATCTGCCACGGGAATGAATTTACCATTAATCATAATACCGCCGTCCTGAAGGGTATCGATTTTGCCAACAGAAATGATATAGGAACGGTGGACTCTTATAAAATGATCCTTAGGAAGACGTTCTTCGGCCGTTTTCATTTTACCATGAATGGCAAACATCTTTTCTTTGGTATAGAACTTCACATAATCACCCATGGCTTCTGCATAGAAAATGTCATCCAGCTTTAAGCGTCTTGTGATATTGGAATCTCTCACAAAAAGAAACTCATCCCTGGTGATTTCCACATTTTCTTTTCTGCTTTCAAGAATCGTCTGAGCCTTGCTTACTGCCTGCAGAAATCTTACCGGCATAATGGGCTTCAGAAGATAATCTGCAATATTAAGCTCAAACGCTTCCAATGCATATTCTTTTTTTGAGGTCGTGAAAATGATGATAGTCTCTTTACCGGAAAGCGTTTTCGTGAGTTCAATTCCTGTCATTTCCGGCATTTCTATATCGAGAAATATGAGATCGACAGAATTGGACTGAAGGTAATGATACGCTTCTATGGCATTGGAAAACTCGCTGACAATGGAAAGATCCGGAACCTGTTTTGCGAGATGTGCCAATGTTGTTCTTGCAATATCATTATCATCCACGATTAAGGCTTTCATAGGTATAGTTGTTTATGATTTACACAAAGATAATTATTCCTTTTTTATTTTGTGTTATCTGAAATAGGAACGGATCATCCAGGCCATTTCCTCATGGGTTTCCATAAGACCTGTAATGAAATCACTGGTACCATAATCTTTATACGTTTCTGCAAATGGAGTAATATTTCCGCGGAGAAATTCGATGATGCTTTCATGATCACTTAATAGATCTTTCATGTACCCTAAACCATCGTTTGTTCTTTCGCTGTATTCTGTTAAATGAGTCAGTTCCAGATAGGTTTTCATTGTTGCCGGAGCATAATGCCCGATTTTACGCATTCTTTCGGCAACATTGTCAATCAGTTCATCCAGTTGTTTATACTGTTCTTCGAAGAATATATGGTGGGCATGGAAGTTATCGCCGGTTACATTCCAGTGAGCGTTTCTTGTTTTGATGTAAAGAAGCGTTTCGTCTGCTAATAATTTTGCTAATTGTTCTGCAACGGCTTCTGTGTTTTTTTCTGTAATTCCGATTTTTGTTTTCATAATAATAAGATTTTAGTTGAGCATTATTGCTTTTTCTGACGTAAAGGTCTTTCATAATCTGATAAAACGATCTTTATTTTCGGCGAACGGGCAGAATCAATCGGTGAGAAGTGGATAATTTCCGCTTTCTTTAAGTTTCAAAATAATATAACAGATAATCTTATGTTCTAGTCCCGTATTCTCCACGTGGTACAATTCATAAAATCTTTATAAAGTACAAAAAGATAGATAAATCCTGCAAAAATTGATTTTTTGTAGGTTTTTTTTGTAAAAGAAATGATATAGCTTTCAAATAGACTCATAATTTTTGTGGCAAAATCGTGGCAACTTTATTTTTTTTAAGTTCAAAAAACAAATCTACTCGTATAATTTATGTTAGGATAGCCATAGATGGCAGCTTCCACGAAAAGAAAATGGGATATTAATCACTGAGACCAAAAAGAAGGAAAAGCCATAGATATAAAAGAAGATGTAAGATCCTTAAATGCTTTACATTTTTATTCTTTCTCTCTAAAATTCTATTTGAAATATTTTAATCCGAAATACACCTCTTACCAGTCCGGGATAATGGATTTTATTTTTTTAAGTTGTCTGATTTGTTATATCATACAGCTTATTATTTGATAGGAACGTTTGTGGATATTTTTCCACAAACCCGTACATGTATTTCCACGGCATTCGGAGAATTTTTACCTCTCTATTAGCATACCTTTACCTCGTCATAATATCAGTTACGATATGTAAAACAATAATGAATGGTTAAAATTTATACAAAATTATTTATAGCCGTATTAGCTTTAAGTCCAACTTTTGCTTTTGCCCAGGCAGGAAATGTTGGTATTAATACTGCAAATCCAGGTTCCACTATGGATATTAATGGATCATTAGCAGCAAATTATAATGCTGTCAATACAAACTCTTATAATTTGAATTCATCAGATTTCCATGTTTCTTATAACGGTAGCTCCAATGCTGTGTTTAATCTCCCTTCTGCAGTCAGTGGGGCCGGGAATTATAGAGGACGTATTTATAGGATTAAAAATAATACAAACTTTAGTATTACAGTAAATTCTGCATCTCCAGAGACTATTAATGGAAATCCCAACGTTCTTGTCCCAGCAAATCAAAGTGTAGAGCTAATCAATACCGGGCTTACGGGGGCTTCTTCTACATGGGAAATACTTTCAAAAGGAAGTTCTTCTACAGGAGATTATATTATAGTAAAGCCAAACGCTATTCAAACAGTATCTACTGGATCGGATGTTACATTTGGTTCTGTAATTGCAACCAATAATATTACTTATAATGCTGGTATTTTTAATTTGAAAGCCGGGAAAACCTATGTTCTCCGTTGCCAATTGCATGCTACAGAGTTCTCACTAGCTGGAGGTTTCTTCGTCTATGAATGGGTTGATGCTTCAAATAATTCCGTTCTTCCCTCCAGTACAACCGGTGTTGTTGATGCAATAAATAATTATCCTGCTACTTCAATAGGAGGCCAGCCAGAGGCCTATGCTATTTACAGGCCTACAGTTGACACCTCTGTAAAAGTACGATTAGGAGGAGCAGGAACAGCTCAGTTGAATCCTCAAATAGGATTTATGACTGTTACAGAACTTGCCGGAGGTAACGGAAACGGAGGAACAACGATTATTAATAACAACATTACCGCAAGCAATGGTCTTACATTATCAGGTACAGATGTAAAATTGGGAGGAACCCTTTCACAAGCTACAGATATTGCACTGGCGGGAAACAATTTAAGTATTAATGGTACAGGAAAAGTTCTGATGGGGACCAATACAGTGCCCACGGGCGCATCAAATGCAAAAGTTATTATTGATAATGGGACTACCAATGGTGCTCTTCAAATTAAAGATGGTACTCAGCAGTTGGGGTATGTCCTCACCAGTGATGCCAATGGTTTAGCAACATGGTCATCCACTGTTACTACAGCGTTCGCTAATAATTGGACACCATATATCGGAACATTGATAAATCCTTATACGGGCGGAACCGGAGCTGCAGGATTGAATACGGGAGTTCAGGTCACTATCCCTGCAAAAGGGTGGTATTTTTTCCGATGTGGAGTTGCTATCAATTCTGATTGTAATGATTACTTTTTTTATATTAATGGTATTGGTGATGTCTGGAGAAGCTACTGTGGATCAAACACTGCTGCATTCATGTTTCCAAGAGATCAGAACCGTGTATTATATTTTGCTACACCAGGAACCTACACTGTGTTAGCTGGTAAAACAAATGGAGTAGTTCCAGCTTCATTTAACGCTGGAAACCCTTCTTTTTATCTGGATTTTGTAAAATTCCAAAATTAAGATAGCAGCTTTTTATTAAGGTCCAGCGATTCTAAAAACACATAAAAAAACTGTAAGGATTATTTCTTTGCAGTTTTTTCATTGATGAAAAATGAAAATCTTTTTAATACTGTGGAAAAAGTAGTGATTTTATGTGATTTCTATTGTTTAATTTTACTATTCTTTTTACTTCCCAGGATTTTTAAATCCAAAAATACCAACAGAATACCCTAGATTTGAAAAAAAAATAAAACATGGAATTTTCTCCTTTTAATCCTGTGATCAAGCTTTGTCTGCAAGGGATGGGTTTTGAAGACAAAGGAATGCCTGAAGAAGCAGCTCAACTATTTTTACAAGCCTGGGAGGAAGCTTCCGATGATCATGAAAAGTTTCTGGCAGCTTATTATGTATCACGTCATCAGAAAACCACTGCTGATCGGTTGAAATGGCTGGAAACTTCCTTAGAGTTTGCCTTGAAAATTAATGATGATACCGTTAAAAGTGCCTTGCCCTCTCTTTATCTGAATATTTCCAGATCCTATGATGATGTAGGAGATACTGAAAAATCAAAAGAAAATGCTGAATTGTCAGAGTTAGTGCAAAATCATCCTTCTGATAAGGGCCCTTTTTACCATGGAACAAAAGCCGACTTGCACATGGGAGATCTCTTGACAGCGGGAGGAAAATCTAATTATAAATCTGAATTCAAAATGAATCATATTTATTTCACCGCTTTAGCCAATGGAGCAGGGCTAGCTGCTGCTCTGGCAAAAGGTGATGGAGCCGAAAGAGTATATATTATAGAACCCATCGGAAATTTTGAAAATGATCCCAATGTAACAGATAAGAAATTTCCGGGCAATCCAACCCGTTCTTATCGCTCGGAAATGCCCTTAAAAATTATCGGAGAAATTACAGAATGGAACAGACCAACTCCCGAAGATCTTCAAAAATTTCGCGAAAAACTTGAAAACAGTAAGGGAGATATCATCAATTAGCCTTCACGTGTGATTTAAATTATGGAAAACAATTGATTATGACTACACTCATAAAAGCCTGTGAGGATATTTCATACATTTGGGATAAGTTTTTCATTCATCCAATAATAGTTTTTAGCCTCTTTTGTAGAGGCTTTTTATGTAAAATGCTAAGGATTTTCTTTTTAACAAAAAACAGCCACAATGAAAATATTGAGGCTGCCTTTTGAAATTAAATATCAACTATTATAAAGATCTGGAGCGGGCAATATTAATAAGGTACACAAGGTGTGCGTACATGCTTCGCTTTACAGACTCTACTTTTATATCTCCGGTCGCCTGGTTGATAGTAGTGACCAAATCCGTATTACACTGACCTGCAAAGTTTCCACTTCCTAAATAATTCACTGTATTGGTACTTGGATAAGAAATTCTGGGATAGTCAGGTGCTGTCTGATTAGCCACAGCAGCTGTATTTGCAAATCCTTTATTGTCGACATATCGGGCTGTCCATGTTCCTAGAAATTGTCCGTTGCCTGTATTAATTCCTTGTCCTACAATAATCTGAGTGTCTACAGGGTTACTGAATCCCGCACAAGAAGAGTAATGGTTTACAGAAACTGTACAGGACGAAGCATTGTCGCCAGGTAGGAAACATTTTCCTTCGTAGACTGTGAGTCTTTGTTCACTGGAAGAAGTTGATGTGTTCAATATAGCCTTTGGAGCAAAAATTTCTTCAGGGGAAATAAGCGTTAAAACTCCCTGTGCATCTGCCGCAACAATCTTTTTTTCAGCATTTGAAAGTCCTCTTACTCTTACCAGGCCATTTACGTCTAAAGTATGACTCGGAGTGGCGGTATTAATCCCAACCTGTGCTGTTGAACTTCCACAAATAGCAAGTGCTGCCAAAAATAATGTTTTTGTTTTCATGTAATTTTTTGAAAAGGTTAAATTTTTCACTAAGGTAAGAAATATCTTTAAAATAGAAGACAAATGGGCTGAAATCTAGTATAAACTAATTGTAAATGAATAGTAAACATATTAATACCAAGTTTTACGTATAAATTTAAAATAACTCAAAATTTATAGAGACTCTATTTGTTTGAAAAATATTTGTATTTTAGCCGAAATATGTTGTTTTTTAATAAACATATTGGGCGCTAATTAAAATTCAGATAATTTGAATGAAAAAATTAGTAGATTTGCACGAACAAAAAAATAATACATATTAAGCAATATTCTCTCTGACTGAATTTTTAGAAGAAAAGTATAGGAGAATAACAGGATTTAGGTTATAAAACTACTGAAACTATGAAGAAACTTTTTTTACTTTTATTAACGGCGTTTTTATTTATCGGTTGCAGCTCTGATGATGATACTATTTATGATTATGTAGGAACATGGTCTGGTTCCTATGAAGGAGCAGATAAAGGAGTTTGGAACTTTGTGGTAGATGAAAGTGGTAAAGTGGTAGGAACAATGCATTCGGATGTTAATAATGAAAACTACAGCATTACCGGAAATTTAAGTGAGACAGGAGATCTTAACGCCAGAGTAGGACTTCCTTCACAAGGAGATTTCAAAGGGACGTTAACAACAGAAAAAAAAGGAAACGGAAACTGGTCCAACTCACTTCCAACACCTTCCGTATCAGGAAGCTGGAAAGGAGAAAAGAAATAAAAACAAGAAAGTCTGCAGAATATACTGCAGACTTTTTTATTTATACAAATCCCATATGGGTAATCTTATCATTTTCATTCTTTAATGCTACAAAATAGATTAGAATGTCATCTTCAGAGAAATACTTTTTAAAAGACTTGTCTTGTTGCTGATTCCAATAGACTATTTCTTCACTACTTTCTATGCTATAATTTTCAGCATCCAGTTTCATCGTCATAATCACGGCATATTCTGATCTACAGAGTTCATTTTTATACAGAACATGATCTTTCATTCTTACACAATCAGAAATATCATGAAACGTGCCTAATTGAAATTCTCTCAGGAGTTTTCTTCCATCTTCAGTTTTTAATCCATTTTCAACTGTTCTTTTTCCTCTTTCAGAAAGGGTATCTAAATCTTTGATGGTAGTCATCACCTTTGTAAACTTCTGGTAGAGGAGGGGATCACCTGCTTCTTTAATATATACTTCCAGGCTTTTCCTAATAATCTTCCCTATTTTGGAACAATGCCCGAATTCAGAACTATTCTGTCTTACTTTTTCATAGGACGGATTTTTTTTAAACGCAGCTTTATTGAACCCGCTTTTCTTCCGAACCACATTTTTGCCATTCAGAGTATAAAATACCAGATCGCCCACTGCTCCGGTGATCTTGATTACACTTTCATAGGTTGCCATATCTTCAAAATAGAAATCAAATATACCAATAAATAATGAAAATCAAAGTTTTAACATATATTTATCATATAGTTGTAGTATAGTTATATCGTAATTAAATTATAAAATGTATATTTGTGGTAGATTTTGTTAATTAATTATAAATCAGAAGAATATGGGAACGGAATTATTTCAACAAAAAATAAAAGTAAAACAGATGGTAGTTGTCCTGGCAGCCTCTGTTTTTGTGGTTTCCTGCGGATCCTCGAAAAGTGTTTCTGCGAGCAAAAAATCAAATACAAAGGCCGTAGCGAAAGCTGAAAATCTCAGAAAACTGGATTCAAAATTTAGTGGCAGTGTTTCCAGATCCATCAATGATATTTTGAAAGATGCAGAAAAGTATATCGGAACACCTTATAAATTCGGAGGAAATACTTCGTCAGGATTTGACTGTTCCGGATTTACCGTAAAAGTATTTGAAGAAAACGATTTTAATCTTCCCAGAAGATCTTCTGATCAGGCCGATGCCGGAAAGAATATTGATATCAAGGATGTAAAACCAGGTGATCTGTTGTTTTTTGCGACAGCCGGAGGAAGCAGAGTATCGCACGTAGGGATTGTTCATGATATTGGTCCTGACGGAGAAGTGAAATTTATTCATGCTTCCACCTCAAAAGGTGTAATCATTTCATCCCTGAACGAAAAATACTGGAATAAGGCCTACCTTCATGCTCAAAGAGTGCTGTAAGGTTTTATGAATGATATTGGATGTCAGGGCAAAATATTCAATAGGAACGGGCTTTAGCCCGTTCAATAGAAAAATCAAACAATCAATTGGCTTTAGCCAAAACTTATAACTATATTCTTTAACCACCCCGTCAAAAATTCTTTGAATTTTTGCCACCCCTCCGGTGGAGGGGAATTGCCAGGTTTACAATTGCGCATTTCTGCAAATCAATAATATTCTTGTCATTGCAATAGCATTGCATCACGAAACTTTGCAAATTTGCCCAAAACTATTATCAAATGGCAGATTTCATCAGATTTTTTATCCCTTTTTACTTCATCATTTTCTTTTTGGTCTCTTTTGTAGGCATTAGCTGCAAAGTGGCTAAACAAATTGGTAAAAATCCTGATGTTCTTCCCAAAGATGATTCCGCATATGGATTGGTGGGATTATATTTTAAGCTGGTTTTAGTTGCTTTGTTTATCTATTCAGTACTTCTTTTATTTTTTCCGAAAGACATTTTCTCTGCTTTTAAAATCAATATTCTGGAATATGATATTTTTCAGTACGCAGGAATTATATTAATGATTTTCGCCTTGATTTGGGTGATCATAGCACAGTTACAAATGAAAAATTCATGGAGGATTGGAATTGATAACTCAGCAAAAACAAAACTGATAACCCACGGATTATTCAGGTTTTCAAGAAATCCTATATTTCTGGGAATGACCATCAGTCTTGTCGGATTTTTCCTCACTTTCCCGACTGTCATTGCTTTTTCTTTTCTTCTGATCGGAAATATTTTAATGCAGATTCAAATACGGATGGAAGAAGAGTATCTCCTAAAAGAGCACGGACAAATGTATCTGACCTACAAAAAGAGGGTAAAGCGCATGTTCACGCTTTATTAAAACATAATGTTAAAACCCGTTTTGCTGAACTTTTTTGTATCTTTGGCCGGTATAATTTTAAATAAGAAACATGTCGTTACAACAAACTATTGAAAATATCTGGGACAACAGAGAATTATTGCAGAATGAAGACAGCCAGAAGGCGATCAGAGAAGTTATTTCTTTAGTTGATAAAGGGGAGCTTCGTACTGCAGAACCTACAGAAAACGGATGGCAGGTAAATGAATGGGTGAAAAAGGCTGTGGTAATGTATTTCCCGATCCAGAAAATGGAAACTATTGAAGTAGGTCCGTTTGAATTTCATGATAAAATGCCTTTGAAGAGAGGTTATGCTGAAAAAGGAGTGAGAGTTGTTCCGCATGCAGTAGCGAGAGAAGGTGCTTACATTGCTCCTGGAGTAATTATGATGCCATCTTACGTAAACATTGGTGCTTATGTAGATTCCGGAACAATGGTAGATACATGGGCGACTGTAGGAAGCTGTGCACAGATCGGTAAAAACGTTCACCTGAGCGGTGGTGTTGGTATCGGTGGGGTATTGGAACCTTTACAGGCTGCTCCGGTAATCATTGAAGACGATTGCTTTATCGGTTCAAGATGTATCGTTGTAGAAGGAGTTCACGTAGAAAAAGAAGCTGTACTGGGTGCTAACGTAGTACTGACTGCTTCTACAAAAATTATTGATGTTACAGGAGATACACCAATTGAAATCAAAGGAAGAGTTCCTGCACGTTCAGTAGTTATCCCTGGAAGCTATACAAAACAGTATCCTGCAGGAGAATATCAGGTTCCATGTGCCCTGATCATCGGTCAGAGAAAAGAATCTACAGACAAGAAAACATCTCTGAATGATGCATTGAGAGATAATAATGTAGCCGTTTAAGATTAATGTTTTAATCTAATACCACAATCTTGAAAGAAAAATTTCTTAAAATACTATTAAACCCTAAATATATATTTGGGGTTTATCTTATTATATCCGTTGTTACAGCAATTTCCAAATACCTGAGAGGAGATTATGCGATCAATAACTATCTGATTTTTAAAAATGTATTCTTTAATACCATTCATCAGAAAAACTTATTTATCCATTATCCTGATCTTTATTTTGATCTGAACCATTATGGTGTATTTTTTAGTGCATTGATTGCACCGTTTGCCATGATGCCGGATTGGCTGGGAATCTCACTCTGGAATATTGCCAATACTTTCATTTTTATCTACGGAATTTATAAACTGCCTTTTTCAGACAGCAAGAAAGCGATTTTCGGATTGCTTTGTCTTCAGGAATACATTACTGCGGCTTTAAGTCTGCAGTTCAATGTAGCACTGACAGGTCTTTTGTTGTTATCTGCAGTCTATATTTACGAAAGAAAAGAAGTGAAATCTGTAACCGCAATTTTAATAGGAATATTTGTGAAAATCTACGGAATTGTAGGATTAACGCAGTTTTTCTTCATTAAAAACAAAACTAAATTTATTCTTTCAGGAATTGGCATTGCTATATTGTTTTTCGTACTTCCGATGGCCTATTCAAGCCCGCAGTTTGTCATTCAGTGCTACTCGGACTGGTTTCAGTCTATTGTAGAAAAGAATAGCGAAAATCAGGTGTTAGGAAATATGCAGGATATCTCATTAATGGGCTTTGTGAGAAGAATTTTAGGAGATGCATCCATTTCAAACCTTGTGTTTTTAGCAGGCGGATTGCCTCTTTTTGCTTTACCTTATATCAGAATTAAACAATACAAACATTATGCTTTCCAATTGATGATTCTGGCTTCAACATTACTATTCCTGGTATTGTTCAGTTCAAGTTCAGAATCTCCAACATATATTATTGCGGTGGTAGGAGTACTGATCTGGTTTTTCCTTCAGAAAGAAAGAACCCCATTGATCATTGGATTGTTGGTTTTTGTCATTATTTTTACCTGTTTCTCCACTTCGGATCTGTTCCCGAAATTTGTAAAAGAGAATTATATCATCAAATATTCATTAAAAGCCGTACCTTGTATTGTAATCTGGTTGAGAGTGACTTATGAACTTCTGACTAAAGATTTTGAGAAAAATTACAGCCTGAATTAATACATATGAAGAAAATTTCAATTGTAATTCCCGCTTATAACGAAGAAGGAAACGTTGCCATGATCCATCAGAAAATTAAAGAAGTTTTTGATGGTTTGAACAATTATGACTTTGAAATCATATTTGTGAATGATGGCAGCAGAGACAATACACAACAAAAATTAGAAGAACTTTCCAGTCAATATGATGAAGTGAAATTCATCGAGTTTTCCCGCAATTTTGGTCACCAACCGGCGGTAAAAGCCGGAATGGACAGTGCCCATGGAAATGCCGTTATCTCTATGGATGGAGATCTTCAGCATCCGCCGGAGCTTATTCCTGAAATGATTCAGAAATGGGAAGAAGGTTATGACGTCGTTTTTACCTTTAGAACATATCCCAAAGAGATTTCATTTTTTAAAAGAAAAACATCAGACCTATTTTATAAGCTTTTATCAAGCCTTTCAGATGTTAATTTAACGAAAGGTGGTGGCTCTGATTTCAGATTGCTGGATGCTAGTGCTGTTGAAGTCATGAGAAATTTTAATGAAGATGATCTGTTTCTTAGAGGATTAACGAGTTGGATGGGTTTCAAACAAACAGGAATCGACTTTACTGCAGCAGAAAGACTCTCTGGGAAAAGCAGCTACAACCTTAAAAAGATGTTTACTTTTGCCTTCACGGGAATCACTGCTTTCAGCGTGAAACCTCTTTATCTGGCGGCTTATCTGGGATTTTTATTCTCAGCACTGTCAGTCATTGGATATGGAGCATACGTTATTCATTCATTTATTGCCAAAACAGAGATTTCCGGTTGGGCATCCTTAATTATGACCATTGTTTTCTTTGGAGGACTTCAGCTGATCATCCTCGGAATCATGGGAATTTATTTAGGTAAAATATTTAAACAGGTGAAAGACAGACCAAATTATATTATTAAAAACAAAAATTTTTAGAATGGTTTTATTGAGTTTTGATATTGAAGAATTTGATATGCCATTAGAATATAAGGGTGAAATTCCCTTTGAAAAGCAGATTTCAATTTCACAGACAGGATTAGAGAGAATTCTTGATATCCTTAAAAAACATAATGCCAAAGCTACTTTTTTTTCTACAGTAGTTTTTGCAGAAAACAGCAGCCCCCTTATCGAAAGATTATTAAAAGAAGGGCATGAACTGGCTTCTCACACCTGGTTTCATTCAGAATTTGAAGATAAACACCTGAAAGAATCAAGAGAAAAACTGGAAGAATTATTTTCCACAAAGGTTACCGGATTAAGAATGCCTAGAATGATGCCTGTAGATGAAAAAGAAGTGGAAAGAGCAGGATATTCTTACAATTCCTCTATCAATCCTACGTTTTTGCCGGGAAGATACAATAATTTAAAAGTATCCAGAACCTATTTCAAAGAAGGAAATGTGACTCAGGTGCCGGCTTCGGTTTCGCCTAATTTCAGAATTCCTTTATTCTGGCTAAGTTTTCACAATTTTCCTTTATTTTTCTATAAAAAACTGGCTTCAGACTGTTTGAAAAAAGATCAGTATCTGAACATTTATTTCCATCCCTGGGAATTTGCAGAAATTAAAGATGAAGCCTTTAAGCTTCCTGGATTTACTGTAAAAAACTCAGGAAAAGAAATGGTGGAAAGATTTGATTTGTTTGTAGGATGGTTGAAAGAAAAAGGACATACATTCGGAACATTTCAGGAATTTCAAAAACAGATAGAACGATGAAGATTGCCTTTGATGCAAAACGGTTTTTCCACAATACATCCGGCCTTGGAAACTACTCGAGAGATCTTGTAAGAATCCTTTCCGAATACGAACCGGAGAATGAATATCTGTTGCTCAATAAAAACAAATCGGAGAGGGGAAAAGATATTCTGGAACGCACTAATGTTCACTTTATTGAAACCTCAAAAGGAAACCTTTCCCGTCAGCTGAAAATGGGTAAAGATGCCCAAAAACAAGGAGCAGATATTTTCCATGGATTATCAGGTGAACTTCCTTTAAAATGGGATTCAAAACCTATAAAAAAGGTTGTTACCATTCATGATTTAATCTTTGTAAGGTATCCGCAGTATTATTCTTTTTTTGACAGGAAAATCCATTTCTGGAAATTCAAAAAAGCCGCTGATACCGCTGATAAAATCATTGCGATTTCAGAACAGACCAAAAGAGATATTATTCAATATTTAAAGGTTCCTGAGACTAAGATTGAAGTTATTTATCAGGGTTGTCATCATGCTTTTAAAGAACAGCAGTCTCCGGAACTGATGGAAACTGTTAAAGTGAAATTTAAACTTCCCGAAAGGTTTGTACTGAATGTAGGAACTATTGAAGATCGTAAGAACCTTTTGAACGTCGTAAAAGCAATCAACGGTACAGAAATTCCTCTTGTAGTCGTAGGAAGAAAGACAAAATACTATCAGAAAATAGAACGCTTCCTGAAAAAAAACAAAATGGAGAAGCAGGTGCTTTTCCTGGAAGGTGTTTCTATGGATGAGCTGGCTTGTCTCTATAAACTGGCAGATATTTTTGTCTATCCGAGCTTCTTTGAAGGCTTCGGAATCCCTGTCATTGAGGCACTTTTCTCCAAAACAGTTGTGGTGACAAGCAACACAAGCTGTCTACCGGAAGCAGGTGGAAAGGACTCAGTGTATGTGAATCCTGACAACGATCTGGATATCCGCGCGAAAATCAAATTTCTCTGGGAAAATGAATCCGAGAGAAAACGCCGTGAGGAAAAGGGTTTCGAGTTTGTTCAGAAGTTTAATGACGAACCCATTGCCAAAGAGCTTATGAATTTTTATCAAAAAATTATCTGAAAAAACGTTGCATTTTAAAAATAAATCCTACATTTGCATCATAATTCAATACAATGAAACCAATATTTTTAGCATTACATCATTATCATCATCATCTCTGTTAGGCGGAATTGATTGATATAAGTATGTGCTAAAATCAAAAATAATAAAAACCGTCTGAGTAAATAGACGGTTTTTTTGTTTCCTGAATTCTCCTCAGAAATTTCAATAGATCAGTTTTTATTTGCTCGGACCCAAAAAAGGCAAAATGAGTAAATTAAAAATTGCAATCCAAAAAAGTGGCCGGCTTTACGAAGAATCTCTTCAGCTTCTCAAAGACTGTGGAATCTTTGTCAATAATGGTAAAGACCAACTCAAAGTTTCAGTAGATAACTTTCCGATGGAAATCATGTACCTTCGGAACTCAGACATCCCGCAATATCTAGAAGACGGAGTAGTGGATGTCGCCATTCTTGGCGAAAATCTTCTGGTTGAAAAAGGTAAAAACATCAAAACGATCCAGAAACTTGGTTTTTCAAAATGCCGTGTTTCACTGGCTGTTCCTAAAGAAGTTGACACCGATGATATCTCTTATTTCCAGGGTAAAAAAATTGCTACTTCTTACCCCAATACCCTTAAAAACTTTTTAGAAAAAGAAGGAATCGTATCAGACATTCACGTGATTTCGGGTTCTGTAGAAATCGCTCCTAATATCGGCCTTGCGGATGGAATATGTGATATTGTCAGCTCCGGAAGTACGTTGTTCAAAAACGGATTAAGAGAAACGGTTACTTTACTGAAATCGGAAGCTGTTTTAGCTCAAACACCCCAATTATCATCTGAGAAAGAAGCCATTCTTGAAAAATTTGTATTCAGAATCAAATCGGTTTTAAAAGCAAAAAACTCAAAGTACATCCTGATGAATGTTCCTAATGAAAAAATACAGAAAGTAGCCGGTGTTCTTCCTGTATTGAAAAGCCCTACAGTTATTCCATTGGCAGAAGAAGGCTGGAGCAGTATTCATTCTGTGATTGATGAAGAACGTTTCTGGGAAGTCATTGATGAACTGAAAGAAAATGGCGCTCAGGATATTCTAATCATTCCAATTGATAAAATGGTTATTTAAAAAAATCATAATGGTAGATGTTGGTTAACACAAAGGCGCAATGAAAATAAAGTAAAAGAAGTATAACTCCAACACTTGCTGAAAATCTTGGATTTTCTTGCACCAAAAAAGGAAATAAAGAATAAGAAACTTTGCGTCTTTGCGATAAACCAACAAAAAAATATATACAGAAAAAAAATAAATAAAAAGCACGCAGATTATGCAGATAACGAAGATTTCAATGATAAATTGATACACAATCATCTGCAAAATCAGTTCAATCTGCGAGAGATTAAAAAAAATATCCTGAAAAAAGCATGTAAGCCATAAAGAGTTTGGAATAAAATAGCTTCAGCTATGATCTTAAATAAGACTTAACAACTTAAAGGATCTTAATGGTTCAAAAAAAATAAAAAAGTACAATGAAAATATACAGATATCCCACAAAAGACACCTGGAAAGACCTGGTAAAGCGCCCTGTTTTGGAACAGAAAGAAATTTCAGGTCTGATCACAGAAATATTCACAGAAGTTGAAAAAAATGGTGATGAAGCTTTAATAGAATTCAACAAAAAGTTTGATAAAGCAGAAACCCCGAGCATACAAGTTTCTGATGTCGAAATTCAGGAGGCAGAAAATCAGATTCAAGATGAATTGAAACAGGCCATTCAACAGGCGAAGGAGAATATTTCAATATTTCACGCCTCTCAAAAGCAGGAAATTCAGAAAATTGAAACTACAAAAGGAGTGGTTTGTTGGCGTGAAAATCGTGCAGTAGAAAGAGTAGGGATTTATATTCCGGGAGGAACAGCTCCGTTATTTTCTACCGTATTGATGCTTGCGGTTCCTGCCAATCTTGCAGGTTGTAAAGAGATTGTTCTTTGCACACCACCGGATAAAAACGGAAATATCAATCCTGCAATTCTTTATACCGCTAAACTTTGTGGAGTTTCGAAAATCTTTAAGACAGGCGGGGCGCAGGCTGTTGCAGCGATGACTTTTGGAACAGAAAGCATTTCTGCAGTGAACAAAATTTTCGGTCCTGGAAATCAGTTTGTGGTAGCGGCAAAAGAATATGCCCAGCGTTACGGTGTCGCTATTGATATGCCTGCCGGACCAAGTGAAGTTCTTGTGATTGCAGATGAACAGGCTGTTCCTGAATTTTGTGCTGCAGATCTTCTTTCGCAAGCAGAACACGGAAGCGACAGCCAGGTTGTTTTTATCACGACAGACCTTAAAGTATTTGAAGAGACCATAGAGGCTGTTGGGCAGCAAGTCAAAGACTTACCTAGAAATGAATTTGCAGGCCAGGCTTTGAAAAACAGCTCTTTTATTTTAGTGAAGTCATTGGACGAGGCTCTTGAGTTCAGTAATTTATATGCTCCGGAACACTTGATTCTTGCGATCAATAATTTTGAAAAATATATTCCCGAGGTTCAGAATGCAGGATCTGTTTTCCTAGGAAATTATTCCTGTGAGAGTGCAGGAGATTATGCCAGTGGAACGAATCACACGCTGCCTACCAATGCCTATGCAAAGAATTACAGTGGGGTGTCCCTGGATAGTTTCGTAAAGAAAATAACATTCCAGCACCTTTCAAAAGAGGGGCTTCAGAATTTAGGAAAAACAATAGAACTCATGGCAGAAGCAGAAGGTCTGTTTGCTCACAAAAATGCAGTGTCGATAAGATTGAAATAATTAATTGTTGGAAAACGCAAAGACGCAAGAGAATTATAATGAGAAACCTTTTTAAGAAGCAATGATTTTATCTCCGATAAAATTGAATACCAAATATTTTGATCTCTCACAGATTCTCCAAATGAAGAAGGCAAATATAAAAAATCTGTGAAATTTGTGAAATCTGTGGGAAAAATAATTAATGATCTGAAGATGTTTTCTTCACTATTCTTAATCACTCAATACATCTTAATGGTTTAAAAATAGTTTTAAACAAACAATACAATGAAAAATAACAGTATCAAAACTTTAGTAAGAGAAAATATATTACAATTACAGCCCTACATCAGTTTCAGGGATCACAATGAATTTAATGCTCCGGTAATGCTGGATGCGAATGAAAGTCCCTTTGGAGAATGCAACCGTTACCCGGATTCTACCCAGAAAAAGCTTAAAACCAAGCTTGCGGGGCTTAAAAAAGTTTCACCCTCACAGATTGCCATAGGAAACGGAAGCGATGAGCTGATAGACCTTATTGTCAAAATTTTCTGTGAGCCTAAAAAAGATGCCATTCTGATGATGAATCCGTCTTTTGCGATGTATGGTTTCTATGCAGCGATCAACGAGAATAAAGTATTGAAGCTGGATCTGGATGAAAAATTTGAGATTGTAAAAGATAATTTCTTAAAGGTGGCTGAAGATCCTTCACTGAAGATTTTCTTCTTGTGTTCCCCCAACAATCCTACGGGAAACAGTGTAGATGATATTGAATTTTATCTTCAGAATTTCAATGGAATTGTAGTGGTAGATGAAGCGTATATTGAATTTTCAGGAAAAAAATCAAGTCTGGAGCTGTTGGAGAAATATTCTAACCTGATTGTATTGCAAACCTTTTCCAAAGCATGGGGAATTGCCGGAGCAAGGGTAGGTATGGCTTACGCATCAGAAGAAATTATCAGCCTTATTAATACGGTAAAAGCGCCTTATAATGTGAATGTTCTGAGTCAGGAATTGATTTTAAAGACTCTGGCGGAAGAAAACAGACTTCAGGAGAACGTAAGTCGTATTCTGGAAGAAAGAACATGGCTGAAGCAGCAGTTTGAAGGTATTCAATGTATTTCTAAAGTTTTTTCAACGGATGCCAATTTCTTCCTGATCAGAATGGAAAATGTAGATAAAGTGTACACAAGAATGCTGAAAGAGGAAATTTTAACCAGCAGAAGAGATCCGGCTATTTCTGGATGTATCAGGATTAATGTGGGGAGCCGTTCGGAAAATGAAAAACTAATTAATCTTTTAAAAGAAATATAAATATAAACCATTAAGAAAGATGAAGAGAATAAGAAAAATTAAGATTCATCAAAGATGAATAAGCAAGAATATAGCTCAATTATTAGCTTTAGCTATGCTATTAATAATTCTTAATCTCTTAAAAAGCTTAATGGTTAAAAACAATTTTATAAAAAACATATGAAAAAAGTACTATTTATAGACCGCGACGGAACACTCATCATTGAACCTCCTACAGATTTTCAGGTAGATTCTCTGGAAAAGCTTGAGTTTTATCCGGGAGTTTTTCAAAACCTTGCAAAAATTGTCAATGAATTAGATTATGAATTGGTAATGGTAACCAATCAGGATGGGTTGGGAACTGAGAGTTTTCCTGAAGAAGATTTCATAAAACCACAGGAAAAAATGTTGCAGGCATTCGAAAATGAAGGGATCATTTTTAGTGATATTTTAATTGACAGAAGCTTTGAATCTGAAAATCTTCCCACCAGAAAACCAGGAATCGGAATGCTGACAAAATACATCTATGGCAATTATGATCTTGAAAATTCCTATGTAATTGGTGATCGAAGTACCGATGTGCAACTGGCTAAAAATCTGAAATCTAAAGCTATTTATCTTAATCAAAACTTAAATAGTGAAGCTGAGCTGTCTGCAACAAGTTGGTCAGAAATTTATCAGTTCTTAAAATCAGGAATGAGGAAGGCAAAAGTCTCCCGCAAAACCAATGAAACAGATATTGAAATTGAAGTCAATCTTGATGGAAACGGACAGTCAGATATTTCAACAGGTCTTCACTTTTTTGATCACATGCTGGATCAGATTGCAAGACACGGAAATATGGATTTGACCATTAAAGTAAACGGAGATCTTGCTGTGGATGAGCACCACACCATTGAAGATACAGGAATTGTACTGGGAGAAGCTATTTTAAAAGCTTTAGGAAAGAAAAAAGGGATTGAACGATATGGTTTTCTGCTTCCGATGGACGACTGTCTTTCTCAGGTGGCTATTGATTTTGGCGGCAGACCATGGTTGGTTTGGGATGCGCCGTTTAAAAGAGAAAAAATAGGAGATATGCCTGCGGAAATGTTTTTTCACTTCTTTAAATCCTTTACTGATGCTTCAAAATCCAATCTGAACATCAAAGCAGAAGGAGAGAATGAACACCACAAAATTGAATCCATCTTTAAAGCGTTTGCAAAAGCCGTTAAAATGGCAGTGAATCAATCGGATAGTAACTACAGTTTGCCTTCTACAAAAGGAAGTTTATAAATATGATCGCCATAATAAAATACAACGGAGGAAATGTAAACTCTGTCCAGAATGCCCTCAACAGACTGAAAATAGATTCTGTGATCACTGATGATCCCGAACAGATTGTAAAAGCTGATAAAGTGATCTTTCCAGGCGTAGGAGAAGCTTCATCCACCATGAAACTGTTGAAGGAAAAAGAACTTGATCTTTTGATTCCCAGCCTTACACAGCCGGTTTTAGGAATATGTCTGGGAATGCAGCTGATGTGCAAGGAAAATGAAGAAGGAAATACTGAAGGAATGGGGATTTTTGATATCAATGTTAGAAAATTTCCGGCAAAGGATATTGTTCCCCACATGGGTTGGAATACCGTTTCGGGACAGACTTCTCCTTTGTTTTCAGGAATAGGAAAGAATAATGATGTTTATTTTGTTCACAGCTATTATTGTGAACTTTCGGACTTTACCACTTCTGTTTGTGATTATATCCTGCCATTCAGTGCTTCATTGCAGAAAAACAATTTCTATGCAGTACAGTTTCACCCTGAAAAATCGGGAATGATAGGAAATCAGATCGTTAAAAACTTTATAAATTTATAATGATGAAAATAATTCCGGCTATTGATATTATCGACGGCAAATGTGTCCGTTTATCAAAAGGAGATTACAATACAAAGAAAATATACAATGAAGATCCTGTAGAAGTTGCGAAGGAGTTTGAAAGTTTCGGCATTCAGTTTCTTCACCTGGTGGATCTGGACGGGGCAAAATCAAAGCATATTGTCAATCAGAAGGTTCTGGAGAATATTGCTCATGCTACTTCATTGCATATCGACTTTGGAGGAGGATTAAAGACTCAGGAAGATATTGAAACAGCTTTTAATTCTGGTGCAAAACAAATCACTTTAGGAAGTATTGCAGTGCAAAATCCTGAATTCTGCTATGAAATGATTCAAAAATATGGCGCTGAGAAAATTATTCTGGGAGCAGACTGCGACAATAGAAAGATTAAAACCTCCGGATGGCTCGAAGAAAGTGACAATGACATCATTGATTTCATCCTTCAGTATCAGGAAAAAGGGGTAGAGACCGCTATCTGTACTGATATTGCAAAAGATGGGATGCTGGAAGGGCCTTCAACGGGGCTTTATATTGAGATTTTATATAAAACATCGGTTCAGCTGGTCGCGAGCGGAGGAATTTCAGGGATTGCTGATGTGTATAAAATGAAAGATATCGGCTGTGCAGGGACCATCATCGGAAAAGCAATTTATGAGGGAAAAATAAGCTTACCACAACTTCAAAATTTTATTGAAAATGCTTAAAAAAAGAATTATTCCATGTCTGGATATCAAAGATGGAGCTACGGTGAAAGGAATCAATTTTGAAGACCTTAAAAATGCTGGAAATCCTGTAGAACTTGCCAAAAAATATGAGCAGGAAGGTGCAGATGAGCTTGTTTTTCTGGATATTACCGCCACTATTGAGAATAGAAAGACCTTTGTAGACCTGGTAAAAGATATTGCCAAAGAACTCAGCATCCCCTTTACGGTAGGAGGCGGGATTTCGTCTGTAGAAGATGTGAGAAAGCTTTTGGAAGCAGGAGCAGATAAGATCAGTATCAATTCCTCTGCGGTGAAAAATCCGACCCTTATTTCCGATCTGGCTAAAGAATTCGGGAGCCAGTGTGTAGTGGTTGCTATTGATACAAGACAAGTTGGCGATAAAGATCTGGTTCACATCAAAGGAGGAAGAGAAGCTACTGAACTCACTACGGTAGAATGGGCAAAGCAAGCAGAATCCCTTGGAGCGGGAGAAATTCTACTGACTTCGATGGATGGAGACGGTACAAAAAACGGTTTTGATCTTCGCATTACAAAACTGGTTTCAGATAGCATTACCATTCCTGTGATTGCTTCCGGAGGAGCTGGTGCTGTAGACCATTTTGTTAAAGTATTCAATGAAACGAAAGCTACAGGAGGTTTGGCAGCCAGCATTTTCCATTTTAATGAAATAGGGATTCAGGATTTAAAACAACAGTTAAAAACTCAAAAAATAGAAGTACGATGAAAATAGATTTTAATAAAGATAACGGGCTGGTTCCGGTAGTCATTCAGGATAACAGAACGCTGCAGGTATTGATGCTGGGCTACATGAATGAAGAAGCTTTTGAGAAAACAAAAAAAGAAGGAATCGTTACTTTTTTCAGCCGTTCCAAAAACAGACTCTGGACAAAGGGTGAAGAGTCTGGTAATTTTTTAACGGTAAAAAGTATTGACATCGACTGCGATCAGGACACTATTTTAATTAAAGCCGTTCCGAAAAATGTGGTTTGTCACACAGGAAGTTTCAGCTGTTTTGGAGAAAAGAATGCAAAAGGGTTTCTGTATGAACTGGAAGAAAAAATCTCTCAGAGAATAGATGCGAAGACTGAAGACTCATATACTTACTCATTATATCAGAGAGGAATCAATAAAATGGCTCAAAAAGTAGGCGAGGAGGCCGTAGAATTGGTTATAGAAGCAAAAGACAATAATGATAATCTCTTTAAAAACGAAGCCGCAGATCTGCTGTATCACTTCCTGATTTTATTGAAAGCCAAAGGATTTTCGATGGAAGAGATTGAAAAGATACTTAAAGATAGAGATCAATGAGACCTTTGAATTATTTCAAAGGTTTTTTTGTGAGAAATTTAAGCTTATAATTTATTAGTATAAGTAGATATTTTTGCAATATAATGAACTAAATTATAATACATTATAAAGAAAATTTAAATTTTAATAGTATGATTTATAGCATGTTGAGATATTATGATTTTCGTGTCTTAAAAAGTGTTAAATTCGCTTCGTTTTAATAAACTAATTACTAACTCAAAAAAACATAGAATGAAAAAAATCTATCTCGGTGCATTCACTTTATGCACAGTCCTGGGCGTATCTACCCAGGATTTTCTAAGCCAGATCACTACAACCATTGATCAGCAATACCTTATTACCGGAAGTTCTATACAGTCTAAAAGCCAACCGCAAGCAGCCAGCAGCCAAAAGCAAAACAACGGCTATGATTTTCATTTGATTAAACTTAACCAGCAAGGGAAAGAATCCTGGGAAAAATACTTCGCAGGACAAAATCATGATTACCTGTCTGCTACTGTTACCACGCAGGATGGCGGATTTCTCTTGGCTGGAACATCTTATTCCGGAAAAGGTTTAGACAAAAAAGAGGATTCCAAAGGAGGCTCAGATATCTGGCTGATCAGAATCAATGAATTCGGTGATGAACTATGGCAAAAAACCTTGGGAAGCTCTTCTGATGAAGAAGCCAGAGCTGTCATTCAAACTACAGATTTAGGATTCTTTGTTGCAGGATCCTTCGTCTCCGCTCAGGATTCCAAAATGAAAGGCTATGGTTCAAAAGATGTTTTAATCACAAAATTGGATAAAGACGGAAAAGAGGTATCACAATTAATTTTAGGTGGAAAAGGATTGGATGAAGTGGAGAAAATGATTCCAACGAAAGACGGAGGGGCATTACTGGGAATGTATTCAAGGAGTTCCGAGGTTCGTGTTTCGGGTTCTGAACAAGATTCCGGGATGCGAGGTGCGGGTTCTGCATCAAACATTCAAAACCAGAATCTTGTATCCCGAAACTCGAAACAAACTGAAAACTTTGGTGAAGGTGACTACTGGATTGTAAAATTGGACAAAAACGGAAAAGTAGAATGGGAAAAGAACTTCGGAGGAAAAGGGGATGATCATTTGAGAACTCTGGCTTTAACTTCCACTGGTTTTATCATTGGCGGAGAATCCAGATCAGAAAGATCAGGCAATAAAACGGTAGGCGTTGAAGAAGGGACAGATCTTTGGCTGATTGCTCTTAATGAAAAAGGTGATGAACAATGGCAGAAATCTTACAATTTCAAGAACCGTGATATCCTGATGGGAATGAGCGTTCTTCATTCAGCAGATGACAAATCTTCGAAAGGATTTTTATTAGGTGGCTATACTCAGGCAGAAGGAAGAGTAGAAGCCGATGATGAAACGTTCTGGATGCTTTATCTTGACCAAAACGGAAATGAACAGTGGAGAAAACACGTCAAAGGAGAATCCAGAAAGAAAGAAGAAAGGCTTTCCGATTTAAAACTCAACAGAGATGGTTCAATCATTTTGGCCGGAACCAGTGCAGAGGAGCTGGGGAAAGAAAACTGGAAGATCGTAAAGCTGGGAGACAAGCAGGTTGATCAGCTGATTGAAAAATATGATATCAAAATCTATCCAAACCCTGTATCTGACTATGCTTACATAGAAATCGGTTTTGAATTCAAAGATGCTGATATCCTATTGTATGATATGAGTGGGAGACAGCTTCAAATTATAAAAACTAAGAATAAAGTGACTAAGATTAATACCCAGGCTTTGGTACAAGGAGCTTATCTGGTGACGATAAAAACGGATAACAATAAAACGGCGAATGCTAAACTGATAAAAAAATAAACACAACAGTCATGAAAAAAAGATACGTTCCGATAGTAATGCTCCTCGCATTTCAATTCTGTCATGGACAATCGTTACCTCAACCTAATAATAACTATGGACTGCCCAAAATAGTAGTACCGTCCCAGGAAACATTTGCTAACAGCAGGCTTAATTTTGAGCCTTCTTCAACAGGAGATTTTAGTTATCAATTCTCTATTTATGAAGGAATTAAAACGCCTGTTAATTTAAACTATACAAGCGGGATAAGGGTAGATGATATTGGCACCAGTACCGGAATGTCATGGCAGCTCAATACGGGAGGTGCAATATCAAGGATAGTGAAGGACGAAACGGATGAGAACAGGACAAATTGGAAACCAAGTACTGTAAATGAAGCAACAGATTTACAAAACATAAAAGACGCTGCCAGAGCTGGAAATGCAATAGATACAGAATATGACTGGTTTAATTTCTCCATCTCAAATGGTCTGTCAGGAAGTTTCTATATAGACAGTAACCTAAACGCCTATATAGAATCAAAGGATAAAATAAAAATTCAAATCTTTGATAAGAATACACCTGTAACAGGTTATGGGAAGCTATTGGAATTTAAACTCACAGATAAAATTGGGAATGAGTATTATTTTGGGGGTTCAGAAATAAATATTGAGAAAACAACCTATCAAAATGCTGGCCCGGATCAGCATGCCATTACAGGATGGTATTTGTATAAAATCGTTAGTCCGGAGAAAAAAGAAACCCTATTTAATTATATCACCGAAGATGTTGTATATTATTCTTCCCTGAGCGCAAGTTTCAATGTTCAGCAGAATTGTAGCCCACCTGCCTCTTCTTCACCTTATACTTACAGTGATATAATCAAGACAAAATCTATCCTTCAATCCTATAAACCGAGATTGAACACCATTTCAGAGGATGATACGGAAATAAAATTTGTTTATAATAAAGAACGAAAAGATATATTCAACAGCAATGCTCAGAATAACCTTCTTACTTCTATTGAGATTAAAAGTAATAACAGGCTGATAGATAGCTATACTTTCGAGTATTTTGACACGCTCAATACCCCTGCGGCTGCCTATTATGGTTTACCAGGAGATGAAAGATCCACAACCAACAGGCACTTTCTAAAATCAGTGAACCGGGTTAGCAGGAACGCTAAGACTGAATTTGAATACTATAATTTAAGCTCACTCCCTGCCAGATTCAGTTTAAGCTCAGATTATTATGGTTATCCTAATGGAGTGGGTAATTCTTCTCCATTTCCGGCTATAGCCAATGATAATAATTTTGGAATTTTCCAGGGACTTTCCAGTTATATGCCACTATCTATGCTGTCTGCTGATAAAAAGGTAAATCCCCTTCTGGCGTCTATGGGTAATTTAAAAAAGATCACCCATCCTACGAAGGGAATTTCAGAGATCTTTTATGAACCTAATGCAAGCATGGGACAGGTAAACCAAGAGGTAAAAGAGTCTCGATTTTTAAGCGCCAATTTTAATAAATGTAATCTGGCCAATGATGCGCCTTTAGATTCTTTCACTTTTGTTTCCAATGGCAATATTATTGAATTTTATGGAGAAGCCTTTTTTGACGATTATTACGGGTGTAATGAACCTGATACCCAACACGATATTCATCAGCTCAAAATAACCGACCTGACAACCGGCAATACTATTTTTTCGGATGCCAATAAAGTTTCTGAACCCTTTCAGGCTAAGGAGGGGACAAATCATTTACCACTCACTACTATAAGCGGACATATGTATAAAGTTGAATATTCTGTATCATCTTTAGTTGGAGCTGTAAGTGGCTGGTTAAATATAACCTATAATAAACATACTGTTTCTGTCAACCAACCCATCTATTTTGGAGGAAGCAGAATAGCTTCTTTTAAAGAAACCAATACTGAGGGGGATAATTACACAAAGAAGTTTTATTATAATTCCTTGGCTAATATTAGCAACCAGAATTCCTCAATCACGGATTACAATACTACCTATGTAATGGCGCAAAAGCAGGAGACTTCAAAATCCTGCCAGAATAGTAGTGGTACATTTCCACAGGTAGAGATACTGGATGTTTACAATGCCTATCAAAACAGCATACTGCCATTTTTCAACCATAGAAAAAATAGTGTGTTTTACAGTACGGTAACAGAAATTATAGAAGGTAAAAGTGCGGTAGAACGAAAATTTTCATATGAAGAAAATTTAGATCCTTATATTGGAAGACCGCCTGCTATTTACTATATGCCCACTACCAATTTGGGAGAATTAAAATCGAATTTATTGTTAGAAGAGAATATTTACAAATTTGAGAACAATAATTACAGTAAGATCATTAATAAAACATATAAATATGATTATTCCCAGGAAAAAAATCTAAGGAGCTATGTGTTTAGAGAAAATTTTGCTTATTCTCCAGATCCTGCACAAGACCAGCTGTTAAATATCTCATATGGTTTTTATGAAAACTATTATGGTTTTTATAACCCTACTGAAATAAAAACAACGGAATATTTTCCCAATAACGTTACCCTGGTAACCACCAATACCAATAGCTATTCCAATCCAAATCATTACCAGTTAACATCGTCTAAAACCGAGCATCCCGATCATTCTATTTCAGAAGCCATCTATAGCTATGCACATGAAAAAAGTAACCAACTGATGATTTCAAAAAATATGATTGGTATTCCTTTGGAGATTGTAAGCAGTAAAACAGTAGGTATAATAAATAAAACTTTATCAAAAACTAATACACTTTATCCAGCCAGTCAGTCAGAAGCAGATCTGAAAACTTCTAGCTTAATATTACCATACGCTATACTTTCTACAGATTTACAAAACGTTGTATCTACCGAAGTAACTTACGATAAATATGATAGTAAAGGTAACCTTCAGCAGTACACCACAAAAGACGGTCTCTCAACAGTAATCATCTGGGGTTACAATCAGACCCAGCCCATTGCAAAGATTGAGGGAGCTAAATTATCAGATATTTCGCAGTCATTAATGGATTCTATTGTTACAGCTTCCAACACAGATGCTTTAGCAGCTCCTAACAATGATGAAACGACCTTCTTATCAGCATTGAACACCTTCAGATCTAACTCTGCATTATCAGGTTATCAGATTACCACTTATACCTATGATCCTTTAGTAGGAGTAAGAAGCATCACACCACCATCCGGAATCAGAGAAAACTATGTTTATGACTCCGCTAACAGACTTCAGAAAGTGATCGATGTGAACGGCAAAGTGTTGAAGGAAATGAAATACAATTATAAAAACTAAAACTGATGAAAAAGATAATAATACCGATAGGAGCGTTGCTCTTATCCAATATAGCCTATGCGCAGCTTTCCACGATTTCAAGTAATGAAAACTATATTCAGTCCAAAACGTATCTGGATTATAATGGTACTACAGCTACCAAATCCTCAGAATCTGTACAGTATTTTGACGGACTGGGAAGGCCAAAACAGATTGTTAACATAAAAGCATCACCACTCGGACGTGATGTAGTTAATCATATAGAATATGACGCGTTCGGAAGACAAGTGAAAGATTACTTGCCGGTTCCCCAACTTTCCACAAGCAATGGAAACTATTATTCAGGACCCTTGGGTGTTTATCCTACAACCTACGGTAATGAAAAGATCTATTCTGAAAAAGTTTTGGAAAGCTCACCATTGGACAGGATTCTGGAGCAGAAACAGGTAGGTAATGACTGGAACGGAAAATCTGTAAAGTTTAGCTATGACACCAATGGATTTAATGAAGTCTATCAATTTACCACGAGCACAAGCTGGGTAGATGGAGCTACAAAAAGTGTACTGAGCTTATCACCTGCTACGATTTATGCCCCAAACCAGCTTTATAAAAACTCTGTCAAAGATGAGGATGATAATGAAACCATAGAGTTTAAAAACGGTAAAGGACAGGTTATATTAGTAAGAAAAGTCATGAGCCCTGCAGAACATGTGGATACCTATTATGTTTATAATGAATATGATCAGCTGGCTTTTGTTATTCCTCCTCTGGCTGTTCATAAGCCTATTACAGATGATCTGCTCAATACCTTATGCTATCAGTACCGTTATGACGGCAGGGGAAGACTTGTGGAAAAAAAGCTTCCTGGCAAAGGCTGGGAGTTTATGGTATATGATAAAGCCGACAGGCTTATGCTTACCCAGGATGCCAATATGAAAGGATCTGGAAAATGGATGATGACCAAGTATGACCAGTGGGGAAGAGTTGCCTATACAGGCATATTCAGTTCAAATGACAGTAGGGCGACAATACAGGGTCAGATCAAGGATTTGGTTATTTATGATGCGCGCCATTCTACAGGCATTGTAAGGAATGGAATCAATATTTATTATACCGCCGTCTATTTTACCCCTGAAAGTATTTTGTCGGTTAATTATTACGACTCTTATCCTGCCTACAGTTTTAATCCGGCATTTCCTTCAACAATTCAGGGAGAACCGGTATTGACTGAAACGCCAACCTCTGACGGAAGAAGTACCAAAGGACTACCTGTAATGAGTTTTATAAAGAATGTTGAGGATGACAACTGGACCAGGAACTATACCTATTATGATCAGAAAGGAAGAGCTATTGGCAGTCATTCTGTGAATCATTTGGGAGGCTATACCCACACAGAATCCAAACTGGATTTTGCAGGAATCACGAAACAGACTGTAACAAGGCATAAGAGACTGAGTACGGATACCGAAAGGGTCATCACAGAAACCTTTGATTATGACAGTCAGAACCGCTTAGTTACCCATAAACATAAGATTGATAATAATGCTGAAGAAATCCTGGCTCAGAATACCTATAATGAAATTTCCCAGGTTACGAATAAAAAAGTGGGAGGAGTTACGGCTTCTTCTCCGCTTCAGCAGATAGATTACCAATATAATATCCGTGGGTGGCTGACCCAGATTAACGATCCTGCCAACCTTGGAAATGACCTGTTTGGATATAAAATCAGATATAATGAAGTACAAGGTCTGGAAGTCCCCAATACCAATTACCCGAACCAAAAAGTAAAACCGAAATACAACGGCAATATCGCTGAAGTTGATTGGAAAACCTCTACAGGAGCGAATGATAATGTGAG
>NZ_JAVCWI010000018.1:0-61879 GCF_030846215.1 Chryseobacterium sp. WLY505 | reverse complement strand
TTAACGCTTTAGTTTTTCCTTACTTGGTTGTTATATTGTATGTCAATGATCTTTATATCTTCCGCTTTGTAACGAAGCAATCTTTCTGTCAGTGTTACTCCGTATTTGCGAGTGCAAAAGTAAAACTTTATTTTTAATTGACCAAATGTTTTTGAAGAAAATTTTAAAGTTTTTTAAGTAACCTTAATTCTTCTCAAACCCTCAATCTCTATACTCCTGCGCTCCCTCTAATTGGGACTGCAAAGATACAAACTCTTTTTAAACCGGCAACTTTTTTTTACAAAAAATTTTAAAGTTTTTTTTCGTCCGTTTCTTTTTGAAGTTATATTGTTTATGCCTATCTAAAGGCTCTTCTGCGCTACTGAATGTCTTTCGTTTTTCAGTGGGGCAAAGATAGAAACTTCATATACTCTACGCAAGTTTATTTAACATAAATTTCATATTGGATAGCGTTTTTTGGCATAAGACACTGGAAGGCAGGGTGAAAAATTTTAAGCATTTGTTTGGAGGACGGGGTGAGAGCGTGGGAGGGTTGGAGGGTTTATGCGTTGGAGAGGGTGAGAGGGGATGATTCGGGGTGCGGGATGCGGGTTTTGGGGTGATGATTGCCCACAGATCTCCTTTAGATTTACAAAAGGATTTAGTTATAAATTAGATAATAATTATATTCTGAAGAACCAGAGAAAATAAAGTGAACTAAACAGATTTCCAGAATAGACCTATTCTGTGTATAAGACTTGATTTTCTCTTTTGAATATCTGCCATTTAGAATTTTAAGCATTAAGGCTTATTAAAGGTTTTAGCATTATTCAAATTGGTTCGTTCAGAATTACCCTAAATCCAAAGTTATGAAAACTTACTTTATTGGAATAGATATTTCAAAGGACACATTGGACATTTGTATTTTAAACGATCTTAATGAACAAGAAACAGCATTAAAAGTAGAGAATACAGCAGCTGGTATACAGCAAATGATTAGCTGTACTTCAGATTTTGAACCCGATTCTGAATGGCGGTATTGTTTTGAGAATACGGGGAACTATGGACTTCTTCTTTGTAGTATGTTAGAGGACAGTCAAATTGACTATTATCAAGTTCCTGCTCTTGAAATAAAATTAAGCCAGGGAATCCAAAGAGGAAAGAATGACAGAGTCGATGCCTGGAGAATTGCCAAGTATCTAAAAACATATTCAAAAGATCTTAAACCTTATGTTCTTCCTGAAAAAGTGCTGTTTAAAGTAAAAAATCTTCTTACTTACAGAAATCTTCTTATTAAAGTAAGAACACAATTTAAAAATGAGAAAAAATCTTTTTATCAGGCCAGTAAAATATCGGATGTAGATTTTGAAATGGATGATATTACCTATCATATACAACAACTAGATAAAAAGGTTACTCTAATAGAAAAAAAGATACAAGAGCAGATCAATAGTGAGACAAGAATAAATAAAAACTTTGAGAAAATAACTAAAGTAAAAGGAGTCGGTTTCCTTACTGCTGCTTATATGATTGTATTAACTAATAATTTTACAAGCTTTCAAAATCCAAGAAAGTTCAACTGCTATGCTGGATTAGCACCTTTTGAACATACTTCTGGAACTAGTATTAAAGGGAAAACAAAGACCAGTAAGCTTAGAAATAAGAGAATCAAAACCGTGCTTTTCAATGGCGCTAATTCAGCCATAATTTATGATGAGGAATTAAAAGCTTATTATAAAAGAAAAAAAGAGCAGGGAAAAGCTCATAATTCTATTATTAATGCAGTATGTTGTAAGCTCGTGTATAGAATGTTTGCTGTAGTAAAAAGAGAACAACCTTTTGTAAATTTAATACGATATAATTTGCATATGTCTTAGAATACACAGATCTCGCGGATCTTTTCGTGTTTATCTGCTTATTTTGCTGAAGCTGTAAAACATTAAAAATAGGCAGAATTCAATTTTATCGGAGATAAAATCTTTGCGTTCTAAAAACGAATGGTATTTTAAAAATTTAGCGCCTTAGCGTTTTTCCAACATTCTTTTAATTAAATAAGCATACGTGATCTGAGAATGAAAATGCTGATGCAAAGTTCCTACAGCATCTTTTTCAAACTTTGCTGAAGCTGGAAAACATTAAGAATAGGCAGCATTCAATTTTATCGGAGATAAAATATTTGCGCCTTAAAAGCGAATGGTATTTTAAAAATTTAGCGCTTTAGCGTTTTCCAACATTGTTTTAATTAAATAAGAAAATCCTCCCGGAAAGGCGTAAAAGCATCAATGAGTTTTCCCTCTTCAAGACACTTTACCCCATGGAAAATATTAGGCTGTGCAAAAAATCCATCACCTTCCTGTAAAATTTTTGTTTCACCATCTACGGTAACTTCAAACTTTCCAGAAGCAACATACGTGATCTGAGAATGAAAATGCTGATGCAAAGTTCCTATAGCATCTTTTTCAAACTTTACAATAACCATCATTATCTGGGAATTGTATCCCACAAACTGTCTGGAAACCCCATTTCCTACATCTTCCCATGCAGAGTTTCCATTGAAGAAAGGCTCTTTTTTGAAATCCATTTTATTTTTTTTAATTACAATTTTGTACGATCTGCAATCCGTTTTATTTTATATACTTTTCCAAACCGGTTTTCAAGCCTTTCAAAGAAGTAGCAGCCAGTTTTGCAATAGATTCTGCACCCAGCTTTGATAAATGAGTATCGTCATCTTTTCCTTCCGGATAAAAAGGGTCGTCTCCTTTTTTATAATGCAGATGCAATTTTTTTGACTTTTCCGGACCATAGGAAATTTCAAGCTGTTCGGATAAGAGCTGTAGGTCAACAAAGGGAACTTTAAGATCATTCGCCACCATTCTTACCACCAGAGGATATTCTTTATGGGTATCCACCAAAACACCGTTTTCGTTAAAGTTTCTTCTCACAATTGACGTCATAAGGATGGGGATAGCGCCTTTAGATCTTGCTTCGTTTACATATCTTTCTAAATTGGCTCTGTATTGGGTGTATGGATTGGTAAACCGGGCAGAATCATTCACTTTCTGATCATTGTGTCCGAATTGAATGATGACAAAATCTCCTTTCTTAAGTTGGTTCAAAACTTTATTCCATCGACCTTCCGTTCTGAAACTTTTGGAGCTTCGTCCGTTGGTGGCATGATTCTGAACGGATATTCCTGTTGTTAAAAGTAATGGAAGCATCTGTCCCCAGCCATGCTCTGGATTCTTATCTGGATTTTCTTTATTGGCCATGGTAGAATCACCAATGAGGAATAGCGTAGGTTGCTGTGCATAGACGATGATGGAAAGGAAGAGGATGAGAAAGGTGAGTTTTTTATTCATTTTTATTTTATTTAGTATAATTCTTTTGTCTTGAAACAAAAGAATCAAAAATTCAAGACTGGGAATCTTCCGCTAAAAATTAATTCTATTCTCTAAAAATTCTAAACTCGTGCGAATTCGATTTTTCTTCTTCGGGTCATTATTGATTTCGCACTCAAACAATAGAATTTTCTTAACGTTCACAGAAATAATTTTTTTAACGCTTCATATTCCAATGTCAATGGGATCGAAAAATTGGTCATTATTTTTCATTTAAATATCTTCTGGATATTGCTCATTATCTATTGCTTATTATTTATGTTAGGATTCCAGTTGTCAAAGATTTTCTGTAAGGTGTAATTTTTAAGGTCTTTTGCTGTCAATTGATGTGACCAGCTTACCCGTTTTGAAGGATTTCCTCCTTCGCCTTTACTTCCGTATTCTGCGTAATAAGCAGTTTTTTCTTTATCAGGAAACATTTTGTCTCCTTTCCAGGGATTCCAGCCTTCGGGAAGAATATGTTTTCCCATTTCCGTATTGATGAAAACCGTTTTGGCGTAAGGTCTCCACGGTCTTCCGAGATACACTTTAGAAACCTCATCTTTAGCAGTAAGCTTGCAATCGAAAAAGACAAATCCATATTTTCTGTCCATTTCCGTTGCGGCAGCGGTGATGTAAGAATCAGTCAGACTTTTAATCGTACAGTTTTTAAAAACAGCAGTTGCCTGTCCGAAAATAAAGTCGGTAGTTCCTTCTATATAACAGTTTTCAAAATACTGTCTGCTATGGTTGGAGGCGGAATAAAGGGTGTCCTGACAGCCAAGGATATCGGACTCCTTAATCACAAAACGATCACCTTCTACATGAAGTGAAACTGCCTGGCCTTCGTTGCATGAGCTGTTTTGAATGGTCAGATTACTGATCTTACTATCATCGCCCATTACCAGAAGAGTATAGGAGTTGAAAGTCGTCATCTTTTCATGGAAAGCATCTGTTTTTCCTGAGAAATCATTGTTGGTAATAACCGTATTGTTTCTGTTTTCTCCTTCCAGCGTGATTTTATGCTTTGAAGAGGGAATAATCACTTTCTCATAATAAATTCCTGTTTTGATTTTGATTAAAGCTTCTGCCGGACCAAGATCTCTTACAGAATTGATTGCTTTTTGAATGGTGGTAAAATCTCCGCTTCCATCCTGAGCCACTGTAATGGTAATATACGGTTTGCTTTGCGCCCAGAAAATTTGAACCGCTGGCAAAAACAGAATTATAAATAATTTTTTCATAAGCTCTGGTTAAAAACTATTTCAACACTTTATTTAAAAAATCAACAGTATAGTTCAACGTTTCGGTGAACCAGGGTTCTGCAGACCAGAATGAATGGGGTGAGTCTTTAATTTCATGAAATTCAGTAGGAATGTTATGCGCCTTTAATTTTTTCATCATATCATCTCTTCCGGCATGAAATCTGGGTTGAGAACTGTTGATAAAAAGGGTAGGTGGTGTATTTTTACTCACATATTCCAGCGGTGAAGCTTCTGTCCAGTTTTTTAGGTTGGTATTTCGGTCTCCATCCAGCCAATAGGAGGCATAAGTACTTTCCTCTGCTTCAGGATGAATGAAGGATACAATTCCGTCAATATTGATGATCGCTTTTATATTATTTTTCTTTTGTACGCCAACCAGAGTGGCCATCTGAGCTCCGGCAGATTCGCCCAAAACGGCTATTTTCTTTTTATCTAAAGAATATTTTTTGTGATGAGTCTGCAACCATTGAATAGCGTTTTCTATGTCTTCAATTCCGGCAGGATATTTTGCAACATCCGCAAGACGGTAACCAACAGCGATGACAACAAATCCTTTTGAAGCTAATTCCATAGCCATATATTTTTCATTGTCTTTGCTGCCGGAAATCCATCCGCCACCGTGAACCATTGCGATTCCTGCATGTTTTTTTGAATCATCAATAGGGTAATATACATCGGCTTTTAATGATGAACCGTTGATATTTTTGTATTCAATATCCCTGTCTATTTTAATATTTGAAGGGACCGGGCGATCAATAGGGACAATGAAAGGATATTTCTTCTTTAACTTTTCAAAAGTTCCTTCATTGGTGTAAGGAGAAGCATTCGGTCTGCTTACCTGCCCGAATGCCATCGTCCCTACGAAGAAAATAGAAATATAAGTATGTCTTTTATTAAAAATCATTTTGTCAGATTTTTATATTGAAATCATTAAGAATTTTAAGCTATTAAGATGAATGAAGAAAATCCTTCTGATTGTTAAGTGGAATTTGTAGTGCAAAGTCTAACTTAATATTCTTAAAAATTTAACTCATCTTAATGGTTTATATTCTATCAGATTTATTGTATTGAGTTCTTAGCTACATCCGCTCCTATAGAAACTGTGCTCTTATCAGATCGTAAATCTTTAGGTAAAGCTACAGTTCCGGTTTTGTTTCCTAAAACTTTGATATAAGGTTTTATTGGTGATTCAAATTTCACGGTAGACAGATTGATATTTTTACTGTTATAAACCGTTGCTCCCGTTCCTTCCGTATATTTCAGGGTTACATTCTTTAACTGGATTCCATCTGCATCTACAATAGTCAATGCCTTTTTGGTATCGAATTTTGAATCTTCAATCACAATATTTTTAAGGTTCATTTCGGAAAGACCAAATAAGGTGATAGCTTCGTAAGAGTTGACTGCATTGATGTTTTTAAAGAATATATTTCTGAAAATAGGAGTTTCCTCTGTTACCGGATATACTTTTTCAGGCGATTTGTTTCCTTCCTGTTTCTGTCCTTCTTCTAAAACCGGGGAAGAACCTTCGTAGAACATATTAAAACCAATCGTCTGTGTCGGAATATTAATCATATCAATATTTTTGATGTAAATATTCTCAACAATTCCACCTCTTCCACGGGTCGTTTTGAAACGAAGTCCAATGTCTGTTCCGATGAAAGTACAGTCGGAAACATGAATATTTCTGGCACCTCCGGACATTTCGCTTCCTACAACAAATCCTCCATGACCGTGATAGACGATATTGTTTTTGATGATGACATTTTCAGTAGGCATTCCTCTTTTTCTGCCGTCTTCATTTTTACCGGATTTAATACAGATCGCATCATCACCCACGTCAAAAGTATTGTCGTAGATCAGTACATTTTTACAGGATTCAAGATCTACACCGTCCCCGTTTTGGGAGAACCATGGGTTTCTTACGGTAAGGTTTCTTAAAATCAGATTGGAACACATCAAGGGATGAAGATTCCACGCCGGGGAATTCTGGAAGGTGGGACCATCTAACAATACTTTATCACAACCCACCAGACTCACCATTACCGGACGCAGAAAGTCTTTTACCGTATTCAGTTCGTCTTTGGATATTTTATCAGGAACATTGAAGCTTGAGCTGCTCTCAAATCCTTTTTTATAGCTTTCTGAAGGATACCATGTCTTGCCGTCGGAAGATAATATTCCACCGGATTTGATGATTTCTTTCCATTCCGATTCTGCTACTTTACTTTTCTTAATGGCTCTCCAGGCATCTCCGCTTCCATCAATGACTCCTTTTCCTGTGATGGCAATATTGGTAGCGTTTTTTGCTGAAATAGGCGATTGGCAACGCGTAGTATTTAATCCTTCAAAACTTACATCTACCAGGAGATAATCATTTTTATCTTTGCTGAAAATAATGAAAGCGCCTTCTTCTACGTGAAGGTTGATATTGCTTTTCAATTCAATAGGTCCGGTGAGCCACATTCCTCTAGGCACAACCAATTTTCCACCTCCTTTTTTGCTAAGGTCATCGATTGCTTTTTTGAATGCCTGTGTATTTTTTACATTTCCCCCCGAAACTCCGCCAAATTGAGTGATGGAAACGGTGTTGGCAGGAAAAGAAGTTTCTACAACCTGTGGCATTGTAAACTCAATGTTTTTATAAATATCCATATTCTGAGCATAGGTATGCCCGGAAAACATCATGGTTACGGCTAAACTGATAATGGTAAGTGACTTCTTCATATTATTTTTTTTGAGTTTTAATTATATTTTTAAATTCCTGATAGACCAGCGAAGCAACTATCTTTGCGCCCTCAGGCTGAAAATGGGTATTGTCTTTCTGCCCTTTAGGATAGGCTTCATACGTATTTTCAGGAAGATTCATAAAATAATGACTGGTGGTAAAATCCTGTCCTTTTTTAGTAAAATACTCCATGGATAGTTTGTTTAAATCAATATATGGAACATTCATTTCTTTAGCAATATCAATGGGAGCCTGCCAGTATTCGCCGTGTACATTTTCAAGTTTTCCGTTTTTCCAGGGATAATTTCTTGCTACAGGAGCTACAATAACAGGATTTCCGCCTTTTTGTTTGGTCTGGGAAACAAATAATCTTAAAAATTCTTTATATCCCTGAATATTTACATAACGCTCAGGATGCCTTTCTGAACCGTCATTGTGCCCGAATTGCATGATCACATAATCATTGGGCTGAAGATGTTCATACACATACCGCCATCTTCCTTCCTGAAAAAAAGTTCTTGTACTTCTTCCACCATGTGCCCTGTCAATAACAACTACGGAATCTGTATTGATAGCTGGTTTCAGAGTTTCAATGCTGTCTTTTGCAAAGAAAGGCTGAAATACCTGCCCCCAACCTGTGATGGGATAGCGTACTTTCATATAATCTTTTCCTGGATCATAGTCTCCGGTGTAATCGGCCATCGTAGAGTCTCCGATAAGGTAGATATGCGTTACTTTTTTATTCTGTTTTGATATCATTTTTTTTGCACTATCCTGAGACTGGCATGCTGATAACAATATTACACTGAATAAAAATGAAACGGTTTTGTATATGTTTTTTTTCATTGCTTTTTTGTTGGATTTCCAACATGATTTTATTTTTAATCTCTCGCAGATTTTGCAGATGATCATGTTTGTTATCTTAAAAATCTATTTTATCTGTTTAATTTGCTTGCGTTTATATATTGTTTTGTTGGATTATCGCAAAGACGCAAAGGATTTTAATATTTCGTATAATATTTTAAGGCGCAAGAAAATCTAATATTTTCAGCCAAGTAAGCGGTATTCAATTTTATCGGAGATAAAATCTTTGCGTTCTTATAATTATTTATATTCTGATATTTCATTGCGTCTTAGCGTTTTCCAACATAATTTTATTTTTAATCTCTCGCAGATTGAGCTGATTTTGCAGATGACTGTGTATTAGTTTATCATTAAAATCTGCGTTATCTGCATCATCTGCGAGCGTTTTATTTCTTTTCTGTATGACTTTTTTGTTGGATAATCACAAAGACAAAAGGTTTTTATATGCGTTTTCCAACATAATTTTATTTTTAATCTCTCGCAGATTGAGCTGATTTTGCAGATGACTGTGTATTAATTTATCATTAAAATATGCGTTATCTGCATTATCTGCTTGCGTTTTATATTTTATTTCTTTGTCATTCTGAACCATTCAAAGTCTGCATATCCTCCACGAGGTGCTTTTGTTGTACTGATGCTATACAAACCTACTTTTGCTCCAATCCATTTTCCGGGTTTTGCCTGAAAAATCTCACCGGCTTTGATGAAATTCTTGCCATTTTCACTATAGCTGAATTGACATAAACCATTAGGCTCATTTACATTGACTTTTAAATAGACTTCGTTACTTTTTAATGGGGCTTCAAATAGTATTTTTTCTTCCCCGCCTTTATCTGCTTTTTCCGCTTTCCTGAGTTGGAGATAATAACCATCAGGTTTGTTGGTGATTACCAAAGACGCATGGTCTAACCCCATGATTAATAATCCTGCAGTTTTTCCTTCTTTGGCATCTTCCGGAGTCAGCTTCACCTTGGTGGAGGCTGCAAAAGTCGGAGCCGGAAATTTTTGGGTTAAGAGATTAGGGACATTCCAGAGATTTTTTTCTCCTTCCGGAACTTTGATGGAGAAAAGCCTTAAAAATTTTTGTCCGGGAAGTTTGGATGACCATACAATATTTTCATTAGCACTCCATTGCCATTGCAGTCCTAATTTCTCTCCGTCAAATTCATCGGTTTCAGGAGGCGTTGAAGCAGGGTAGTACTGTCCAACATCAGGCTTTTTATAAGTTGCAACAGGTTCGCCTATTCCGTTTTTATTATAATCTACTCCCATTACAGGCCAGTCTTTTTCCCATTTCATCGGCTGTAGGTGAATGATTCTTCCACCAGCATCCACATCCTGAAAATGATAAAACCAGTCTTCACCGGAAGGAGTATCTACCCATGCTCCCTGATGAGGCCCGTTGATGGTTGTTGAGCCTTGCTCCAATACTATTTTTTCTTCATACGGACCATAGATATTCTTTGATCTCAATACAAGCTGCCATCCTGTAGCTACACCACCTGCAGGAGCAAAAATATAATAGTAGCCGTTTCTTTTATATAGTTTAGGACCTTCAACCGTAGGATGGGCATCATGACCGTCAAAAACATGAACGCCTTTATCCAGAACTTTTGTTCCTTCGGGATTCATTTTATTGAGGGTTAAAATACTTTTTACTCCTGCACGGCTTCCTGCCCAGCCATGAACAAGATAGGCATTTCCATCTTCATCCCAGAACGGACAGGAATCTATTAATCCTTTTCCTTCCATTACCAAGACCGGTTTTTCCCAGATTCCCAACGGATCTTTGGTTTTCACCATGTAAATTCCAAAATCAGGATCTCCCCAATAAATATAAAATTCTCCTTTGTGAAATCTTATGCTTGGCGCCCAGACTCCATCACCTCTTTTCGGAGTAGAGAAATGTTCCTGAGGAAGGAGGTCCTGAATGGCGTAATTGACCAATTTCCAGTTGATCATATCTTTAGAATGAAGGATGGGAAGCCCCGGTGTTTCATTGAAGCTGGAAGCCGTCATATAATAATCGCTGCCCACACGGATAACGTCCGGATCGGAATAATCTGCATATAAAATCGGGTTTCTGTAGTTTTTTCCCTGATCGGCAGCCCAGACTTCGGAAACATAGTTTTTTTTCTGTGCCTGAAGATAAGCAGAAGCTACTGAACACGCTGTAATGGCAATGATATTTACAATATTTTTTGTCTTCATAAAATCAATTATACTTTACCTGACTTACCTATCCTTGTCAAGGTTTTAAACCTTGACAAGGATGAGAATTTCTCAATCTTTTTTTACTTTTCAAATTCTAAACTTGAAAGGATAAAAGGACCTGTTCCTTTCGGATCATTGGAGCGTACTTCTTCATTCACATAATATTCATAAGACCCGCTTCTGTAAGGTGTTCCGCCTAGTCCGGCTACTGCACAGCATTTATTCAAGCTTACTACACCATTTTCATCTACAGTGATTAAATTTTTGATAATTCCTTCATAGCCCTTTTTTGCATAAGCTTTATAGGATTGGGGTAAATAGCCTTTGTTTACAGATTTTATCATGGTGTACACAAACATAGATGAGCCTGTAGCTTCCAGATAATTTCCTTTCTCTCCGCCTTTGTCCAGTACCTGATACCAAAGTCCTGTTTGGGAGTCCTGTACTTTGATGACGGCATCACAATACAATTTTAAATAGGACAGTAGTTTTGCTCTTCCTGGATGATTTTGAGGTAAATAGTCCAAAACATCTACCATGGCCATTCCGTACCAGCCCATTGCTCTCGACCAGAAATTAGGAGAAAGACCTGTTTCTTTATTGGCCCATTGCTGCTGACGACTTTCGTCCCAGGCGTGGTAGAGCAGTCCTGTTTTTTTGTCTAAAAGATGCTTTTGAATCAGGTCAAACTGGTTGATGATATCACTGTATGCCTTTTCAGCTTCTTCTCCTTTTGAAAAATAGTGAGTGTAGTGCGCATAAAAGGGTTCGCCCATGTATAATCCATCCAGCCACATCTGATTAGGATAAATTTTCTTGTGCCAGAATCCGCCTTCTGAAGTTCTTGGCTGACCGTCAATCTGAGAACGCAGGGTTTGTAAAGCTTTCAAATATTTATCTTTTTTCTCCTGCTGGTAAAGGTAAAGAAGGACATTCCCGCAATTCAGCATATCGATATTGTATTTGGAAAGATCGTATGAAACGATTCTTCCGTCTTCTTTTACCATTGTGTCCCCGAAAGTTGTGATATACTGATAATATTCTTTGTTCCCGGTTTTTTCATATAGTCTTTCTGCGCCTTCCAGAACAATTGCTGTTGGATAGCTCCATTTAGGTGCTTTGTTATAATCCAGCATCCAGGCTTGCGGAAATCTTTTTATTTCAGAAAGTAGCATTCTTTGAGACCATGGAAGCTTAGCCGAAATTTTGTCGTTTGTTTCTGAATGTATTTCTGATGAAGTGTTTTGCAATGGCTTTTGTGCACAGGAAAAAAATAATCCGGAACAGGCAGTTGCCATAGCGTAGATTTTAATAGTGTTGTTGATAAAGTTCATGATGTTAAACTTTAAAGTTGTTGAGTTTGATCGAGAATATCCAGTTTTTGATCCAGATCCTGGTAAAAAGATTCTTCGGTTGTTAAGCCGTTGGATTCCTGAGACCAGGCTCCCAGAAAGTAATAGGATACATTTTTAGTCTTTTTGAAGACGATAGTGTGGGTAGATTTTGTTTTCACATATTTATCAAAGCTTTCCAGCGGATAAAAAACTGCCATTCCCAGATTGTCTTCTTTTTTGGCCAGAGTCTGCTGTCCGTAAGTAGCAATATAAGCCCATTTTTTATTTTTGCTGATTCCCTGTTTCATGGGAATATCTTTGAAAGCAACAATTCCGGTACAAAGACCTGAAATACTATTGCTCAGATTCAAATCTACTTTTACGAAACGGTCTTTGGGAAAAATCGTCAGTTTTGACTGCAAATCTACAGCATTGCCCCAGGTTTTCCAGCCTTTGTAAGTAATAAGGGCATAAGACTGATCTTTTTCATTGACTACTTTTGCATTCGTGCTTTTTACAATTTTAAAGGTTTCAACAAAATCATTCTGCTCATCATATCTTCCGTAAGAACCAATTCCTATGGTACGTCCGGATTTCAGAATATCCTGTCCCCACGGAGCATCGTGATGATAAGATTCAAAGCCGTCTTGGCCTACTTCCGGCAGTACAAGCCCTGATATTTTTTTACCGAAAATATCGGTGGCATTTCGCCAATCCAGATAAAGTCTGTAGCCAACCTGGTTGTTTTCAAGACCGATTCCTTCATACCTGATATAAGACGAATGATCGGTATGGGCTTCCGGAAGGGTGAGTTCCTGAACGTTTTTGAAAGCTCCCCCAATGTATTGATTGCCTTCCCATTTTCCACCTTCTTTTACAGAAAGTTCAGCGTAAGAAAATGGTGCTTTCGGGTTTTTCTTAATAGTTTCAATCACAGAAGTCTGTGCTGAAAGATGGGTGCTGATAAAAGCGGCTGCTAGGCCTATTTTAAATAAACTGAGTTTCATACTTTTTTCTGTTGGGTTACCGGTTTCTGATGATGAGTTTTCATGGTTATTGGTTCTGTTCATCAGTTATTTTGCGGACAATATCATTCATGTAGACTTCTATATTGTCATAGTTTTTATCCAGATCCCGGCCGTTGGCATTGGGTGATTTTGGATTCAAACGATGTTTGACTTCCCATTCATCCGGCATTCCGTCATTGTCCGAATCGGGGAGAGGTTTTGCCTGTTTTAAAAGGGGAAATCCTCCTGTGTCATTTTGGGAATCAATGATACCGTTTTTACTTCCTTTTGAGCCTGTGTAAGTGAAGCTTCCGGTTTCAATGTCTTTTATCACGTGACAATCAACAGCATCTCTTACCAGACTTGCTCCACTGGATTTGAGCATTTTCCTGTAAGCTTCCTCCGCAGAATGGGTTTTGATATTATTTTCAATATCATGGGGCTGATTGATTTTAATAGAATTTTTATCCTTTTCTGTTAAATTGTAGCTTGGTTTCATCTGGCTGAAAACACCTTCTGCCCAGTTATCTTTGGTAACTTCCGGACTTCCTTCCATCACATTTCCGTTGATATAGTATTTTCCCCAGACGTTATACACTTCTGTTTTGGGATTTTCATTTTTATCGATGGCGACAATTCTTTGTCTGGTTAAGGTTGCAGGGCCGGGTTTGTAATAATTATTAACGATATTCACGTTCATTCCTTCTCCTCCATAAATACTGTTGTGTCCCCAGTTGTAGATCAGATTATTTCTGAAATCAGTAAGGTCTGTCAGCGCAAATTGACTTCCGGCATATTCACCCAGTCTTGGATTTCTGCTGTCGTGATGGGCATAAATATTATGATGAAAGGATGCGGATTTACCTCCAGCAATTCCACCATAGCCATGTGCTCCTTTCTGATGGACAGAATTTCTAAGGCTTTCTGCAATGAGACACCATTGAAGGGTGGTTTTTTCATTGGCGTAAATGGACACTGTTTCGTCTGTAGACCAGCTCATAGAACAATGATCTACCATCAGATTTTTAATAAACCTAGCTCCCAAAGCATCGCCCTCAAACTTTTTCTGATCTCCCATTCTGAATCTTAGAAAACGGATGATAACATTATTTGCAGCGACAAATGTTTCATAATTGGCAATCGTAATTCCGTCTCCGGGAGCGGTTTGTCCGGCAATGGTAACATCGCCTTCTTTTATTTTTAAAGGAGACTGCAGGTAAATGGTTCCACTGGTTTTAAATACAATATATCTCGGACCTTTTTGGTTCAAAGCGAATCTTAAACTTCCTTCAGAGCTATCGTCTTTCAGGTGGGTTACAAAATAGACCTTTCCGCCACGTCCGCCTGTTGTGAATCTTCCAAAACCTTCAGCTCCGGGAAAGCTCAATACTTCCTGCGCATTAACCTGCGTAGAAATACTGTATAAAAGCCCTGTGGTGAATAGTTTGATGAAGTTTTTTGTCATGATTGAAGGTTTTCGTGTGAATGAGTCCGAATTATTATAAGCTCTTTTTTATATTCCACTGATCTTTTCCTTTAAGAATGTTCTCCGGAGTATATTTTTTCCTTTCTTCTTTACTTAATTGATGCGACCAGGGAACTCTTTGGAGCATATTGGCTCCGGCTCCTTTCGAATTACTTTCTGCATAAAATGTAGTCTTTTCTGCTTCCGTTTTGTTCCAGTTGTGCCATCCTTCAGACCTTATCGTTGAGTTAAGCTCACAGTCAATATAAACGGTTCTCGCAAAAGGCCTCCATGGTCTTCCCAGATAGACGGAATGGTCTTTTGCATTTCCAATAATTTTTGAATTGATAAAAATGAACCCAAATTCATTTCCCTGTGGAGTAGAAGCGGCTGTCACATAGCTTGCTGTTTCTTTGGAGTAAATAATACAGTTCTCAAAAACAGCTGTTCCCGCTCCAAAAATATAATCTGTTGTTCCTTCGATATAGCAGTTTTTAAAATAATTTCTAGACGGTTTTGTTTTGTCTTCAAGATCCTGAGCTCCTTTTAAATATAAAGTATCCTGATTTCCCAGGAACCTGCAATTTTCAAACGCAATTCTGTCACCGGAAGTCAATACGGCAACCGCCTGTCCGACTCTTCCGGAACTGTTTTCAAATGAAATATTTTTCGCTGTAAAATCATTTGAGTAAATAAATATTGTGGATGAACCTGTCGTTCCGATTTCCTTTCCTTCAGCGTTCTTTTTTGAGGCATAATCATCATAAGTAATGATGGTTTTTTCTGGATTTTCACCTTCCAGCAATATCGCTCCCTTTGTTTCCGGAATGGTGATCTTTTCTTTATAAATTCCACTTTTAATAAAAACTTTTGTTCTTGTTAAAGAACTGTTTTCAATAGCATCAATTGCCTGCTGAACGGTTGTGAAATCACCTTTTCCGTCTTTCGAAACCACGATGGTTTTATCCTTGGTTTTGAAAGAAAGAATGCTGAATAAAGCTACCAGAGCAATAGAAAACAGAGCCGTGTTTTTAAAAAAGATGGAAAATTTCATAAAGCAGTTTTGAGATAAAATACAGACTGATCCTGGTGGAAGACAGTCTGTATTTTGATATGAATGTTAAACTATCTAGTATCCGTAATCCTGGGTAAGGTTATAATTTGAATTGATTACATCGAGCGCAATAGGAAGAAGTTCCCTTTTGTTGGGCTGGAAATAATATGCATAACTTTTCACCGGATCTCCACTAATGTAAGATTGTGTCATAGCCAGTCTCCAGTTTACTTTTGTATACCCTGAAGGTGTTGCAACGCTCTGATTCGGATTGTAGAAAACATCAGCTTTGTTGATTCCGTTCACATAAATGTCCATGTCCAGTACATTTTGCTGAGCCGTTTTTGTAGGCACATAATTGGCAACGGTAGAAGCTGGTTTTTTATAAAAAATATACTCGGGAACATTCGCGTAAGCTCCGGTACCGTTCATGAAATCTGTAAGTTTCTGTCGGGTTTCATTGATCTTTGTTTCCAGAAGGTTCCAACGGATCAGATCATATTTTCTCAACCCTTCGCCTCCGAATTCCAATAGCCTTTCCTGAACAATATATTTAAAGAATTCAGTTTTGGAAGTTGGGATGGTTCCTATCTGGCCTACGTTACCGGTATAAGCCCTTTGCCTTACCGCCATTACAGCATCAATGGCTTCCTGGGAAGGTGCGCTGTGAAGTTCATTGTCTGCTTCAGCAAACATTAATAAAATATCGGCATATCGTAGCAATGGCCAGTCGATTCCTAAGTTCTGAGAAGTTCCGGTAATGCTCGTCCATGACTTTCTGAATTTTCCGTCATTCCAGTTGATGGAAGTCTGAAGATCTTCCTGTTTTGATGTGCTTACCCTGAAAATGGCAATATTAACATCTCTCCTCAAATCATATTTGCTGAATTCATAAAAATAGGTAGGAATGGCACTGATACCACCAGCAGATTTCCAGTCAGAATCATCATGTCTTAATCCATTATAATATCCTATTTTTGAATCTGTTCTAGAGTTTCCGCCAAAAGCTCCGACTGCAAAAATAATTTCATTCGTTGTATCCGGAGTGTTGGTATGTAAGGATCTGAAAAGTCCTTCATAGCTAGGGTTCAGCTTGTGCTGCCCGGAAGTGATGATATCTTTACATTCATCATAAGCAATCTGATAATATTTCTGAGGATTTGTGCCCTGTACCATCAATTGTGGGCTTCTTCTCAAAGAATATCCGGCTCTTGCCAAGGCTATTCTGGCTCTTAATCCTTTTACTGCTGCTTTGGAAAGTCTTTGTGCAGTAGTACCTCCTTCAGACTTCCATGGTACCAGCGCTGATGCTTTTGCCAAATCATCAAGGAGTTTTTCATAGATGACATCGCGGTCTGTTTTCGGAATATAAACGGATGGCAGATCTGCAGAAGGGACATCCTGAAAAGGAACATCACCCCAGTTTTTAATAAGATCGTAATAAAACAATGCTCTCAGGGTTAATGCTTCTCCCAGATAGCGGTCCATCAGCTTTTTATCAGCTGCAGATCCGGTTTGATACACTGGAGAGAGAGGAATATTTTTGATCACAAGATTCGCTCTTTCAATCCCGGTGTAAGTATCCAGGAAAGGTCTGAGTAATTCCGTATTGGTAGGCACTGCTCCGAAACAGCTTATTCCTCTTCTGTCGTTGGCATTATAATCTCCGGAGGTTCTGAGATCGTCTCCGGATTGAGAAAGGATGAGATTCATTCTCTGTCCATAGGTATTATCACCCATGGCACTGTTGTAAACCCCGACAAGGGCGGCAAAAGTGTCCGGTGCTGAGTCGAACTGTTGTTTCTCAGCGGTATTGGAAAGGTTTTCTACCTCTAAATAATCGCTGCAGGAATTAAGAGTAACCACGCAGGCAAGAGATAAGAAAAAACTTGAAAATTTATTTTTGTTCATAGCGTTCGTTTTAGAAAGTAATATCTACTCCTGATAAAATAAATCGGCTTCTTGGATAGGCAGAATAATCTACTCCCGGAGTTAATGGATTTCTTCTTGTATTGGCTTCCGGATCAAATCCTGAGTAGCCGGTAATTGTAAATAAATTATTCACGGTAGCGTAAAGTCTCAGATTCTTCACTCCAATGGCTTCCAGAGAGCCTTTTGGGATGCTATATCCAATCGTAAGGTTATTCAGTCTTAAGAAAGAACCGTCTTCAATAGCATAGGAATGAAGGAAGTAAGCACCTGCGGGAGGAGTCCACATCGTTGTATTGGCGTTAAGAGCAGCAAGAGCGGTAGGATCTGTCACCTTATTTCCTGCATTGTCAAACCATCTCCAGCGGTCTGCCACTTCAGCAAGCATGTTATTATCCTTATACAGATACTGAGTCGTGTATTCTATTTTGTTGGCATTGTATACTTTATTGCCTATCGAGAAATTGAAAAGTAAGCTCATGTCCCAGTTTTTATAGCGGAATGTTTGGGTAAAACCTCCGTAGAATTTAGGCTGTGCACTTCCAAGATCGGTCATATCTTTATTATCAATCACTCCGTCACCGTTTAGATCCTGAAGTTTAAGATCTCCCGGCTGTACAGCTTTTGCACCATTGGCTACAGCGGCAGAGCTTGCTATTCCGTTTTTTAAAGTATAGATCTGAGTGGCTGCATCATAATTAAAATCACTCACTTCATACCTTCCTGCTGTCACATATCCCCAATAAGTTCCTACTGGTTTTCCTACCTGTACAAGGAAATCAAACAGGTTATTCTGCCATCCGGAAGGGTAGTAGTAAGAATTGGAACTTGCAGATGCATTATTTCCTAAACTTTTAATGGTGTTTCTGTTGGAGGAGATATTGGCATCAATTTTCCATGAAAAGTTTTCTTTATTGATGATGGTACTTCCCATTGATAATTCTATCCCTTTATTTTCGCTGCTTCCTGAGTTTTGGTATTGATACTCGTATCCGGAAGTCTGTGGTATTTTAGCTAATAATAAAAGGTCTTTGGTATCTGTTTTATAAACATCCAGAGTACCATAAAGTCTTCCTTTGAACAATCCGAAATCAATTCCGGCATTGTATGAAGTAGCTGTTTCCCATTTTACATTGGGGTTTGCCATAATATTTCCGGTGGTTGCACCTGGCGTAACACTGGTTCCGAAAGCATAGCCGTAATCTGAAGAAGACGTAAAGAAGGTGTCATATAAAAAAGCTCCGATTCTGTTATTTCCGGATTTTCCATATCCTAAACGAAGTTTCAGCTCATTCACAAAGTTGCTTTGTTTTAAGAAATTTTCTTCCTTGATTTTCCAGGCTAAAGAAGCAGCAGGGAAGTATCCCCACTGATTGGGGCCAGGTTTGAAAACACTGGAACCATCAGCTCTCATGGAAACTGTTGCAATATATTTGTTGTTGTAGATATAATTGACCCTTCCAAAGAAAGAAGCCAAACGGTCTACCTCTCTTGCCGTTTTAGGAGCATCCTGAACCATTCCGGAAGGCGGTGATGCCAGCTGTGAATTGGCAAAAGCTTCCTGTGCTGAAGAAGATTTCGGGAACCACTTGATATTGATGGAAGTAGATTCACCATCTGTTCTCACAGTTTCCTGACCTGCTAAAAGATCAAATTTATGATTACCAAATGTTCTTCTATAGTTAAGGGTGTTGGTATTGGTGATTCTTCTGGTTTGAGAATTGCTCATAAATACCACAGGCTGATCGTTGTTCTGTCTGGCAAGGCTGGTAACCGGACCGGAAAACTGATTCACAATCTGATCCCTCTGTACATAACCGATGACACTTCGGAAGGTAAAATCTTTACTGATTTTATATTCAATCGTTCCATTTAATAATAAGTCATTTCTTCCGCTTTCTTTCACTTCATCGTTAGCCAATAAAACGGGATTGACAAGATTCGTCTGGTCTGCGAATAAAGGATCAAAATCATCAACATCTACTGTAGAACCTCCTTCAAAAGGTTGATATCTGATGGCATTTCTCAATCGGTTGGTGGTTTGCGAACCTGAGGCAGAAGTTCCTGCTCCGTAGATCATCTGACGGCTGTAGCGTGCGTTCAGGCCAATACTCAGTTTTTTTGAAATATCATAATCATATCTGAAGTTGGCCATATTACGTTTGAATCCGGATCCAATCATCACTCCGTCTTCCTCCACATTATTAAGAGTCAATGAAAATGCAGAATTCTCAGATCCTCCGGACAATGCCACATTATGGGTAAAATTGAATGCTTCTCTTCCGAAAAGCTTATCCTGCCAGTTTACATTTTTTACAGACTTATATTTGTCCAGCTGATCAAAAGTTCCGTAGCGTGTGTTAAAAGTTTCAATATCTTTTGCATCTCCATTCTTATAATATTGTTCATATTGATAAAGAACATACTCATAAGGATCCAGTACACTGATCTTATTCTGAATGCTTCTTACGCCTACAAAACCATTATAATTGATTGTTGTTTTTCCTTTTTTTCTACCTCCTTTTGTGGTAATCAGAACTACACCGTTAGCTCCTCTTGATCCAAAAATAGAAGTGGAAGAGGCGTCTTTTAATACTTCTATTGATTCTATTTCTTTGGGAGATAAAATGGTCAGGGCATTATCCATCTGCACACCATCTACAATATAGAGTGGGGCATTGCTTTGGGTAATGGAGTTTCCACCGCGGATTACGATATCCACATCTGCTCCGGGAGACCCTTCACTCAGAGAAACCTGTACACCGGCCAGTCTTCCCTGGATCGCTTCGGCAGCATTGGTAGAAGGCATATCTTTAAGAGCTTCGCCTTTCACGGAAGAAACAGCGTTGGTAACGTCTTTTTTGGAAACCTTTGTATAGCCTACCAAAACCACATCATCCAGTTTGGTCTCTTTATCTTTTTTCGTTTCTTTTTCCTGAGCCATGGAAAGGACGGGAAGCAGAAAAACAGTTAAATATAACCACTTTATTGATTGTACTCTTTTATCCATTATGTATCCTTATAGTTTTAATTCTTGGTTGAAAGTTTTTTCAATCGTTTTTGATTAGGATTATGAAGTATTCTGCGGATTTTAATGGTCATTACGTATTTTAATCATTTTCTTACGCATTAGTGCAATCGATTGCGTAATTTTTTATAAAACATTATTCTGGCTCCTAAACTAATATTATTTTTCAATACGCAAAGAAAAAAATATTATTTTTTCGTGAATTTATCTGTTTAATGATGTGATCTTTGTAAAATACGTATTGATGGACTGTTTTTAATTAATTGATTATTAGCCTGTTATATTCATATTTGAGCAACTTTAATAAACAACGAAAAAAATCAATTTCTTAAGTGTTTAATGATGATGAAACTTAAAATTTGCTTAAAATGATGTCTTTTTTTGAGGGTGAAAAATCCCAAAATTCATCTCGAGGAAGAAAAATTTTCATCAATTTCTGATTTTTGTCATCTTTTTGAAATTATTAGTGCCTCAATATTTTGTACTTTTTATTAATATTTACGAGTGTATATCATATATGTATTAATTTGATCATATTTTAATCAATATTTCATTGCCTGTTTTCTCTTTTATTTTGGCGTGATTTTATGTTTTAAGTCCGGTTGGTTTCCTGTTTTGGGAAATTTATTGTGGATTTTTTCTCTTAATTTTATCTGCTTTTAAATCTGTTTTAAATTTTATTGATCTGAAAATCAATTGTTTTTAAAATAAAATTAATTTTTTGTTAACTACTTAAAGAATAATTATATATTTAACCCCACAAGTATTTCTGCAATTTTAGTGTAATTTTATGCAATCGATTACATTGAGTTTAACAGGTTTGCGAAAACCGTAAAAAGAAAAAGTAAAAATAGTAGTATGGCACAATCAGAATTTCGTTACGCCCATCATCCTGAAGATGTGAAAAAATATACCACAGAAGATCTCAGGAGGGAGTTTCTAATCGATGATTTATTCAATGAGGATAAGATAAAACTGGTCTATTCTATGTATGACAGGCTTATTGTAGGAGGCATAATGCCTTCTTCCAGAGCTTTGAAACTGGAACCCACCGATGATCTGAAAGCAGAAAACTTTCTGGACAGAAGAGAGCTGGGAATCATCAATGTAGGTGGAGCAGGGAAAGTAACCGTAGACGGAAATGTATATGAGCTTGGAAATAAAGAAGCTTTATACATCGGAAAAGGAGCTCAGGAAGTGATCTTTGAAAAGACAGGTGAAGAACAGCCTTATTTTTACATCAATTCAGCTCCCGCACATCATGCCTATCCTACAAAGAAAATCACCAAAAACGAAGCTGAAATTGTGGAACTGGGTGAGGAAAAATATGCGAATAAACGTACTATCAACAAACTGATTGTTAATTCTGTGGTAGAAACCTGCCAGCTCCAAATGGGTATGACAGAGCTTCATCCCGGTAGTGTGTGGAACACGATGCCTGCGCATACCCACACCAGAAGAATGGAAGCTTATTTCTATTTTGACCTTGAAGAAGGGCAGACGGTAAGTCATTTTATGGGACAGCCTCACGAAACACGTCATCTGTTTATGAAGAACAGACAAGCGGTATTGTCTCCAGAATGGTCTATTCACTCTGGGGTAGGAACTGCCAATTATACTTTTATCTGGGGGATGGCCGGAGAAAATATGGATTACGGCGATATGGACGGTATTAAAACAAACGAACTAAAGTAATTTTCCCATGAATTTATTTGATTTATCCGGTAAGGTAGCAGTTGTTACCGGCGGTACTCACGGATTAGGAATGGCAATGGCAGAAGGACTTGCTGCGGCAGGGGCTGAACTGGCCATTACCAGTACAACGCCATCAAAATTGGAAGAAGCGTTGAATTATTACCACGAAAAAGGGTATCAAGCAACGGGCTATATTTTTGATGTGACAGATGAATTGGAAGCTGCCCAGAAAGTAGCTTTAATGGAAGCCACTCATGGAAAAATAGACATCCTTGTCAATAATGCGGGAATCATCAAACGTATTCCTGCTCTTGATATGGAAGTGGAAGACTTTAGAAAAGTAATTGATGTAGATCTTACCGGACCTTTTATCATGTCGAAATTAATCGGGAAATATATGATCAAAAGGAAATCGGGGAAAATTATCAACATCTGCTCGATGATGAGTGAGCTGGGACGTGATAATGTAGTAGCCTATGCTTCTGCAAAAGGCGGCCTTAAAATGCTTACCAAAAATCTGGCAACAGAATGGGCAAAACACAATATTCAGGTGAACGGAATCGGTCCCGGATATTTTGCAACCTCCCAGACAGAACCCATCCGTGTGGATGGAAATCCTTTCAATGATTTTATCATCAGCAGAACACCGGAAGGAAGATGGGGAAACCCGGAAGACTTGGCCGGAACTGCCATTTTCCTGGCTTCTGATGCAAGCAGATTCATCAACGGACAGATTATTTACGTAGATGGAGGAATCCTGGCTACCATTGGAAAACCTGCTAATGAATAACAACAGATTAGACAAAAAATGAAACCTTTTATAACAGATCAATTTTTATTACATAATAAATATGCTGAAGAACTTTACTTCAGATTTGCAGAAAAGCAGCCCATCATTGATTATCATAATCATTTGATTCCTAAAGATATTGCAGAAGACACTGTTTTTGATAATATCTCCAAAGTCTGGATTGCTGGTGACCATTACAAATGGAGAGCCATGAGAACGATGGGAGTCAATGAGAAATTCATCACGGGAGATGCCTCAGACAAAGAAAAATTCGAAGCCTGGGCAAAAACAGTTCCGTATACTTTGAGAAATCCTTTGTATCACTGGACTCATCTGGAATTGAAAAGATATTTCGGAATTGATGAACTACTGAATGGAGACAATGCATCGGAAATCTATGAAAATATCACCGCTCAGCTTCAAACGCCTGAAAAATCTACCAGAGGTCTTTTGAAAATGATGAATGTGGAGTCTCTATGTACTACAGAAGATCCTACAGACACTTTGAATTACCATCAGGATCTGGCGAAAAGCGATTTCAGTATCAAAGTAAGCACCGCATTCCGTCCTGATAAAGCCATTCTGATTGAAAACCACAACTTTGCAGATTATATTGCAAAACTGGGGGCATCAGCAGGGATTGAAATCAATTCTTACCAGACTTTATGTGATGCTTTGCTTAAAAGGATCGAATATTTCCATAAAAACGGATGCAGGCTGTGTGATCACGGTTTGAACAATATTTCTTTCGAAGAGGCTACAGAAGCGGAAGTGAATGCTATTTTCAATGATAAATTAGCCGGAAAAGTGATTGCCGAAAAGCAGGTGAATCAATTCAAAACAGCGATTTTATTATTCTTAGGGGAAGCTTATCACCAATACGGATGGGTTCAGCAGTTCCATTTAGGAGCTTTGAGAAATAACAATGAAAGAATGCACAGAATTCTAGGACCTGATACCGGCTGGGATTCCATCGGAGACTTTGTGCAGGCGGAAACATTGTCCCGATTTTTGAACACTTTGGACGGAAAAGATAAACTTACAAAAACAATTTTATACAATTTAAATCCTGCGGATAACGAAATTTTCGCCACAATGATCGGGAATTTCAATGACGGAAGCATCAAAGGAAAAGTACAGTTTGGTTCCGGATGGTGGTTCCTTGATCAGAAAGACGGGATGATCAAACAGATGAATGCCCTTTCCAACATGGGATTAATAAGCTGTTTTGTAGGGATGCTGACGGATTCCAGAAGTTTCCTTTCTTATCCTAGACACGAATATTTCAGAAGGGTATTGTGTAATCTTTTTGGCGAAGAAATGAAAAACGGTGAACTGCCTGATGATATTGAACTGATCGGGAAAACCATATCAGATATCTGCTATCACAACGCAAAAAATTATTTTGATTTTTAGTTTTCAAATAAGATAATATCATCTCACAGATTGAGCAAATTTTGTTGATTTAAAATGATCCGCGTAATCAGCTAAATCTTCGTGAAAAAAAATTAACCATTAAGAGAATGTAAAAGTGAAGAATTGTTAAGAAGAAAATCAAAGATTTTTAAATGATATGATCTTTTATTTTCAATGTATTCAACTTCAAAATTACCAAAGGAAGAAAAAACATTTGTGTCTTTTGTGGTTAAAAAAAGCTAATTAAAATTATGAGTAACAAAATAGTCACATTCGGTGAAGTGATCATGAGACTTTCCCCACCCGGAAACAGAATGATGAAGCAGAGCCACGAAATGGAGTTCTTTTTTGGAGGAACAGAGCTGAACGTTGCGTCTTCATTGGCAGCAATGGGTGGTGAAGTAAGGCATATCAGCTGCGTTTCAAATGATTTTGTAGGAGAATCTGCAGTTTCTTTCATCCAAAGTTTTGGAATTGATACCACTTTCATTCATAAAAATGAACATCCTTTGGGACTGTATTTTCTTGAAGTTGGTTCGTCTGTCCGTGCCAGCAGAATTGCTTACAACAGGCTGAACGGTTCTTTTGCCAATATCAACCCTGAACATATCAACTGGGAAAAGGCGCTTGAAGATTGTGAGTATTTTCACTGGACAGGTATCAGCCCCGGTATTTCAGAATCTGCATACGAAGCATTGAAGGAAGGTCTGAAAACAGCTCAGAATAAAGGAATTGAAATTTCCACAGATCCGGCTTACCGTTCCAATCTCTGGAAATATGGCAGAAAAGGACATGAAGTACTGAAAGAACTGGTTTCTTATTCCACCATTTTTATCGGAGGAGTAAATGAGATCAATGAAATTCTTGAAACTCAGTTTTCCTTAGATAAAGAAGGTTTCATTGAAGCCTGTAAAGAATTAAAACAACAAATTCCTTCTGTTCAAAGAGTTTTTGATAAAATAAGAATTGGGGTTACAGCCAGCACTCAGCAAACCCAGGGAAGAGCCTGGGTAGATGAAAGCTATTTTGAAACGGAACTTCTGGAAATTAATCCTGTTGTGGACAGAATTGGAACCGGAGATGCTTTTGCTGCAGGGTTAATTTATGGATTAAAACATTTTGATCCTAAAAAAGCGTTGAGTTTTGCCAATGCAGCCTGCGCGGTTAAACATACCATTCCCGGAGATATCAACTATGCAGGTGTGGAGGATATTCTGGAAGTAATGAACGGAAATTCAGGAGGAAGAATAAAAAGATAACTATGGCCAGATTTAATAGAATAGAAGTAGCCTTAATGGCAAAGCAGACAGGGATTGTTCCTGTGTTTTATCATGCAGATCTTGATGTTTGCAAGAAAATTGTAAAAGCCTGTTTTGATGGAGGAGCCCGTGTTTTTGAATTCACCAACAGAGGTGATTTTGCTCACGAGGTTTTTGCTGAACTGGTAAAATACGTTGCTAAAGAAATTCCTGATATGATCCTGGGAATTGGCTCCGTGCTTGATCCGGCAACCGCTTCATTATATATTCAGAATGGAACGAACTTTATCGTAGCTCCCATTTTAAATCCTGAAGTGGCCAAGGTCTGCAACCGGAGAAAAATTGCATGGATGCCTGGCTGTGGCTCTGTTTCAGAAATTTCTTATGCTGAAGAACTGGGAGCAGAGATTGTAAAGATCTTTCCGGCAACACAAGTAGGTGGACCGGAATTCATCAAAGCCGTGAAAGGCCCGATGCCATGGTCAAACATAATGCCTACAGGAGGAGTCATTCCCACGAAAGAAAACATCAGGGAATGGATTTCCGCAGGTGCTTATTGTGTAGGACTAGGTTCGCAGCTGTTTGTGAAAAATGAAAACGGGGAATATGACTATGCAAAAATCACAGAAGCTGTAGTCCATTCAATACAGATCATTAAAGAACTAAGATAATTGTTCTAATCATTTTAATGAAGCCATAAAGGGAAGTCAGACAGATTAATTAGACCTAAAAGGATCCTAGTATTCATCTAATTAATCTCAATCCCTTAATCAAATTCAAATGGTTTAAAAAATTAATAATTTCCGTACTGAAATAGTATGGATAAGGAGTTTTTTGCTCCATTTTGTTGCTAAAATCAATAAAAATCAATACTATTAACGATTGATATGAATAAAGAAATATCCCCGAAACCAACTCAGTTCAGATGGACGATCTGCGTGCTTCTTTTTATTGCAACGACCATCAATTATATGGATCGGCAGGTGCTGTCACTCACCTGGAAAGATTTTATCGCTCCCGAGTTTCACTGGAATAATAATGACTATGGAAATATCACGGCGTTATTTTCTATTTTCTATGCCGTAAGTATGCTTTTTGCCGGGAAGTTTGTAGACTGGATGGATACTAAAAAAGGCTTTCTCTGGGCTATCGGAATCTGGTCTGTAGGAGCAGTTATTCATGCCTTTTGCGGAATTGCCACTTCAGGAGTTCTTACGGGAAACTGGCTGGTTGGTTTTCAGGAATCTAAAGACATTATCGGAAGAGTAGATAATGTGGGCGCCATCATCAGTACCAGTGTTACCTTGTTTATTTTTGCCCGTTTTGTGCTGGCCGTTGGGGAAGCAGGGAATTTTCCAGCTGCGATAAAAACTACTGCAGAATATTTTCCAAAGAAAGACAGAGCGCTGGCAACCAGTATTTTTAATGCCGGAGCAACGGTTGGAGCTTTAGCTGCACCGGTTACCATTCCTTTTATTGCAAAATCGATGGGCTGGGAGTGGGCGTTTATCATTATTGGTGCTTTAGGTTTTGTGTGGATGGGGCTTTGGGTATTCTATTACAAAAAACCTCATGAGCATCATAAAGTCAATGAGCATGAGCTTACTTATATTCAGCAGGATCAGGATGATTTTGCTAGGGAAGGTTCAACGGCATCAGAAAAGAAATTTTCCTTCAAAGAATGTTTCAGTTACAGACAGACCTGGGCTTTTGCTTTCGGAAAGTTTATGACAGACGGAATCTGGTGGTTTTTCCTGTTCTGGACACCGGCCTATCTGAGCTCTGTTTATAAAATGGATTCTACCCAAAGTGCTTTACCATTATTTGTTCTCTATATGATTACGTTATTTTCCATAATTGGAGGATGGCTTCCGAAGTACTTCGTGGAGAAGAAAGGAATGGATGCATATTCCGGAAGGATGAAAGCGATGTTGATCTTTGCTTTTTTCCCTTTACTGGCTCTTTTAGCGCAACCATTAGGCTCTGTTTCATATTGGATTCCGGTATTAATCATTGGAGTGGCAGGAGCAGCTCATCAGGCATGGTCAGCAAATATCTTCTCAACGGTAGGCGACATGTTTCCCAAAAAGGCGATCGCCACCATCACAGGAATTGGCGGAATGGCAGGAGGGATCGGTTCTTTTTTAATCAATAAATCATCAGGAGTACTATTTGATTATGCTCATAAAGCATGGACTACTATTGACGGAATGCCTTTGCTTGAGAAATATCCGCAGTACATCAATGAACGTTTACCAGAGAATTTTCTTCACGATCTGGAAAAATCCGGGGCTATAATTTCTGATGGAATTGATAAAGGATATATGATCATTTTCTCAGTTTGCGCCGTAGCTTACCTCATTGCATGGAGTGTGATGAAAACGTTGGTTCCGAAATATAAAGTGATACAATAGAGATGAACAAAAGGCAAAAAGCTTCTTTGCTGAGTAAACGCCTTTGCGAACGAAAGTAAGCGCAATTTTACAGGTCTTTGCAGACATTGCGTTACAACTCAAAAATATAGTAAGATTAGAAAAAATGGAAAATCAGATAAAACAAAAACTCAATCGTGAATTCTATGATTCTCAGGAAAAGCTTCCTATTAAAATAATACAGTTTGGAGGCGGGAACTTCATGAGAGGATTTACAGATTATATTATAGATCAGTTAAATAAAAAGACAGATTTCAATGCAGGAATTGTGAATGTACAGCCTACACCGGGAGGTTCTGTTCACAAGCTTGAAGAGCAGGATAATCTATACACTCTTTTTACGAGAGGAATAAAAAGAGGTGAAATTATTGATGAAAAACGGGTGATTTCTTCCATTCAGAAGTCCATCAATCCTTATACACAATATGACGAATTCCTCGCTTTAGCAAAAGAAGAAGAATTGGAATTTATCTTTTCCAATACCACAGAAACCGGGATTGCTTATGATGAAACCGAAAACTATCATGCCGGACCACACAAGAATTTTCCGGCAAAACTGACGGTTTTATTATACGAAAGATTTAAGCATTTCAATGGTTCACCGGAAAAAGGTTTGAGAATCATTCCTTGTGAACTGATTGAAGACAATGCTTTAGCTTTAAAAAATATCATCCTTCAATATGCCCAACACTGGAATTTAGAAGAGGGTTTTGTGCAATGGATTGAACAATCTAATTGTTTTCATAATACATTGGTAGACAGGATTGTTCCTGGTTATCCAAAAGACGATGCAGAAACCTATGAAGAGCAGTTGGATTATGAAGACCGGATGATGGTGGTTTCTGAAGTGTTTTTACTTTTTGTCATTCAGGATGCTAAAAATTTAAATGAAAGAATTCCTTTTGATCAAATTAATGAACAGATTCTGGTGGTAGATGATATTCAGCCGTATCGTGTCAGAAAAGTAAGAATTCTGAATGGTGGGCATACTTTGATGCTGGCTCCAGCCATTTTATCAGGAAAAGAAACGGTAAAAGAATCCATTGATAATCTTTTCATCGGGAAGTTTTTAAAAGATACCATTTTCAATGAAGTCAATCCAACTTTAGGATTGGATGAGAATGAATTGAAAGATTTTGCAGAAGAAGTTTTCGACAGATTTAGAAATCCTTTTATTAAACATCATCTGGCAAGTATCGCTTTATATTTCGTATCTAAATTTAAAGTAAGAGTCCTGCCAAGTTTATTGAAATATGTGGAAACTAATCAAAAATTACCGCTTAATCTAACTTTCTCTTTAGCGGCTCTCATCAGATTCTATCAGGGGAATTTTGAAGGCAAAGCACTTCCATTGAATGATGAGCAGACAATTACTGAACGTTTCAAAGAAATCTGGGTAAACAATGATTATGAAAAAGTAGCAGAATTTGCCTTAACTGAAACTTCTTTCTGGGATATGGATCTGACAGAAGTTGAAGGCTTGAAAGACGCTGTAGCAAAAGCTTTGTGGGAAATTGATCATCACGATGCAGAAACAGCGTATCACCATTTTGTTCAATTCTATTCTTAAAGATTATGCAGAAGAAAGTATTGAAGGTAAATCCCAAAGATAATGTTGCCGTAGCTCTGGTTGATCTTTATCAGGGTGAAACGGTTACTTTGGATCATTTGACCTATGAAATCATAAAAGACACGAAGGCCAAGCATAAATTTGTCACGGAAGAGCTTTCGGAAGGTGATGCCATTATCATGTACGGTGTTTTGGTAGGAAAAGCCAGCCAGCCGATTCAAAAAGGTGAAGTTATCACGACAGAAAACGTAAAACATCAAAGCGCAAAAGTAAAAGGTAAAACAGAAACAACTGCCTGGACAGCTCCAAATGTAGAGGAGTGGAAAAACAGAACATTCATGGGATATCACAGAGAAGACGGACAGGTAGGAACAGAAAATGTATGGCTGTTTTTTCCTTTGGTTTTTTGTGAAAACAGGAATGTGGAGATTTTGAAAGAGGTTTTTGAAAAAGAACTCTTATTCGAAAAAGTGACAAAACATCAGCTTTTGCTGAGATCTCTGGTCAATAATTCAGATACGGAAATCATTGCTGAAGAAGATCAGGATGGGCGTATATTTAAAAATATTGAAGTTAAATTCATCACTCATCAGGGCGGCTGTGGCGGAATTCGTCAGGACGCTGAAGCTTTGGGACGTTTATTGGCAGGATATGTTAATAACCCGAATGTAGCCGGAGCAACTGTTTTGAGTCTCGGTTGTCAGAATCTTCAGGTTCAGATTTTCAAAGATGCTTTGGAAAAGATCAGTCCTGAGAATAAAAAACCGATTATTGTGTATGAACAGCAAAAATCCGGAACAGTAGATGAAATGCTGAGCGGGATCATCAAAGATTCTTATGAAGCGATTAAGAAAGCGAATGAAATTCAAAGAAAACCGGCACCCATTTCAAAACTGGTATTAGGATTAGAATGTGGTGGTTCGGATGGCTTTTCAGGAATTTCTGCCAATCCGGTTTTGGGGCAGCTGTCAGATTTAATGGCAGGAATTGGCGGTGCAACTATTCTTTCAGAATTCCCGGAACTATGTGGAGTAGAGCAGGAGCTGGTGAACCGTTGCGTGAATGAAAAAGATGCAGAAAGATTTTTACAGTTGATGAAAGACTTTGAAGAATCAGTCGTTGCTGCAGGATCTGGTTTTGATATGAATCCGTCACCGGGGAATATTAAAGATGGATTGATCACTGATGCCATGAAATCTGCAGGAGCGGCTAAAAAAGGAGGTTCATCGCCTATCAATGATGTTCTTGATTTTACGGAATATATTAATAAACCGGGATTGAATTTATTGTGCACACCAGGAAACGACGTAGAGTGTACAACAGCTTTGGTTGGCTCGGGCTCCAATATCGTACTATTTACAACAGGCCTTGGAACTCCTACCGGAAATCCTGTCGTTCCTGTAGTGAAAATATCATCCAATACTTCACTTTCAGAAAGAATGCCTGATATTATCGATTTCAACACGGGAGATGTGATTACAGGGGAAAAGACAATTGACGAAAAAGCAGAAGAGCTGCTGGAATACATCATCAAAGTAGCCAGCGGAGAAATAAAGACCAAAGCTGCCATTTTAAATCAAAACGATTTTATTCCCTGGAGAAGAGGAGTTAGTTTATAAAATGTTTTTTTAATTATAAATATTAATTAGGGATGAAAATGCTTTCTACATGGTAGGAGGCATTTTCTTTAATATAAGAACCGCTAACATTTACATCAATAGGAATGGGCTACTATCCTGAGCGTAGTCGAAGGAAGCCCGTTTAATGAAAATAAATACGATCATTGGCTTTAGCCAAAACTTAAATATAGAATAATTTAGATTCTTCCTTCGTCAGAATGACAAACAGGTTGTTGGTGGCTTGTGTGGCATATCTTAAAGGAGTACACTAGTTGACACAGTAATTTTACATCAATAGGAACGGGCTTTAGCCCGTTTAATGAAAAGAAATATCATCATTGGCTTTAGCCAAAACTTATAAATAGAATATATTTTAGATTGTTCCTTCGTCAGAATGACAAACAGGCTGTTGATGGCTTACGTAAACAGAAATACTATTTTCTCTTAGAAGACTTCCTGATATAAAGCTGTGGCGTAAGCACCACCTTTTTCTCAATAGAAACTCCGGAACCGTTTTCTTTGACGCTTTCTAAAAATACCTGTCCCGCCATTTTTCCCATCAATACAGGCGTTTGGTCAACAGAACTGATCGGAAGTTCCATAAATTGGGTAAAAGGCTCATTGGAAAATCCGATGATAGCCACCTCCTGAGGGATTTTGATGTTTCGTTTTTTCAATTCCTGGCAGGCACCTAACGCGGCAAAATCACTGGACGAAAATATAGCATCGGGAACAGATTTTTTACTCCAAAGTTTTTTGATAGCTTCTGTGCCTTCTTCAATAGAACTGCCTGTAAAAATGATATTATCCTCTTTTACAGGAAGGTGATGATCTGCTAAAGCCTGTTTATACCCGTTAAGACGGTTCTGATAAATTTCAAGGTTAAGATCTCCAGCAAAATGGCATATATTTTTATAACCTTCCTTGATGAGATGCTCCGTTGCCATATATCCGCCTCGATAATCATCAATAGTTACCGTGCTAATCCCTGAAATATCTTTTTTACGGTCAAAAAAGATAACCGGTGTATTGGAAGTATCTATAATGCTTTGGATATGGCTGATGTCTGTTGTTGTTTTGGAAACAGACATAAAAATACCATCTACCTGAGCATTCAGCAACGTATTAAGCTGTCTTTTTTCAATATTTACATCTTCGTGGCTCTGACAGATGATCACATGATAGCCGAGTGGGGAAAGTTCTTCCTCAATTCCTCTGATCACCGATGAAAAGAAATTGGTATTGATATACGGAACAATGATTCCTACGTTTTTGGTTTCACCGCTTTTTAAAGCTTTGGCAAGGTTGTTCTGCTTATAGTTCATTTCCTTGGCCGTTTTGCGAACCAGCTCTTTGGTAGCCTCGCTTATTCGCGGGTGGTCATTCAATGCTCTTGAAACAGTTGCCACACTTACGTTGAGCTTATTGGAAATATCATAGATTGTGGCACTTTTCTTATTCATACTGATTTTTTCTGAGCGTTTTTATGAGGTCTGAACAGCAGACGTTATTGACGTAAATTTAATCAAATTATAGCTATTTGAAAGGAAAAAGATGCATTTTAAATTCCTTTTTTGCATATTTCAGATCTGTTCTGGTTTAATTGGATTTAAATATCTGATTGAGTGAATACTAGGTAATAGAAAAGCCGAAAGTAAAACTACTTCCGGCTGTATATTCTATTTTCATTTTATTATGGAATCAAAACAGCTCTTCCTTTGATCTTTCCGTTTCTCATTCGGTCATAAACTTCATTGGCCTGATCCAGATTATATTTTTCAATTTCAATATGAATTTTTTTCTGTCTTGCCAAGCCTACCACTTCCATAAGCTCAACTCGTGATCCCCAATAAGGATTCGTCATGCTCACTCCAAATGGAAGCCCGGACATGCTATACTGATAATGGCCGCCACCCAATCCAACAATAGTAAGATCACCATCCAGACTCACAATTTTAGTTCCAAGTTCAATGGTGGATGTTGCTCCTACAAAATCAATGACCACTTTAGCTTTTTTAATGCCTGTAATTTTCTGAATCTGCTCCGCAGCATCGGCATCTTTTGAGTTGACAGTAAATGTAGCTCCCAATTCTTTGGCAAAAGCCAGTTTTTCATCCGTTACATCACAGGCAATGATGGTACTGCCACTGATTTCTTTAAGGATCTGAAGAGCAACATGTCCAAGTCCTCCTACACCAATTACTACAACGTATTCATCAGGGGTTAATTTAGACAACGATCTTTTAATCGCAGAGTAAGGAGTCAAAGCTGCATCAGTAAGCGGAGCGGCAATCACAGGATCCAGATCATAAATAGGAACCAATAATCTTGAAGAAGGTACAAGCATATACTCGGCCATCCCTCCGTCTAATCCCAAACCACCTCCATAAGCCATTTCAGACTGATGGTCACAATAGTTTTCTTTAGATTGCTGACAGGGTTTACAATGGCCACATCCCCACGGACCATACACGAGAACGGCATCTCCTTTTTTATAGCCTTTCACATCCGGGCCTGCTTCTTCGATCCAGCCGGCATTTTCATGACCTAATGTGAATACTGAACCTCCTACAGTTCCTTCATCAATAATATGAAGATCTGAATGGCAAACCCCTGCTCCTCCAATTTTTAATAAGACTTCATCACCTTTAGGACTGGGTTTTTCCATATCATTGACCACACGGACATCTTTGTGCCCGAAAAAACGTACTGCTTTCATAATTGATTATTTTAAACTTATACCTTAAAAATACGAAAAATGATTCTAAATATCGATTGATTTCTATTATAATAAACTAATATATGTCAGTGAATTAAGGAGTATATTTTGATGTCATTCGCTTGAGAATTGTTAAATTAAAAAAACTTCTAATCATTTTATAACGGCATATGATTCAGATCATATCCGATGGAGTGAACACTTAATTATATTTGAGCATTGAAAATTTCATATTTCTGACAAATTACAGTATAACCTCTCAGTGATTCGGGAGGTTTTTTTTGTGGGGAAATTGAAAAGGTATTCTTCTATAGTGTATTGATTATAATTTTTTAAGTATCAGTTTTATTCTCCTATTTCATACATTCCACCAATCTAATACAGAAGATTTCAACACTTTATTTTTATTGATTAAATAGCAGCGGAAGCAAAATCAGAAAAAAGTTTCAGAATTACAAATGACAATGTTATCGGTTAAAACAAACCAAAGTCAAAGTTCAACAATATAGATCCACTTCAATACATATTGAAAAATAGGACAAACAAAATCTACACAAATGCAATTTTATATCTACAGGATTGTTTTGTTACTTCATTAATGATCACTGTAGATTTGCTAAATCAGAAGAAGTACTGGTAAACACTCACAGCTTATGTCTGGTCATTTCAATGTATGATATTCTGGAAAGCTTATAGATCAGTTTGATTCTGATCTTAAGTAAGGAGATCTGAAGTGAGGAGTATCATCAATTACTTTTCAGCAAAACGATGGCTTTAAAACAAATGTTGAACCCGATTTAATCATTTAAAATTAATCGATCCGATAATAAAAAATAACATTTTTTCATGTTATAATTCATTTGGTTGTATCCCCGGAGAGATCCGGGGATTTTTTTGTTGTAAAGTCTTGTCAATGTTCCAATAATACTTTTTGAGGTACTGTATCACATAAACATATCCTAAATTAATTTGACAAAAAGCACCATTAAAATCTACAGAGCTATAATTTATATCTACAGAATTGTTTCGTTATTAGCTGATTTGTCATTGTAGATTTGCCCCATCATAAAAGGTACCTGATGAAACGCACTGTTTATTAATTGATAAATCAATTAAAAATTATCTCAGAATGAAAAAAACGTATTTTCTACTTCTTTTAGCATTTTCATGTTTAAGCTTTGGGCAAACTAACAATACCTGTTCAACGGCCACCCAGGTCTTGCAATTGCCTTATACCTTTGATCAGACAGACGGGGTAACATCTCCAAATGATGGATTTGTAACTGCTTGTACAGATGGAATGAATGATGGACTTTGGTATTCTTTTACAGGTGATGGAGGTTATGTAAGTATTAAAGCCACTACTATCTCAGATTGGAATCATCAGATTGGGATATATACAGGGAGTTGTACTGATCTGGTATGCAGTGGAACAGCAAATAGTGAAGGAAAAGGCGTGGGAAAAGTTGAAACACTTACCATTTCTACTGTACCGGGAACCATCTATTATGTAAATGTAGGTCAATATTCCGGGGGCACAGACTCACCGGAAGGAAATTTCAAAATAGAAATAAGCAAGGTGGACGTATTTCTTGCACCCACTAATGATAAATGTTCAACAGCTACGAAGGTTACTCAATTGCCCTATGCATGGCCTCAAATCAATGGTATTTATGCTGCCAACGATGGCTTGATAACTGCTTGTTCAGATGGAATGAATGATGGTCTTTGGTATTCTTTTACAGGAGATGGAAATAATACAACTATTAAAGCCACTGCTATGTCTGACTGGGATCATCAGATAGGAGTATATACTGGGGCGTGTACTGCTCTTGTATGTGCAGGAACAGCAGATAATGATGATGAAGAGGGAAGTGTCGAAACGATCACTATTCCTACAATAGCCGGAACTACCTACTATGTAAATGTTGGTTATTATGGTGACTCTATTGATCATACAGAAGGGAATTTCACTATTGAGATTACTAAAGAAGCTTCATTGGCAACTAGTGAGACTTCAGGTTCAAAAGCAAACAACTCTGTTAAATTATATCCCAATCCATTCAAAGATGTTTTACATATTTCTGATATCACAAATATAAAGTCAGTGTTGATTTATGATATGTCAGGGAAGCTGATTAAAACTATAGACAAGCCTGATTCTGTTCTTTATTTAGGAGAGTTAAAGCAAGGAACATATTTAATTACGTTGCAAAAAAAAGATGGCTCCAAACAAACGTTGAAAGCGATTAAAATAATTTAATAGTAATGTCTGTTAATACAAAATAGCATATTTTTGTGTTATAATTGATTTGATTTTATCCCCGGAGAGATCCGGGGATTTTTTATAGCTTGTGGTAAAAGTCAATGATGAAAGTTGCCATAGTGTACTCCTATTCAAATATCTCCTGACAAATTTCTAAATTAATTTGTTAATATTATAAAATGACCTATTTTTAGTATTTTATTGCCAAAATACGATTAAATGCCAAAAAAAATTATAAGAAATCTCAAAATTGGAGTAGTGATTTCTTTGATGCTTCTGATTGCTAGTTCCATAGCATCTTATATCAGCATCCATAAGCAGATGGAGAATAGGAAAGACTTACTAAAAAATAAGGAATCTATAAGCTTAGCAAAAGATATCTTAAGCACTCTTTTAAATGCTGAAACGGGAAACCGGGGCTATCAGCTTACCGGAAGAGAAAATTTTCTTGAACCTTTCAATAAAAGCAGGAGTGAATATCCGATGCTTGTTTCTGATAGAGGTAGACTTCATCTTAGAGATAAAGACCAGATTAATGTCCTCAATGAATTGCTGCATACTTCAGAAATGATGATGAAGGAATATGCATTGCTTATTGAGAATCGTAAAAAAGGAATAGTGATGAGTCCGGAAGAACTTGTACAAAACAAGGAGGCTATGGACAGATGCCGCACGCTCGTTCAGAAATTTGTAAAACAGGAGGAAGCTCAACTTGCCATAAAAAATGAAGATCTGAACAAGTCTTCCGAGTTGACCGTGTTGTTCATCGTTTTTTCTGCCATGGCCGCCATTGGGGTAACAATTTTTGTTTATATACAACTAAAATCTGACCTTATCCGTCGTGGGAAGTTGGAAAAAGATCTGTTTAACACTAAGGAAATGCTTGAGGAAACAAGCTTAGTAGCCCAAGTAGGAGGTTGGGAAGCCAATATGAAGACCGGAAAGCTCTTCTGGTCTCAAAGTACAAGAGAAATTCACAAACTGAAAGATGATTTCGAGCCGACTTTCGACAGTGCCCTTGAATTTTACAAAGGGAAGAGCGGAGAGAGAATAAAATACCTTTTTAACAGGGCAATACAACAAGGAATTACTTTTGATGAGGAGCTCCAGCTTTTGCGTAATGATGGCGTAATGATCTGGGTAAGAGTAAAAGGGATTCCCGAATTTGAAGGTGATAGCTGCAAAAGGGTTTTCGGAATCATTCAGGACATCGATGCTTTCAAAAAGATGTTTCTGGAGGTTACCCGGAAGGAGGCTATCATGCAGTCTTTTGCCACTGATGTTCCTGTTCCTTTGGCTATGTTTGATAAAGACCTTAACTATGTTGCTGTAAGCAACAAGTGGAAAGAGGAATTTAGTATGAATAATGTAGATCTTATTGGTCATAATCTTTTCACGATATCCACTAATATTCCTAAAGAAAGAAAAGAGATTTATGACAATGCGCTGTTGGGAAAAACGTATATCAACGGTGACTATACGCTAAAGGTAGAAGGAAAAGAACAAATTCAGCATTATGACCTTAAAGTCGGTCCATGGTATCTTACAAAAGATGAAGTAGGGGGAGTAATTATTTCCATACAGAATATTACAAATGCTGTAAAGATAAATGAAGAACTGAAAAATGCCAAGGAAACAGCAGATATAGCCAGCAAAGCAAAATCCGAATTTCTTGCCAATATGAGTCATGAGATCAGGACTCCTTTAAACGGAGTCATTGGTTTTTCAGATCTTCTCCTCACGACACCACTGAATGAAATACAGATGCAATATCTGAATTATATCAATGAATCAGGGGAAAACCTGCTCAGTATCATCAATGATATATTGGATTTTTCTAAAATAGAATCCGGAAAAATGGAACTTTTGATTGAAAAATGTGATGTTTACGATATGTTGAGTCAGGTTATCAATGTTATCATTTATCAATCCCAGAAAAAAAACATTGAACTTCTTCTCAATATTGAACCGGGCCTTCCAAAAATACTTTTTATGGATGAAGCAAGGTTAAAACAGATCTTGATCAATCTTCTTGGGAATGCTGTGAAATTCACAGAAAAGGGAGAGATCGAGCTAAAAGTAGAGAAATTGCGCATGGATGATAATACTGTTACTTTGCGTTTCTCAGTTAGAGATACAGGGATCGGAATCCCTGTTGAAAAACAGAAATACATTTTTGATGCCTTTACGCAGGAAAACAGTTCCATCAGTAAACAATATGGTGGCACGGGTCTGGGGCTTACTATTTCGAACAATATCCTTGGATATATGGGAAGCCATTTGTCCTTGAGCAGCACAAAGGAAAAAGGTTCTGTATTTTTCTTTGACATTGAGATTCCTTACGAGATCTCTCAATTGAAAGAGGAGGATGAAATTACTATTAAAACAGCCCTGGTGGTTGATGATAATGAAACCAACAGGATCATTCTTGAGCACATGCTTAGCTATAAGAATATCAAATCCACCTTGGCTTCTAATGGGATGGAAGCATTAGAAATCTTGTTGAAAGGAGAACGGTTCGATGTGATTCTGATGGATTATCATATGCCTCTGATGTCCGGATTGGAAACAATTGATAAAATGACAGGGCTATTCAATCAGCGAAAAGAGACTGCTCCATTTATAATACTTTCTTCTTCTTCTGAAGAACTGAGCATATTTACCTCGGTGAGGAAAATACAAAATGCACATTTATTGTTGAAACCTATCAAATCACATGAACTGTACAAAACCTTAAAAAAAGTAGATCGAAGTTATACCGTAGAAATTAGTAAGGATCAGTCTGAAAAAGTTTCGCATTTAATTGCCCCGGAATTAGAAGTGCTTTTGGTTGATGATAATGTTGTGAATATGGTCCTGAATAATAGAATGGTGAAGGCTATTGCTCCCGGTATACAACTAACGGAAGCGGTCAATGGGCTGCAGGCTTTGGAGGAATGCAGGAAAAAGCAGTTTTCCATTATCTTGATGGATGTGCAGATGCCGATAATGAGCGGTATTGAGGCTACACAAAATATCAGAATGCTGCCGGGATATGAACATATACCTATCATCGGCGTTACAGCCGGAAATGTTCTCGGAGAAAAAGAAAGGTGCCTTGAAGCAGGAATGAATGATTTTCTTCCCAAACCTGTAAGAAAGGCAGACCTTATTGAAGTACTCAAAAAATATATTAGTGTCCAGAATTGATGAAAAAATAGTGCCCGATTTCTTTTGTTAATTAGATGACAATATATTTTGAATGTAGTCATGATATTATTTAATTAATAAAAAGCAGCTACCTAAGACTTTTATGATTCGCGTCATAAGAAGATTTTTATTATTTCACCATATTTGGAATAATAAAACTATCCATGAAATAAGGACAACATAAAAATTTGTGAAACTAAAAATTACCAAAGATTATGATAGACTTATTTTCACTAAAAGGCAAAAGGAAGGACATTGTCATAATGTACTTTAAGAAAAAGATGTATAGACTGATCGATAAAGGCAGATGGATTACAGTTATGATCTACAAATGGTATAAAACGATGACCATATCCTGTTTGGTTTCCAATGATCTGGTTTGTTTAATTATTGTCAGAACCAGGATTACGCCGTTTTACGAAAAGTATACAGTACTGTAGACTCTTATTGATTTACTGATTCTTACTTAGGATACCACTTGGATAACACAAAATTAGTGTTATCCCGGTGAACCGTATCCATGAACATCCACTGTTACAACACCAAAACACCAAAATCTTTTAATATGAAAACGCAAACAATTTCTTTTACAGGAAAACTTTTTATTGTGTTAATGGCTTTCCTTACTGTATTTTTAGTTAGAGGGCAGGTTGGGATCAATACAACAACTCCTCACCCTAGCTCTATTTTAGATCTTAATTCCACAACCCGCGGACTTCTGCCTCCCCGTCTGACAACATCTCAGAGGATTGCAATTGTTTCGCCTGCGGATGGATTAATCGTGTACGATACTACTCTCAAATTGCTTTATTATTATGCTGCTAATACTGCAGCGTGGTATCCTGTTGGAACTAATACCTCCGAAAGATTAAATTTTAAACTCATAAAGTCTACTGATGTTTTAGCTACGGTACTCGCAGCGGAGCTAAGTGCAGGAGGAGGGGCAAAGTACCTTTTGAATGCTGATACATTATATGAAATTAATGGACAGATAGTTTTTGACAAACCGATAGAGCTTAATAATGCTTATATACATGGGCTTGATACGAATAATGATATTATTGTCAGGACCACCGGAAATATTTTTGAAGGATCTACAGGTGGCAGTATTAAGAGCGTTACCCTTAGTGCAGCATCCGGAAATGTTTTTAATATATCAGGTACTGCTACCCAGAACCTTATCTTCAGAGATAGTGTAGTAGCAAACTCGAGCAATGTGGGAATCATTTCCGGGCTTGGACTGGTGTTTCTTAGTATTATCCAGTTTGTTGGAAACAGCAATGGTATTACCTATAACAATATCGGACAGCTGCTTCTCAGCAATATGGGATGGGCGGCTAATAATTCAGGGACCTATGAAAAGCTTACGGGAACCTTTACATCGGTTGAAAAACAGGGAGGATTCAGCCAGGTCAATGGCTCTGCCATCGGTTTTGATGTGTCAACAATCGGACTTACCATTACAGGAGATGCGGTGATAGAATCCGTTGTATTTACAGGAACCAATACAGCAGGATATGTAAAGCCTTATACTACAGGAACGTATTCAGGATATAATTTTAATAATAGCTGGACGGTAAGAGCAGCAGGACTTCCTACTGAAGCGGATACTAATGCAGTCGGAGATTTTTCAGTAGATTATACGGTGGGGACGGGAATAGGTGTAAGCTTTAACAGTTCTAATCCCAGCAATATTGTAAAAATCGGTACTGCTTCATCTGTTTCTACTTCTTCAAATCTTTTCAGATTTACTACGGATGGGGTTCCTAACAGACTAAAGTACGTTGGGAAAAAGAAAAGAATTTTCCAGGTAACAGGTTCTGTGTCATTCCAGGTACCTGCAGCCGGAACTTATATTATCTATATCGCAAAAAACGGAACTGCAATCAGCCAGTATAAAGTATATGGACGAGGAGCTGCTATAAATGATATTGTGGTAGTACCTATCAACGGTACAACCGAATTATCCACCAACGATTATATTGAAATATTTGCACAACGTTATACAGGAATAACAGGGGATATCGTAGTACCTAATATGACAATAACAATTAAATAATTGTATTATTTTCTGAACTTAATGATACACACCATTTAGAGGGTTAAAAAATATAACCGCACGGTTAAAAATGTAATTCTCTTGAATGGTTCAGCATAACCGATATAAAAAACATTTTTTATATCGGTTATGCTATGTAAACGTAATTGTATTCCAATTCCTATTTGTTTACATTTCGGGATCTTCCGTGCAGGTTATGTGCACTGTCTGAAACTGCAGCATTGATATTGCCCGTACCATTACCCGTATTATTATTACTGGTTTTTCTTCCTCCGACATGAGTCTTTGTATTAATACTGTCATTGCTTGTTGTAATGCTTTGAGTATCCCCGCCTGTTGAAACTGCAGTATCTGAGTGATTTTTCTGGGAGTAAGCGGAGTCGTTAACAGACACATTATTTGTTGTCTCTTTTTTTGTACAGGCCGAAATAATAAAACCTGCTGCTGTTATTGATAAAAATAATTTTTTCATAAAATATTGTATTGGTGAATGAGTCGAAAATCAAATTTCGAAATTTAACATTAGTAATGATATGAGCACGATCATAATAGTACAGATCTTGAAGATGGATTTGAAATGATAATAAAAAGACATTAATATATTTAGTAGAAAGTGTAAGCAGATGCCACAACTTAAAGGTACCACATGTACTGTGTAAAAGTTATACATGTTCCTGGAAAAATGGTTAAATGACCATGATGATTTTAAATAATAAACAGGCAGTCAGATTGTGACGGACAGCATTTGTGGCCCCGCCGGGAATCGAACCTGGATCTAAAGTTTAGGAAACTTCTATTCTATCCATTGAACTACGGGGCCAGGTTTGAATCATAAAATTACAAATTTTAAATGCAGCAAAGTGTTGGGTGTACGTATTATCGCACAGAGAACCAGAGATACTTGAGACAATTTTTTTATTGAGTTGAATAAGTGTAATTTTCAGAAAGCTTTATTTAAAAGGGGATATGGATAAAAGAATCTGCCCTTTAGAGGCAGATCCAGTAGATAAATACATCTCATTTTTTTAATTAGACAACAATAAAAAGCACAGCCGACAATGCTGTGCTTAAATTTTTATTTCAAATTTAATTGCAATTTCAAGAGTAGTAAGAAAAGCAAATAAAGTTTCCACTTCGATGTTTATTACATAGTAAATGTAGTAATTATTTTAATACGAAATATGAATTAAATGTTAAAATTCACAAGTTATCCACAAAAAAATGTGGATAACTTGCGGAGCTTTCTAAAATTACTGTTCAGAAAGATATTTTAAGACAAAATCATTCAGCGTTCTTTCCTCTTCACATGTCACTTTTTTATTCATATTTCCATCAATAGTCATATAATATTTCTTCATGAAAAACTATTCCATCATACAGAATAAAAGAATGATCTCAGTTCATCTGCAAATATATAAGGTAATTCCAGGGCGGCAAAATGACCACCTTCATTCATCTTTTTAAAGCTGGTGACGTTCACAAAACGTTCTGCCCATTCTTTGGGAAACTGAGCCTCACGGGGAAATACAAGTACTCCTGCAGGAACATTGCTTTTTTGATGAACCTGTCCACCGCTCCATAAAGCTGCTGCATCTTCTTTGTACATTCTGGCAGAAGATCCTATGGTTTGTGTTACCCAATAGATCATAATATTAGTAAGGAGTTCATCTTTTCCTCCGAATGCTGCTTCAATCAGTTCAGGTGGTGCGCCTGCATTGGTAAAGCTTATGATCCAGGCTGCCAGCCCGACAGGAGAGTCATTGAGACCATAGGCCAGCGATTGAGGCTTGGTAGACTGTACCATAGCATAAGCACCTTCACTGTACCACCATTGCTGAACAAACTGTGCGAATTTCTGTTCCTCTTCACTCATTGTTGTGAAATCTTCCTGGCCGGTAGGATAGCCGACATCTGTAAGGTGAACGGATTCCAGTACTTCAGGGTATTTTGAAGTCAATGCTTTTACGACTCCCATTCCGATATCTCCTCCCGCAGCACAGAATTTTTCATAGCCAAGCACTTCAGTCATCAGTTTTTTCCACAGATCTGCCACCTTCTCACTGCTGACCGCTGTTTTATCAGAAAAGCCAAACCCAGGAATGGAAGGAATAACAAGATCAAAGCTCTGTTCACCTTCCGTAAGCAGTGGAATAATTTTATGAAAGCGGTAATAGCTGTCTGGCCAGCCATGCGTAAGGATCAGCGGTTTAGGATTTGAGCCTTTTCCTCTGATGTATTGAAAGTGAATTAAAATTCCGTCAATCCGGGTGATATACTGTGGATGCTGATTCAATTGCTGTTCGTGCATCTTCCAGTCGTAATCATTGATCCAGTATTGGACAAGTTTTTTCAGGTAGGCCTCGTTGGTTCCGTAGTTCCAACCGGAGCCTTCAGGTTCTCCCGGCCAGCGGGTATTTTGCAGACGGTTTTTGAGATCAGTGATAACCGATTCAGGGATGTTTACTGTAAAGGGTTCCATATTATGATATTTTATTGGTGTAAAGTGGATTGGACGGAATGTATTGATAGTAAGTTAGTTATCAAAGTTAAAAACTTTCTCTTTTAATATGTGTTGTCAAAATCATAAATTTTTGATTTTTTAATGATGAAAAATAGGTAACTTTAATTCATTAAAATCTCGTAATACATATTACTATGCGTCAGGTTCTTTTTAACCTGAACATCTTAGGTTCAATTTTCTGAACCCAATATCTTTATTATATCATATCTAAAAGCAAAGACAATACGTCATTTGCAGTATCTACAGTCATCAGCGGTTGATCTGCTATTGATTATTGATAATTAATAATTAAAAAAATCATTATGAAAACCTATAAAATTGCCATCATCGGCGGAACCGGAAAATCCGGACAATATCTGGTACAAAACCTTCTTGAGAAAGGATATCACCTTAAACTTTTACTAAGACATCCTGAGAATTTTACTCTCCAAAATCCATTAATTGAAGTGGTAGAAGGAGATGCAAGGGATACAACAGCGATCGATCAATTGATTGAAGGAACTGATCTTGTGATGAGTACTTTAGGACAGCCAAAAGGTGAGAAGTCTATATTCACCGATGCTGCAAAAAATATCATCAAAACAATGAATCATTATGGGATTAAGCGTTATATTGTGACGACTGGTCTCAGTGTAAATACAGCATCTGATCATAAAAATGAAAGCGTAAAAATGGCTACAGACTGGATGTACCAGAACTATCCTGAGACCACAACGGATAAACAAAAAGAATATGAAATTCTTCAGGAAAGCAATCTTGACTGGACTTTGGTAAGACTCCCTCTGATTCATCTTACAGAGGAAAAATTTCCAATAGAAACAAACCTCACAGACTGCAAAGGTGAAGGGATCAGTGCTGCTGATCTGGCGGAATTTTTGGCTTCTCAGGTTCAAGATTCTGAGTATATCAGGAAAAGTCCGTTTTTGTATAATGTGAAAGAGTAAAGAATATATAAAGAAGAAACTGCCACAGTTTTGTCATTCTGAATGAAACGAAGTGTAATGAAAAATCTCATATCATTGGTTATTAATGAGATTCTTCCTTCGTCAGAATGACAATTGTGGCAGTTTTTTATTGGGTGTTAAGATTTTCTATTTCTTACGTCCATACATCAGGATGCGCTTGAATGCACAGATAGCCGGATATTTTGTAAACCTTTTTGCGATACGCGATTTAAATTCGGAGATGAAATTTTCTTTCTGTTCTCCTTCCAGACGCTCCAAATAAGGCAATAATGCTGTACCTGAAATAAAGGCGTATAAGGCTTCGTGATCATCTGCAATGATGGGGTAGACCTTCTGAAATATTTCAATATCCTGAATTCCGTTATCAAATAATATCTGGGCATAATCGTCCATTGAAAGCACTGGTGAATCACGGTTAAAATGATTTAACTGCGACTTGTAAGGCTCTTCATCTGCCATTTCTGTTAGAATCTGATTCAGGATATTTTCCTTCTGAACGGGCATTTGTATGGCTAACTGTCCATTCTGTGAAAGTAATCCAATGATTTTAGGAAATAAAGTTTCGTGATCATCAGCCCACTGTAAAGCGGCATTACTGAAAACAAGATCCCATTTCTGATCAGACTGTGCTGTCTCTTCAATGGTCTGAAGCTTAAAATGCAGATTTTCCTTTTCAAACTTCTTTGATTTCTCAAGCATTTCTGCTGATGAATCTATTCCCAAGAATGTAGAGCCTGTGAGTTTTTCCGTAAGAATAGAGGTCTGTTCTCCGGTTCCACAGCCTAAATCAATAGCTTTAATATTGTTTTCGGGCTTGATTAACGCTGCTAAATCATAAAAGGGTTTGTAACGTACATCTTTGTATTGATCATATAATTCGGGATTCCAGGGCATAAATAATAATTTTGTAGTGGGTTGATAAGTTGAATAAAGATAAGTAATCTCAATAAAAAACCGGCTGTTTTTAAAACAGCCGGTTTTTTATTGTTCAAGTTTTTCTTTGATGTATTTTGCCGTATAAGACTTTTTATTTTTAGTCAGATCTTCGGGTGTCCCTGCAAATACAACCTCGCCGCCATGTTTTCCAGCTTCCGGGCCGATATCGATAATATAATCGGCACATTTGATGATGTCAGGCTGATGCTCAATAACAATCACCGAATGTCCGAGATCGATCAACGCCTGTAATGACTTCAGTAATTTCTGAATATCGTGGAAGTGAAGCCCCGTGGAAGGTTCATCAAAAATGAATAACGTTTTATCCGTGGTTACTCCTTTTACAAGGAATGAAGCCAGTTTCACACGCTGTGCCTCACCTCCGGAAAGGGTAGAAGAGCTTTGTCCCAGCTGTAAATAACCTAAACCTACTTCCTGCAAAGGTCTCAGCTTCGTTACGATCTTTTCTTCATTATTATCTTTAAAGAATTCCAATGCTTCATCTACCGTCATATGAAGAATGTCAGAGATGTTTTTCTCATCAAATCTTACTTCAAGGATTTCATTTTTGAATCGTGTTCCTTTACAAACCTCACATTCAAGCTCAATGTCTGCCATAAACTGCATGGAAACGTTAATCACCCCTTCTCCTTTACATTCATCACATCTACCGCCATCCACGTTGAACGAGAAATGTTTAGGCTTATAACCCATCATTTTGGCTACTTTTTGTTTGGCAAAAAGATCACGGATATCATCGTAAGCCTTTAAGTAAGTTACAGGATTTGAACGGGATGATTTTCCAATCGGGTTCTGATCAATCAATTCAATATTTTTGATCAGTTTCTTCGGGAATTCTACAGCATCATAATCTCCTTTTTTACCACCCATTCCAAGTTGGATCTGGATGTCATTGGTAAGGATTTCTTTCATCAAAGTAGATTTTCCACTTCCTGAAACTCCGGAAATTACAACCAGACTTTCCAGAGGAACGTCTACATCTATATTTTTAAGATTATTCTGACGCGCTCCTTTAATGTGAATCCATTCTTTTCCTTTTCTTCTTTTCTTCGGAACTTCAATCTCCAATCTTCCGGTAAGGTATTCTGAAGTAAGGGTGTTGGCTTTTTTCAAGTCTTTATAATCACCCGCAAATACCAGTTCACCTCCAAGATAACCTGCTTCCGGGCCAATATCAATAATATAGTCTGCCGCTCTCATCACATCCTCGTCATGTTCTACTACAATAACGGTATTTCCAAGATCACGAAGGTTTTTCAATACTTCGATCAGGTTTTCGGTGTCTTTAGAGTGCAGTCCGATAGAAGGTTCATCCAATATGTAAATAGAACCCACCAGAGAACTTCCTAAACTGGTTGCTAAGTTAATTCTCTGGCTTTCTCCTCCTGAAAGGGTATTGGACGTTCTGTTTAAGGTTAAATATCCTAATCCTACCTTTAATAAAAATTCCAGGCGGGTGGTGATTTCATAGATCAGTCTTTTGGCCACTTCTTTGTCATGATCTGAAAGTTTTAATCCATTAATGACAGGAGCCAGCTCATCCAAAGGAAGTTCAATCATCGATTGAATATTGTGTCCGTCTACTTTTACCCAGCTTGTTTCTTCACGCAGTCTCAATCCTTCGCACGTCGGACAAAGGGTTTTTCCTCTGTAACGGGAAAGCATTACTCTGTACTGGATTTTGTATAGGTTTTCTTCAAGCATTTTGAAGAAATTATTGATGCATGGGAAACTGCTCTTTCCGTCACCTTTCCAAAGGAAGTTTTTCTGTTCTTTGGTTAGCTGATGGTAAGGTTTGTGAATCGGGAAGTCACCTGCTTTTTTGATGAAATCCTTTTTCCATTCGCTCATGGTTTCTCCCCTCCAGCAGACAACGGCATCTTCGTAAACAGACAACGTTTTATTAGGAACTACAAGATCTTCATCAATTCCGATTACTTTTCCGTATCCTTCACATGCCGGACATGCTCCGTAGGGGTTATTAAAGCTGAAAAAATGAACGTTGGGTTCAAGGAACTCCATGCCGTCCAGCTCAAATTTATTGGAGAATTCTTTTACTTTGTCAGTATCTGTATTCTTTAGTGAACAATAGCCGCGACCTTCATAGAATGCCATTTGAATAGAGTCCGCAAGTCTCTGTAAAAAACTTTCGTCTTCTTCGTACGAGAAACGGTCGATGACAAGATTGATGGTCATTCCCTTTTCAGGAGTGAAACCAAAGCTTTCCAGATCTTCAATTCCCGCAACGTTTCCATTAATTTCAAGCCTTGTGAAACCTGCCAGTTTTAAAACATTTAAGGTTTCTTTGAAATTGTCAACATCATATTCCAGTGGAGCGGTCAATAGAAAAGAAGTATCCTTTTTAGACGCTTTAATAAAGTCAATCACATCAGAAACGGAATCTTTTTTCACTTCTTCTCCGGAAACCGGTGAAAAAGTTTTACCAATCCTCGCAAATAAAAGCTTCATATAATCGTAGATCTCTGTAGAAGTTCCCACAGTAGAACGCGGATTGGAAGAAATGACTTTCTGCTGAATGGCAATAGAGGGGGCGAGTCCTTTGATATCATCTACTTTTGGTTTTTCTAATTTTCCCAAAAACTGACGGGCATAAGAACTTAAACTTTCAACATACCTTCTCTGTCCTTCTGCATAAATAGTATCAAAGGCCAAAGAAGATTTTCCACTTCCTGAAACCCCTGTAATAACAATCAGTTTGTTCTTCGGAATCAGGACATCTATATGTTTCAGATTGTTAAGATGTGCATTCTTAACGAAAATCTGTTTTTTTATATCTATTTCTGTTGTATTAGCCATATTTTGTTTATTCATAAAAGTAACTGTAAAGCATTAAAACTTTCAGTATAATGGTGTTTTGCCTAAGAATCTTTCCAGGCTGTCATCAATTGAACTTTTACATAAATTCTGAATTCATCTGATATTTTGTCATCACATTCCCAAAGAATGCCCACAAAATTACTGCTGAAAAAAGAATGTTTTCATCGTAAAATTAAGACCCACAAAATTACGAAATTTTAGCGAAAAATTTACGCTTATCTTATTGTTAAAAATTGTTATTATCAACAAGAAATCAGAAGACAAAAAGAGAAATAGGTCCGTTGATACATGATAAAAAAGAGTGTTTTTTGTGGACTTAATGTTGTTTTACGGTTTATTTTACAGTGTTTTATATAATTTTTTAAAATATATTGTGTTTTTTTGTTTAACTATTGTTTTATGTTATAAAATTAGTTAAAATTGTACCCGTAAATATGTAATATAGAAATGAGAAAATTATTCAGAGATCTAGTTACACATTTAATGAGAAAAAGATAGAATTACTCCCTCACACAGATGCAGCATAGGTTGCATCTTTTTTTATGACAACTATCATTTGCCTGTCTTGGTGAACTCCCTTACTTTTGGACTCTGTTAAAAAAACTACGGAAACGATTATGATCAAAAAGATAGGAAGTGCTTTTTTTCTGGGATCTTTACTTTGGGTAAACGCACAGGAAAAGACAACAGATATTGAAAGCATTGAATTTCAGGGAAAATTTATCTCTACACCTTATAAAAGTGCCAATCAGAACATCAGTGTGATCACCAGAGAAGACATTGTAAATTCTCCGGCTAAAAGTATAGACGAAATCCTTCAACAGGTACCAGGAATGGATATCAGAAGGAGAGGAGCTAATGGGGTGCAGAGTGATATCGGTTTCCGTGGAAGTTCTTTTGAACAGGTTCTTCTATTGTTGAATGGAATCAGGATGAATGATTCCCAGACCGGACATAATAATATGAATATTCCGGTAGATCTGGACGATGTAGAAAAGATAGAAATTATAAAAGGCCCGGCAGCAAGACGTTTCGGACAGAATGCTTATGCCGGTGTTATCAATATTATTACTAAAGCTGTTCCGGGGAAAAAAGTCAGGATAAGTGCAGAGGGAGGTGATTATGGTTCTTATGGTCTTGGATTTAATGCTCAGATTGGAAATGAGAAGTTCACGAACTCCCTTCAGGCGAATTCTGCTTCTTCAGAAGGGTATATGTTCAATACGGATTATGAAATCAGAAATGTATTTTATCAGGGAAAGCTGAATATCAAAAACGGAGATGTAAGAGTACAGGCCGGGTTTTCGGAAAAGAAATTCGGAGCCAATGGTTTTTATGCTTCCAGTGCTGCTACAAAGCAGTATGAGGAAACACAGGCTTCTATCGTAAGTGTAGCCCATCAGCAGACTTTTGGAAAGCTGAAGCTTAACTCCAATGTATACTGGAGAAGAGGACAGGATATGTACCTTTATGACCGATGGAATCCGGATTTTTACCGAAACATGCACATCGGAAATAATGTGGGTGGAGAAGTAAATTCCAGCTATCAGTGGGGATTGGGAACAACCGGAATTGGGGTTGAACTGAGAAAAGAATTTTTAGTAAGCAGTAATTTGGGTGACCGAAACCGTTTTGTATCTCAGGTTTTCTTTGAACATCATTTTTCATTACTGGATAAAAAACTGAACATCAGTCCGGGAATTTCATGGGCCAATTATTCTAAGGAAGGAAACTTCTTCTATCCGGGGCTTGATGTAGGCTATAACTTTAATACTAATTCTAAAATCTACGGAAACATCGCAAAAGTACACCGTGTGCCCACTTTTACCGAATTGTATTATGTAAGTAAAACAGAGCAGGGAAATCCGGATTTGCAGCCTGAAAATGCCTTGTCATCAGAGCTTGGATATCAATATCAGAATAACAGGATTTTAGCAAAAATAAGTGGATTTCTTAGGAATTCCAGCAACTCTATTGACTGGGTGAAAAAAGACCTGAGTGATAAAGTATGGTACGCTCAGAATGTAGGAGATATCAAAACCAGAGGAATCGAAGCAGAGTGGAGCCACAGACCGACCGACTGGTTAAAATATACTGTTGGTTACACGTATATTGACAGCAAATATGAAGAAAAAGCTGGTGTGGTTTCAAGATATATTCTGGACAATCTGAAGCATCAGTTCGTGTCCAAATTAGAGGTGAAATTCCTGAAAAACTTTACCAATGAGCTTGTTTACCGCTACAATGAAAGGGTAAATCTGGGAACGTATAACCTTGTAGATGAGAAGCTGAGCTTTGCTAAAAAAGATTACTCAGTATATGTGTTGATTAACAATTTGACCAACACAACATACACCGAAGCATTTGGGGTAGGAATGCCGCAAAGATGGTTCCATATTGGTTTTTCTTATACAATCAATATTAAGTAATTGTTAATTTGAACATGAATAAAAGTTAATATTAACAAATTGTTAAAAAATATACATTTGCAAAAATTTTTTATGAAACGTCTTATAGGTTTAGGATTATTACTTGGAATATCTTTTTTTAAAGCACAGGAACATATTTCCAGCTTCAATGCAGTGACTCTGACCTATAAGTTTCATCCGAAATTTTTCCTTTATGCTGAAGGGCAGATGCGTGGTAACGAAGATTATACCTACCCTGATTATTATGAGATAAAAGGGGGATTAGGGTATAATCTTACCAAAAACCACAAACCTTTTGTGGGGCTGGGGAGATATGTTAACTATAAAGAACACAGCCTGAGCAGAGAAGAGTTCAGGGTATGGCTTCAGGACGTTATTGATGTTAAAAAAGGCATCGTAAAGTTTGAAAACCGTTTTCGTGCTGAAAAGAGCTGGTTTTATGAGCCAAAAACAGATCAGACTTCCCAGAGAATGCGTTACCGATACCGTTTGAACGTAAGTGTTCCTTTGAACGCCAAAACGATCAAGAAAGGAACTGTTTTCGCTAATGCTTATGATGAGGTATTCTTTGTCTCTCCGATGAAGCCTACTTTCGCCAGAAACAGAGTCTATGGCGGTTTCGGCTATCAGATCGATGATTATTTTGGAATCGTGAGCGGATATCTGTGGCAGCGTGAATTTGAAGCAAAAGGAAACAAAAATTTACATTTCGTTTACCTTGCGTTAAACATCAATATCGACGGAACAGACCACCATACGAAAACTTATGATTTCCCGGGTGCGGATTAATATTTCTCTATGAGGTAACGATAAGCTTTCAGATATTTATTAAATCTTTTAATATCCTTAGGAGTAAGCTCTCTGTTTACTCTTCTAAGGTCCATATTATCACGAAGATCATTCAGCTTTACAGCAACAGATAGGAGAGATCTTTCTGTTCTTTTGATGAATTCATCATAATCTTCTTCCGGATCAAGCTTTGTAAGACAGCTGATGGCAAAAATAATATATTCAGGGAATCCTTCCGATCTTAAATAATCCAGGCTGAATTCCAGTGGGTGATCCTCCACAACATCGTGCAGAACCCCTACAATCTTTTCATCCAGTGTTTTACCATAATTCATTACACGCATTACATGGGCAATGTATGGGGCATGGTATTTATCGGTTTGTCCTTTATGTGCCTTGTCGGCGATTTTGATGGCTTTATTCAGTAATTCTTCTTTTGTCATTTCTAATGAAAAATAGAGTACAAAAATAAAAAAAGCCTTAAAAACTAAGGCTTTTTTTATGAAGATTATTTCACATGATTTTATAAGCTGGTATCATCCTCTATATGAGCATGTGGAGCATTGTTTTTTACGGATTCTATTCCGTTTTCCATACCATTGTCAGATTCATACATCTGACTGGTTCCTATGATCTGTCCGTTTCCTGCCTTTAGATTAAAATAACATCTGCCGTCATTGGCTGTATTTCTTTCAAATTTTGAATCTTCCTGTGCATTGGTTTTTACAGATCCGATTCCACTTTCGCAGGATGGTTTGGTGCTGTATCCCTGGCTGGTTAAAATAACCTGTCCGTTTCCAGCTTTGAGGTTGAACTGAAAGTCTCCGTTTGTTCTTTTAGAGATAATAAATTTTCCCATGGTAATAGTTTTTAGTTTGTGTTATGTTATTTGGATGGTAGTATTTTTTTCCGGTTGACCTGAAGCTTATCAGAAGTAATCGTATTTAAAATTTTATATTGTGAATAATCCTTTGAAGGTTCTCTTAAAGCCAGATAAAGAGTGGTATCATTGGGCTTAACCGTTAATATTTTGTAAAGTTCTTTTTGAGGTTGATCGGGTTTCAGAGCAAAATATCCCGGGAATTTACCTTTAGCAATAATTTTTGTCGTATCCATCTTGGGAACAGGAAGTACATTGTCTTTTTTTTGTGCTGAAAAAGTAACGGAAATAAGGAGTATTGGAAATAATAAAATTTTCATGTGTTATGTATTTTAAAATAAAAATAATAATTTTTTTTGAATAACATTGCTAAATACCGTTAATTTCAATACATGTCATCATTGATAAAGATCAAAAAAGCGCCTCAAAAATTGAGACGCTGAATCAAATTTATGTTATTAAAGACTAATAAGCTCCTTTCTCGATATAGTGAGCGGCTACTTTTTCAGTAAGCGCTACTACATTCGGATGGTTGGTATATTTAGTGAATCTTCTTAATCCTGAAAGCATCATTCTCTGCTCATCTCCTTCAGCGAAAGAAACAATTCCTTCTTTAGCGGCAGTGATGATTTTCTCAACCGCTTTGTAAAGGTTTAACTGAGCCATAGCTGCTTCTACAGATTCAGGAGAGAAGTGTTTTTCTGCTCTTAATACTGCAGATTCTGCCATGTAGATCTGGTTAAGGATTTCAGAAGCATTCAATAATAAATGCTGTTGTTTCTCAATATCCATCATGTATTTCTGAAGAGCTGCTCCGGAAACCATTAAGAATACTTTCTTAAGGTTTGCGATAATTGCTTTTTCTTCACTCATGAATTCTGAATAATCAGGAACTTCAAATGAAGGGATACCCATCAATTCTTTACTGATGGCCATAGCAGGAGATAAAAGATCCAATTCGCCTTTCATTGCTCTCTTAATAAGCATTCCTACAGCTAATAATCTGTTGATTTCATTGGTACCTTCATAGATTCTTGAAATTCTTGAATCTCTCCATGCAGCTTCCATAGGAGTATCTTCAGAGAATCCCATCCCTCCGTATACCTGGATTCCTTCGTCTGCTGTGTGTTGAGCAAGGTCAGAAACAAATACTTTAAGGATTGAACATTCTACTGCGAATTCTTCTACACCTTTTAATTCTGCTTCCTGATGGCTTAATCCACCTGCTACCAATTCGTCAATTTTATCCTGAACGTTTTTAGCCGCTCTGTAAGAACCTGCTTCACTTACGAAAACTCCGGTTGCCATTTCAGCAATTTTCTTTCTGATCGCTCCGAAAGTAGCAATAGAAACCCCAAATTGTTTTCTTTCGTTAGAATACTGGATAGAGTGGTTTAAGATTCTTCTCTGGGCATCAAGACAAGCGGCAGCCAATTTGATACGGCCTACGTTCAATGCATTTAAAGCGATCTTGAAACCATTGTTTCTTTCTCCTAAAAGATTTTCCACAGGAATTTTCATATCATTGAAGAAAACCTGACGGGTAGAAGAAGCACGGATACCTAATTTATGTTCTTCCTCACCGAAAGTTAAGCTTTCAGGATTTTCAAGTTCTGATCTGTTGATCACAAACCCTGTAATATTTTTATCATCATCAATTTTAGCGAATAATGTAAATGTATCTGCAAATCCTGCATTAGAGATCCACATTTTCTGGCCGTTGATGATATAATGTTTTCCGTCTTCGGAAAGTTTTGCTTTTGTTTTTCCTGAATTGGCATCAGAACCAGCATCCGGCTCTGTCAAACAGTAAGCACCAAACTTTGTTCCAGCGGCTAAATCCGGAAGGTATTTTTTCTTTTGCTCTTCAGTTCCGTAAAGAACGATTGGCAATGTTCCAATTCCGGTGTGCGCTCCATAAGCTGTAGCCAGTGAACCTGTAGTTCCGGAAATATAATCACAAGCAAGCATTGTAGTCACAAAGCCCATCCCAAGACCTCCGTATTCTTCAGGAACAGCGATTCCCAACATTCCCATTTCGCCCAGTTTACGCATGGTCTCTTCAGTAAATGCATAATCTTTCTTCTCAAAACGTTCTCTTTGAGGAACAACTTCTCTATCTATAAATTCCTTCGCAGAATCACGAAGCATCTTTTGTTCTTCATTCAGTTCTTCAATACTGAAAATTTCGTTTGCAGGAATCTGTTTGATTAGGAATTCCCCGCCTTTTAATGTAGCCATATATTATTTTGTTTTTAAAATTTTTTAAGACCTTCAGATAATAGACGGATAGATGATAGATTATTAGTGGCGTCTATTTTCTATCTGTCTATTCTCTCTTTGTCTTTTGTCTTATTAGTCTTTATTTAAAGTATTCTGAAATACCATTGTTGCTTTTTGAAATTCTTCAATCTTAATTTCAAAGATTTCAGTTTTTTCATCAGATAAATATTTTCTATGATTTGCTAACAATACTTGTGTTTGTAATTCAAATGAAGAACCTAAAGAAATATCCAAAAAATGACTAAAAGACTTATTTGTCCTGCTTGAACCTTCAGCTATATTTGATGGAATTGAAATTGCACATCTGTCCATTTGATTTTTCAAACCATACTTTTCATAAGTCGGAAAAGTATCTGTAAGATCTAAAGTTAATCTTGATAATTCCATACTCATTTGCCAAATTTTACGCTTTTTAAAATTGTGCCTCTTAAAATCATTCATACATTTTTGGTGTCTTTAAGTCTATTATCTATCCGTTTATTCTCTATTTGTCTATTAAAGAAGTTCAAAAATAGAAGCTGCACCTTGCCCTGTTCCTACACACATAGAAACCATTCCGTACTTGTTGCCTCTTCTTCTCATTTCGTCAAGAAGTTGTACTGTTAGTTTTGTTCCTGTACATCCAAGCGGGTGCCCAAGGGCAATTGCTCCTCCGTTTACGTTTAAGATGTCAGGATTTAAACCTAATTCTTTTTTGATAGCAACAGATTGCGAGGCGAAAGCTTCGTTGAGCTCGATCAAGTCGATATCTTTTAATTCTAAACCTGCCTGTTTCAATGCTTTTGGAATAGCATAGATCGGACCCATTCCCATGATTCTTGGTTCTAATCCGGCTGCAGCATAAGCTACTAATCTTGCCTCAGGCTCTAATCCTAATTCTTTTACCATTTCCTCACTCATTACCATTACAAAAGCCGCTCCGTCACTCATTTGAGAAGAGTTTCCGGCAGTTACGCTTCCTCCGTTGGCAAATACAGGTCTTAGTTTTGCTAATCCGGCTAAAGAAGTATCAGCTCTGGGCCCTTCATCTACTGAAAAATCAAACTTTTTAGTCTGCAGTTTCTGGTTTTCGTCCAGGAAATTATACTCTACAGGAATCGGAACAATCTGATTGGCAAATTTACCTTCCTGATTAGCTTTTAAAGCCTTCATATGAGATTCAAAAGCAAACTGATCCTGTTCTTCTCTCGTAATATTATATTGTTTTGCAACTTCTTCCGCAGTGTAACCCATTCCCCAGTAATAATCAGGGTTTGTTTTTGCGATATCCGTTTCAGGAACCGGCTTATAACCTCCCATCGGGATGTATGACATTGACTCTGTACCACCTGCGATGATACAATCCGCCATACCAGCCTGAATTTTTGCAGAAGCAATAGCAATTGCCTCACTTCCTGATGCACAGTATCTATTCACGGTTACTCCCGGAACTTTATCGGTATTTAACCCCATCAAAGAGATCAGACGCGCCACATTAAGCCCTTGTTCAGCTTCCGGCATTGCATTTCCTACGATAAGGTCATCAATTCTGTTTTTATCTAATTGGGGTAGCTCAGCCATTAATTTTTCAATAACGGTAGCCGCCATTACATCAGGTCTTGTAAATCTTAAACTTCCTTTTGGAGCTTTTCCAACGGCAGTTCTGAAACCTTTTACTATGTATGCTGTTTTCATTTTTTTTGTTTAATTAAATTGTTTTAAGAATTTTTTGCCTCGTAGAGGTAAACTGTTCATAGATTTTTGTTTTTGCTTTTTGAGGAGCTCCGTAGGAGCGACCTGTTAATCATTAATCCATTCAAATAAATATTTTGGATCATATTCTATCTCAAATTTTGACATAAAATCCAGATATTCTTCTCTAAAAGTTTTCTTTTTATGATGTTCTTCCTGATCTAAAATATATTTTACAACAGAATCGACACTGCTTTTAGAATAAGAAAAAGCTCCGTACCCTTCCTGCCAATTGAATTTTTCATTCATCCATCCTTTTTCATTAATGAATTTTGAAGAACCTGCTTTAATATCTCTTACTAAATCTGAAACCGCAAGTGTCGGATTCATACTTACAAGAATGTGCACATGGTCAGGCATTGCAAAAACTGCGAATAATTTTTGATTTCTATTGGAAACAATACCTGTAATAAACTGATGTAATTCTTCTCTGTTTTCTTTTGAAATCAGATTTTGTCTTCCTTTTACAGCGAAAACAATTTGAATATAAATCTGAGTGTAGGTGTTGGCCATACATTAACAGGTCGCCTCTACGAGGCTTTCCAATTTTAAATTATTCATGCTATTAACAGTTCGCTCCTACGGAGCTCTCTATTAGTTTCTCAAAGGTTTCCCATTTTGCAACATGTACTGAATTCTCTCTAAAGTTTTTCTTTCTCCACAAAGCTGAAGGAAAGTTTCTCTTTCAAGATTCAATAGATATTGTTCTGTTACTACTGTTGGTTCAGATAAATTTCCGCCTACCATTACGTTAGCCAGCTTATCAGCAATTTTTTTATCGTGTGCAGAGATGAAGTTTCCGGTTAGCATCTGGTCTGTTCCTACATAGAACATTCCTAATGCATCTTTACCCAAAACTTTTACTTTTTGCTCAATTGGCTGAGTATATCCTTGTTCTGCTAATAATTTTGCTACTTTTTTAGCTTCAGCAATCTGTCTGTTTTTGCTAACTGAAACAATGTCTTTCCCTTTTTCAAGGATTCCCATATCGTAAGCTTCATAAGCGGAAGTCGCTACTTTACCCATGGCGATGTTCATGAAAGCATCACGAAGTCTGTTATTTTTAACATCATCATTGTGGAATTCTCTGGAAGTTCTTAAAGTCAATTCTTTAGTACCACCACCACCAGGAATTACTCCAACTCCGGTTTCTACAAGTCCGATATACGTTTCTGCCGCTGCAACCACTCTGTCAGCATGCATGGTCATTTCGCATCCTCCACCTAAAGTCATTCCGTGAGGAGCAACTACTACAGGAATAGAAGAGTAGCGTACTCTCATCATTGATTTCTGGAAGTAAGCGATTGCCATATTCAAATCATCCCAATCCTGCTCAATAGCCATCATAAGGATCATAGCAAGATTAGCACCTACAGAGAAATTTGCTCCTTGGTTTCCAACTACTAATCCGTCATATTCTTTTTCAGCTAAGTCGATTGCTCTGTTTAATCCGTCAAGAACTTCGCCTCCAAGAGAGTTCATTTTTGAACGGATCTCGAAGTTGATGATACCATCTCCTAAATCTTCAATAGCAGCACCTGAATTGCTCCAAAGTGTTTTGTTTTTTCGGATATTATCTAAGATGATGAATGCATCCTGACCAGGGATTTTGTTGTATTCTCCTGAATTTTTATCAACATAAATGCTTTGTCCTTCGTCATTAACTTTATAGAACGTTTCTACGTTTTTCACCCAGTCAGAAACCTCGTATCCTGCATCTTTTGCAAGTTCAATACCTTTCTGAACACCTACAGCATCCCAGATTTCAAATGGACCGTTTTCCCATCCGAAACCAGCTCTCATCGCGTCGTCAATTTTGTAAACTTCGTCAGAGATTTCAGGAACTTTGTGAGAAACATACGCGAATAATGCTCCTAAAGATTTTCTGTATAATTCGCCAGCTTTATCTTTACCACCAATTAATACTTTGAATCTGTCAATCGGTTTATCAATAGCTTTTGTTAATTCCAGAGTAGGGAAGGATGATTTTCCTTGAAGTTCATACTCTAAAGTATCAAGGTTTAATCCGTGAATTTCAGATTTTCCTTCTGCATTTTTCACTTTTTTATAGAAACCTTGTTCTGTTTTTGAACCTAACCATTTATTATCCATCATTTTCTGGATATAAGGAGGAAGGGCAAATACATCATTGAAGTCGTTCGCTTCCGCACCGCTTTGACGAACTCCGTTGGCTACCATTACCAAAGTATCAAGACCTACAACATCAGCTGTTCTGAATGTAGCTGATTTTGGACGTCCAATTACCGGACCTGTTAATTTATCAACATCAGAAACGGTAAGTCCTAATTTCTGTACATTGTGAAGAAGATCCATCATAGAGAATACCCCGATTCTGTTGGCGATGAAAGCAGGAGTATCTTTAGCTAAAACTGTCGTTTTACCTAAGAATTTTGCCCCATAATTCATATAGAAATCGATGATCTCAGGATCTGTATCATTAGTTGGGATAATCTCTAAAAGAGGAAGGTATCTTACAGGGTTAAAGAAGTGGGTTCCTGCGAAGTACTTTTTGAAATCCTCGCTTCTTCCTTCTGTAAGGAAATGAATAGGAATACCGGAAGTATTAGAAGAAATTAAGGTACCCGGTTTTCTGAACTGTTCAATCTTTTCGTAAACAGACTTCTTGATGTCAAGCCTTTCTACGACTACTTCAATGATCCAGTCAGTGTTTTTTATTTTCGGCAAATCGTCATCGAAGTTTCCGATTTTAATTCTGTCTGCAAACTTTGGAGAGTAAAGAAGTGCAGGACTTGCTTTTTTAAGTTTTTCAAAGTTTTCGGAAGCAATTCTGTTTCTTACGACCTTGTCATCTTTGGTCAAACCTTTTTTTTGTTCAGCTTCAGTAAGTTCAAAAGGAACAATATCCAAAAGTGATACTTCAACGCCGATGTTGGCGAAGTGAGCAGCGATTCCGCTTCCCATAATTCCTGAACCAAGAACCGTTACATGTTTGATTCTTCTTTTCATATGTAAATTTTTATTTGTATAAGATGATATGAGCCCGAAGGTTACATCACAATTTATTTTCTGTTATTTAACAATTCGTTTGCTATTTTCATGATCTCGGTCATCACGTCTTTGAAAGCATCCAGCTTTTCCGGAGCTATTTTTTCCATGACTTTCTTGTTGAAATTCACAACGACTTCCTTAGACATATTTCTGGAATTTAATCCTTTGTCTGTAAGTTTAATAATCACCTCTCTTTTATCAGTGGTGGTCTTTTCCTTATAGATGTATCCGTTATCTTCAAGAAGTTTGATGATTCTCGTTAATGAAGTGGGTTCAATAGCCATCTTCGGACCAAGATTGGTACTTCGGGTTCCTTCTTTGGGATCAATTTTAAGAAGTGTGAGTGCCTGCACCGCTGTGGAATCATGTTCCTGGGCTAATTCTGTGTACATTTTAGAAACAGCCAGCCAGGTCTGCTTTAAAATTAAATCTACGTTTTCTATTTTTTCTTTATTATTATCCATCATTTTTGCGCCAATGGTTTTACCCAAATTTAATAAATATTATGCATGCATAATATTTATTAACGTTAAATTTTGTTAATAGGCTGTAAATAAACGGATTAAATTGTATGATTAGCATAATACTATGCATGCATAGTATATGGATAAATCAAAGAAAACTCAGTATTAATGAATGTTTGAGACTAAATTGATGATTTCTTCAAAAGATTCACATTGATAAGCGGTGGAATCTTTAGTAATAACCCAAAAAGGGTTCTGAAACTCGAAATTAAGCTCAGACAGGTCTTTTTGGAAGTTTTTTTGAAGCAGAGAATACAGCATTTCCTTATGAAACTGGGGTGCAGAAATAAATGGCGGAATAAAAGTCTCATTAATTTGAAATAAAGAAGCATTGGTAAGTTCATCATGCTGAAGCAAAATGTCCTCCACAATCCCTGAATACAGATGGTTTTCCTTTACATACCATATTTTGTCTGCAAACTCTTTGGCCAGCCTCCAGTCGTGGGACGAAAACAGAATAAGTTTGTTCTGTTCCTTAGCCAGCTTTCTCAAGGTTTTTAGAATAATGATTTTATTTTTCTCATCCAGATGCGTAGTAGGTTCATCCAAAATAATGATAGGTGAGTTTTGAGTAATAGCACGCCCGATAAATGCCTTCTGAAGATTTCCATCTGACAGATTTTTCAAAAGAGTATACCGGTACTGATTCAGATCCAGTTCTTCAATAATATGAGCTACTTCTTCGCGGTCTTCTTTTTTTAACTCAAAATAAAAAGGGTAGTAGATGTACTTTCCGAGAGAAATAAGATCTTCAACCGTATAATGCTGTGGAATAACCGATTTTGAAAAGACAATGGCAATGTTCTCCGCAATTTCTTTTACGGAAAGATTTTTCACATTTTTTCCATTAATAGCAATCTCTCCGTGCAGTAAAGGCATTTGATGCAGAATAGATTTGATCAATGTTGTTTTCCCTACACCGTTATTACCAATCAGCAGGCATACATCACCAAGCCTTAAATCTGCATTGGCATTGGAGATTAAAGTTTTAGTGTAGCCGATATTAGCCTGTTTAATTTGTAGGTGCATGTTTCTGTTGGTTATACGTGAAGACGCAAAAATGTTTTACAAAAATAATGTTTTAAGGCACAAGGAATTTGACTTTGTGAAATTTTTATCCAGTTTATTTTATAAGTTGTTCACAATTCTTGTTACTCCGTTTTTGAAGACATCAGATTGAAAGTTGAGCAGCATACCCAATTTGCAATTTGACATTTTTAAATAGGTGAGTAATTGAGCTTTATGAGTAGGACTTATGTAGTCAACTGCTTTTATTTCCAGAATCACTTTGTTTTCAATTATCATATCAAGCCTGAAAGCGTTTTCTATTCTCAAATTTTCATAAATAATAGGAAGTAGTTTTTGTTTTTCTACAAGAAATCCTGACTTTGTTAATTCATAGAACATACATTCTTCATATACATGCTCAAAAAGTCCTGCTCCAAGCTTTTTATGAATCTTTAATCCTGTTTCAAAAACAATTTTTGAAATTTCATTTTCTGTCATTTGTGGTGTTTTGTTGAACCTAAATATAAGAATTGTTAGGGAAAGGATATTATGTCTTAAAATTTTTTATTTAAGTGTATTGTTGGGTAAGCGCAAGGGCGCAAAGTTTTTTATACAATTTGTATATTGTAAGGCGCAAGAAAATCAAAGATTTTCAGCAAGGATATG
>NZ_JAVCWI010000017.1:0-62341 GCF_030846215.1 Chryseobacterium sp. WLY505 | reverse complement strand
GTTTCTGCTCCAGAATCCGATCCAATGGTGAGCTTTCCAAAACTTTTTCAGAATAGATCTTTTCATTACCGTAGGTTGTAGGATAAACACCCAAAGGTCCTGAATAATAGTTTCCATTGCTTGTGGAAAGTTGGGGAACAGGAAGATAATCTTTGACCTGTCTTCCGAACGCGTCATATTCAATATGAGTAACCACATCCCGTCCCAGTGGTGATGCAGCTATGTTAACAATCTGTTTTGCCCTTCCCAGTCCGTCAAAATACTGTACAGATTCTGAGGATTTTGTAGCTGTGGTACCATTATAATCCAGATACGTTTTGGTCTGAATATAGTTTTCATTGCTTGAAATCGTGGAAAGCTGGGCATAAGTTATATTGGATAAGAGCAACGCTCCTATTGGTATTATCAATTTTTTCATCAGTTTTAGTTTTTATAATTGTATTTCATTTCCTTCAACACTTTGCCGTTCACATCGATCACTTTCTGAAGTCTGTTTGCGGAGTCATAAACATAGTTTTCTCTGATTCCTGATGGTGGGGTGATGCTTCTTACTCCTACTAAAGGATCATAAGTGTAAGTGGTAATCTGATAACCGGATAATGCAGCATTAGCTCTGAAGGTGTTCAATGCTGATAAGAAAGATGTTTCATCATTGTTAGGAGCTGCTAAAGCATCTGTGTTGGAAGCATTAACAATAGAATCTATTAATGACTGCTGGATGTCTGTTAATTTAGCTCCCTCAACCTTTGCAATGGGCTGGGTCTGGTTGTAACCCCAAACAATACAAACAGGAACTCCTTCTATTGTGGTATATTGGAGTAAATTTCCTTTTTCATCATACTTATCATAAGTCAATTCAGTAGAAACAACATTTTGTAGATCTGTAGAATTTACCTGGTAAGGCAATGCCAACCCTAAAGTTTTTGTGACTGCTTCAGTCTGACTGACAGGATACAAAGACTCTATTTTAGAAATTGTCACACCATTCTTTTGGGCTTCTGTCTCCAGTGGAATGCCAATCATATTTTTAGCTGTTAAATATTGATTGTTTTTTTCTTTAGCATACTTATATTTTGAGATATAAGTTCCTGCTCCTGACTCATTTTGGGTAACACTTGTTGGATAATCCTCCTGATTGTAGATAGTGTTTGTTGTTTTAACCACAGAATTCTGAATTCCGTTTTTGTAAAAATATGTTTTCTCTTCTCTTTGAATAGGTAATGTTGTTCCAAACTTTTCGAAACTTTTATAAGGGCTAGTGAGCATTACTCCCATGTTTAATTGATTATAAAGCGCTTGGTAACTACTGAAACCAAAAAGTTCCGAAACCATATTCTTTTCGTAATTGTCATAAAGCTTAACGGCATCATTTTTTTCAAATTCAGTTGTGGTATATTGCGTTGTAGTTTCTGAAATAATCTGGCCTGCTGCATTATAAACCTTTTCCGATACTTGCTGCCCTCTTAAATAATCAAGATTAGGAATAGGTACAACAGGTGGCACCGTAGATAAAATTCCATCATTTGGATAATCTATGGGAGATCTGAATGTATGAACAGTTTTACCTTTTCCATTGTCATCTTTATCTTTTTGTTCAACAGTTACATATTTATACCCCACATCGGAACCCTGTGTTTTCTGAACCGGTAGGATATTATAATCAGTGGTTACTTTAAAATCAGCACTATAGGTAATTGTAGGATTATAAAACTTATTTCTATAGGTGTAACTATCATCAAAGCTTGTGATCGGCTCCGGGAAGACAAGAGAACCGCTGCTTTTTTGTGGATCATTAATGTCTTTATAGTCATAAAAAAGTGCTTTGGTCGGTTCTGTAGAGGTCAGTGTATCAAAATATTTAATATTATTGATTCTTATTCCTCCACCTTTTTTAGTTAGGAAGCTATTAAATTGACGCTCTTTTGTGTAAGCTGTAAGATAATAGGTAATAGGCATCTGAGTAATACCCTTACTTCCTGTTAAGGATAAATAATAGGTTCCCGGTTCTAAAGTAATTGTTTCATAGTCATATTCTGTAATAGGTTCTCCGTTTGGTCCTAAGTTCTGGTTCATACACTGAGCGCCACTGTTGCTTATACATGACTGCCAGCTTAAGCCAAAGTTGGCAAGGGAAGCAGAGTAAGTATTGTCTGCGTTTTTTTTATAAATATAAAAATGCCAATTGGAATAAATTAAATTTCCAAGATCAAGATGAAGCTTGACTTTTTGTGGAGTCTGAACAGTAAAAAATTCTTCTTTTATGGATGAACTAAATGTATTTAAATCATAGGATACAAAAGTATTATCTATATCAACCCATTCCCCTGTTACAGATTCTGTTCCATTGGTATAGCTGTAAATATTCTCACCAAAATCAAATACTGCTTTTCCTTTTGCAGGGTATGTTAAAGATTTTAAAACGTCACTTCTATATGCATCATTTTCCCCTTTATAATATCCCCATTTATCTTTTTGAAGTATCCCTGAATTATTATAATAATCTAAGTTGTATTCCTGATTTTGTGTATTGGGTGCTGTCTTGGTAACTTTTACCAGCATCATTTTTTGCAACGTTTTCACCGGACCATTTTCAGGTTTTAAATTTGTATCCGAATACCCATAATCCAATACATATTTATCTACGTATTGTTGTGTATTTTGCCCAATATAATTTGATTGAACAGATTTTAGTTTATAAAGTTCTGTAGGCTCCATATAATTTGAATCCTGCCTTCCCTTTTCATAATTTAAATTAATTGTACCCTTTCCCCAGACATCAATGTTTGTTAACAACTTGGTATTGGTTGTATTATAAACATACTGTGTTTCAAAAGCTCCAGGCATACTCCCATCAGAGATTTCAGTGCTTCCACTGGTGTTGGAATACTGTACGTTTCCGGCAAGCCGCGTAATTGTAGTCGGAGTTTCTTCAAATTTAACAACAGAATTGAGATTATAATTAAAAGTGGCAAGAGTGTTATTATTCTGATCTTTGATATTTATAAGATTAAATGCAGCCCAATAATTTGCAATGTCCATACTTGGGTTAGGGTTACCTATACCACTTATAATACCTATTTTTACATTTGTAATAGATTTTTGAGACTTTTCCATCCCTTCAAAAGTGTATTTGATTCCTTTATCATCAACAATAGTAAAACTGGTAATTTCAGCTGGAGCAATATTATTAATGATGATCTGTAAATTATTTTTATCTAATTTTTCAGGTTTATAATTTCCATTATCATCTTTTATAATATAAAATCTTCCTGACTGTCCCATGAAATTGTATTGATATAGATCGTATTCTGTATCATACTTTCCCATGGCTGCTTCAAAACTATAATTATCAAGATCAATTGTTTGATCCTTTATCAATTTTGAAGTTGGATTATAAATTTCATTATAAATCCCATATTTTGTTTTTGGAGGAGAAGAGAATGGGATGGTTCTATTTTTCTCATCTGGGTTCCCTCCCCTAACTGTTCTTGAAATTGTCCCTCCTGCAATAAGGCTCCAACCTAATCCTGTTTCACTAGCTCTGTCATCGGGTTTAGCATTTAAGGGATGGTATTTAAGTTGTACAGCCATCACAACTTTAGAATTGATCGTTGGAATGCTGATTAAGGGAATATTTATATCAGGAACCCCTGTATAATAACTTACGGGAACTTCTTCAAATTTCATTAAATTGTTAGAAGTAGGTGCAGAAGCAAACATTTGGTTAATATCGCCAACATAACTTTTAGGATCACTTCCTCCTACTCCAGACTGTGCAAGAGTTGTATTGTGTAGTGAAGCTAGTAATAAAATTATAGCTATTCTATTTTTCTTCATAAATTAGTTTTTATTTCTTAATCAGTTTAGCATTCGCCGTTTTGTTATTATCTGTTTTTATCGTCACCAGATAAGCTCCCTGCACCAAAGCCTGGGTATTAATTTTAGTGACTCTGTTTTTGGTTTTTATGCTCTGAAGCTGTCTTCCACTCATATCATATAAGAGAATTTCTGCATCCTTAAAATCAAAACCTATTTCTACGTAAGCATAATCCGAAACTGGGTTTGGATAGATCTTGATATCATATTTTTCAATCAGCTGGTCAATCTGCTTGTCTCCCAGTTTTACAATCTTCCAGTTTTCTTTGCCCAATTCTTCAGCACTGGTTCCTGCCAGAACAATAGAACCATCTCTGTTCAGTTTTAAATCGGAAAGCCTTTCTTCTTTCTTTCTGGATTCTCCTTTTGCATGCTTTCTCCACTGTTCATTTCCGTTTTGGTCAAGATAAAGCATCCAGAAAGTTTCGTCATCAGTTTCTATTCTTCCTTCTGCCTGCGTATAGCCCCCCAATAAAATTCCTTTCGAAGATTGGTCATCTGCTGAATGAAGAACGCTCATTCCCATCAGGATATCACGATTTTTAAAATTGTAAGATTTCTGCCATTGTTCATCACCTTTTTCACTAAGAGCAATCAGCCAAAGGTCTGTCCCTTCTTCAATGCCTACGGTTTTATTTCCTGATCTTTCTGATCTGGATTCTCCACCAATGATAAAACCAGTGGAAGTTAAAGCCAGGGTTCTCAAATGATCATCTCCTTTGCCTCCGAAGTTCTTTTCCCATTCTACTTTTCCGTTTTTGTCCAATTTTACAATCCAGTAGTCACCTTCTCCGAAATTTTCAGTTTGTTTCGAGTTTCGGGATACGGGATTCGAGTTTTGAACGTTTGACGCAGAACCCGCATCTCGCATCTCGGAACCTTTTTCAGATCCCGAAGCACTGACTTCAGAACTTCTTGAATACATTCCCAATAATGCTCCGCCATCTTTTGTTGGAATCATTTTCTCCACTTCATCTAAGCCTTTTCCACCTAAAATTAATTGGGAGAGTTCTTTTCCGTCTTTATCCAATTTTGTAATTAAAACATCTTTGGAACCATAGCCTTTTGATGAATTTTGTACATTACCTGCAACAAAGAATCCTAAATCTGTAGTTTGAATGGCAGCTCTTGCTTCTTCATCAGAAGAACTTCCAAGAGTTTTCTGCCACAATTCATCACCGAATTCATTGATTCTGATCAGCCAAATATCTGAGCCTCCTTTGGAATCGTCTTTTTTGTCTAATCCTTTTCCTGAATAAGATGTTCCGGCCAAGAGAAATCCACCATCCTGCGTGGTAACAGTAGCAGACAGGTAATCATGGTTTTGTCCTACGAAGTATTTCTCCCAGACTTCTTGACCCTGCTGGTTCAGTTTTACCAGGTGAAAATCGTAACCGTTGTTTTGCTTTTGGCTGCTGGCTGCTTGCGGTTGGCTTTTGCCCTGAATGCTGCTTCCTGTGATCAAATACTGCTGATCAATGGTTGTGGTAATCTGACTTAGAAAATCCTGGGTAGAGGATTGTATATCTTTCTGCCACACCACTTCCTGGGCAGATACTCCCAAGATTGTGCATAAAGTGAATGCACCGAAATAGAATTTTTTCATTCTATGTTTTTTTGAGTTAGTAATTAGTTTATTAAAACGAAACGAATTTAACACTTTTTAAGACACGAAAATCATTTTTCTGTGGTATCCTGTAAATCATACTATTTTTAATTAAATTCTCTCTATTTATATCTGTTGTCATTCTATTATGGTGTAAAAATATCTATCCACTACGACAAAACTTGTCGCATTAAAATCCAATTGAATTCATTGATTTCAAGCCACAAAAAAACCACTCTTGCGAGTGGTCTGTTATTTTTGTTTTTATTTTACTGATAAATGACTTCATCATTCTTCTTGATCTGGTAGCTTTTTTTATGTGGAGTTAAGACATAGCTGTCTTTCACATGAGCTCCGCTTTTCCATATCTTTGCTTTTCCCTGCTTATCCAAAATAATGCTTTTTGCAGCTCCGTCCGGAATAAAAACTTCAGCTTTAGTCATACTTTTATTGAAAATAACTGCCGTCATTGTAGTATAGCTTTTGTCTGAGTTTACTTCTTTGAGTTTTATCTTCTGATTGAAAGTTTGTATACAATTATTTCTTAATTGGGAATAGGTATATCCTGCGGAGCCGATACAACCGTGAACATCTCTGTCGCCTCCGAGAACAGGAGTACTTTTTTGTGCAAAAACGAATGAACCAAGGAACATGGTACTGAGTAAAATTATTTTTTTCATAGGTAAAATTTTTGTTTTCTGATGGATTAAAAATATCCCAAAAATGTGATATTAATTAATTTTTCTAAGGTACAAAAAAAAACCACTCTTGCGAGCGGTTTTTCTTTTTGAAACCGAATCTTACTGATAGATCACGATATTATCCTTTTTAAGCTGATATCCGTGCTTTTTGTAAGGAATCAATACATAGCCATCCTTTTTCCATGCTTTAGCTTTACCTCCTGCTCTGGTAAGGATGATGCTTCTTTCACCGGCATCTTTTACAAAAACCTCAGCTTGTTTCATGTCTTTACTGAAAATAACTGCAGCTATTGAAGTATAGCTGTCTTTCGGAGCTACTTCTGTCAACTTGATTTTCTGTTCAAAAGTTCTTATACAGTCTTTCTTAATTTGAGAATAAGTATATCCTGCAGAACCAATACATCCGTGTGCATCTTTGTCTCCACCTTTTATTGTTCCTTTTTGTGCAAATACTAAAGAACCCAGGAACATTGTGCTTAATAAAATTGTTTTTTTCATGTCGATTTGTATATAATAATTATCCGAGGTATTATTAAAAATCGTGCCAAAAAAACTATCATAACACAATCCGGTGAATTACTTTCCAGATATTACTTAGTCCAGTTAATCTTTGAATGCTGAACATTGTCAGAGCTGGTTCCGATCATAATATCAAATTCACCTGATTCCCAGTCATATTTCAAATCTCCGTTATAGAATTTCAGGCTTTCAGGAGTAATATCGAAAGTTACTTTTTTAGATTCTCCTTTTTTCAAAAATATTTTCTGGAAGCCTTTTAATTCTTTTACCGGCCTTGTAATACTTCCCACCATATCTCTAATATACAACTGAACCACTTCAGCTCCGTCATAGTTTCCTGTATTGGTTACTGTAACAGTTGCCTGAACAGTCTGATTTCCTTTCGCTGTAGTATTGGAAACAGTCATACCTGAGTAATTGAATTTCGTGTAGCTTAATCCGTATCCGAAAGCATATAAAGGAGTATTACACTCGTCCATATAGTTTGAACGGAATCTTTCATAAGTACATTTATCTACTTTATCCTGGCTTAGCGGGCGACCTGTATTTTTAGCATTATAGTAGATTGGCACCTGTCCAAGGCTTCTTGGGAAAGTCATCGGAAGTTTTCCGGATGGGTTTACTTTTCCGAACAGAACATCTGCAATAGCATTTCCTGCTTCAGATCCGGCAAACCATGCATTCAAGATAGAATCCGGAGTATCTTTTATATTGGTTAAAGCCAATGGGCGACCTGTGAAAAGAACCATCGCGATTGGTTTTCCGGTTTTTTTTAACTCGTTTAGTAAGTCAACCTGTGACTGAGGAATGGTAATTTCTGTTCTTGAAGAAGATTCTCCACTCATTTCAGCAGATTCTCCGATAGCCAAAACAATCACATCTGATTTGCTGGCAACCTCTACCGCTTCTTTTAACAACTCTTCTTTGGAACGGTTGTCTCTGTCTGTTTTTTTACCGTGAGCAGCATAGATTTCTTCTAATTTAGCATCATAATCTATATTGGCACCTTTTGCTGATAAAAACTTAACTTCTTTTCCGTAGTTCGACTGTAATCCCTGCATCAAAGAAACTGAAGCTGCGTGTTTTGTAGCAACACTCCATGTTCCGGCCATATTCATTGAGTTATTCACCAATGGTCCGATTACAGCCACTGTTCCTGATTTTTTTAAAGGCAATACCTGATTGTCATTTTTCAATAACACCATGGATTGAGCAGCCGTGTTTCTTGCTATATTACGGTTTTCCATATTATAGACTTCTTTTGCAGCCAATTTTGCATCTCCGTGCTTGTATGGATTATCAAATAAGCCAAGATCATATTTTGCTTCAAGAATTCTTCTTGCTGCCATATCAATTTCGGCTTGTGTCACTTTTCCTTCTGCCAGTGATTTTTTTAAAGTTGTTAAAAAACCTTCTCCCACCATATCCATATCAACTCCAGCTTTTAAAGCCAAAGCAGACACCTGCTGAAGGTCTCCCATACCGTGGTCTACCATTTCATTGATCCCGGTATAGTCTGTTACTACAAATCCTTTAAACTTCCATTGATTTCTCAATACTTCAGTCTGAAGCCATCTGTTACCTGTCGCAGGCACTCCATCCACTTCATTGAAAGAAGCCATTACCGAAGCTACCCCAGCATCTACTGCGGCTTTGTAAGGTGGAAAATATTCATTAAACATTCTTACATGGCTCATGTCAACGGTATTGTAATCTCTTCCGGATTCCCCTGCTCCATATAAGGCAAAGTGTTTCACGCAAGCTAAAATATTGGTTCCATTCGCAAGGTCTTTCCCCTGATAGCCATACACCATATTTTTAGAAATTTCACTTCCTAAATATGGGTCTTCACCAGAGCCTTCTGATACTCTACCCCATCTTGGCTCACGGGAAATATCTACCATTGGAGAGAATGTCCAGTTGATTCCGTCAGAAGCCGCTTCTCTGGCAGCTACTTTTGCTGACTGCTGGATAAGGTTCATATCCCATGAAGCAGCCAACCCTAGAGGAATCGGGAAAGTTGTTTCATACCCGTGGATCACATCCATACCGAAAATCATAGGAATTTTCAGACGGCTTTTTTCTACAGCTACTTTCTGAACAGCTTTGATCTTATCTGCTCCTTTTATATTGAATAATCCGCCGACTAATCCCTGTTCTACTTTCTTTCCGATATCAGAGCTCTGTGCCTGTCCGGTAGTGAAATCTCCGGAAGTGGGAAGGTTCATCTGACCAATTTTTTCATCCAATGTCATTTTAGACAAAAGATTATCTACAAAAGCTTTCTTTTTAGCCTGATACTGAGCCGTCTGATAAGACTGAACGGGCCTGGTTACCATTTCCTGAGCGGAAAATACAGGAGCCAATGCTAAGGTGGCGATTACAATTAACTTTTTCATAAATCTATCTTCTTAAATTATTGTTTATATTTTTTTGCTTTAATTCGATGAGTTTATCTTTCAATCATTGTGTATTTTGGGGTTATTTTTCTTTCTTTTTAGATAGCATCCATTCATACAAAGCAGGGTTTGAATAGGCAGAATCCCATGAATTATGATTGTCATTCGGAAAGATAACCAATTCAGCTGTAGGATTTACAGGATGCAGCTTTTGATAAAAATTAAAAGCATTGGCTGGCAATACAATATCATCCATCCCGCCATGAAAAATTTTCATATTCAGATCTTTAAACTGATGAATATTGGCGGTCATTACCTGATCTGTAGGGGCGCAGACTGAAGCCACCGCAGCAAACATTTCCGGATGTTCCATAGCTAGTTTCAAAGTTCCCCACCCTCCCATTGAAAGTCCTGTAAGATAAATGCGGGAGGCATCAATTTTATATTTCTTCTGAATTTCTTTGATCAGATTATATACGGTAACGGTATCCCACCATCTTCCTTCCGGACATTGAGGTGCCAGAATAGCTACAGGTTCTTTAATTAGATTTTTATAGGTAAATGGGCTGTGTGCTTTTACCAAATCAAGATTGGTTCCACGCTCTCCGGAGCCATGTAAAAAAACAATCAAAGGAACATTCCCTTTCGTATTTTTAGGGTAATCCAGAATGTAAGACATTTTCTCCTGTCTTTTAATTTCTTTATTGAGTTCCCCTTTTATTTCCTGCGCATTCATTGGTAATGAAAACGGCAGTAATAAAAGAGGGAGATGTTTCAGTTTTAGGTTCATATTGTTATTTAGGTTTTGGCTAAAGCCAGCGGATTGATTTTTTATTTAAACGGGCTCCCTTCGACTATGCTCAGGATAGTATCCCGTTCCTATTGAATTATTTTATTCCATATTTGGCTGACTGGAAACTTAGTTTTTTTAATCCCTGCTGAATTTCAGGAGCATTCATAAACAGTTTCCAAAGGAATCCTGATCTGTAGTTTTCAATCATGGGAGCTATGGTTCCCTGATCTATGGCCAGATATCTTGGCGTAAACCAATTGTTATAATTAATAGAAGTAGCATCATAAGGTCCTGCAGATCCTATAAATTCAGGTTTTTGAGTATACATGAATCTCAGGAAAGCCATTGATTCTTTAGGAGTGTACGGGAAACTGCTCAATGCAGCTGTGGGAGTGATTACTCCATTATCATTGCCTGGCATATGCGCTGTGTAACCAGTAGTTCCGTCTTCATTTCTTGTATAACCGGCTGTAAGTCCCCAATAGTTTGGCCCGTAACCTTTCCATTGTTTTGGATTTTCAACACAGTATTTGTAATCGATGAGGGTTTGATTTTTATTGATGTCAAAGTAATTTTTAACAAGTTTATCGGATAATCCAGTCGGATCAAGCCCGATATATGAATATTGTGCCCAGAAAAGCGGTCCGCCATATTCTTCGGCATAGTTATGTTTTACATACAGAGGTAATCCGTATTTTGTTTTGTCTGTAAGGTAAGTTCCGTTTCTGGTCCAGCCTTTATAGTAGGTTTCTGCATCAATGGAATAAGTAGGGGAAGATGCGGCTAAAATATAAGTGATCAGACATTCGTTATATCCTTCCAGAGGAAAGTTCATTTCCCATTGGTAATCCGGTGACCAGTGCCAGTAAAGTACTTTCTGACCTCCTTTTGTATACCAGTTCCATTGGATTCCTTTCCATAGCTCATCACATTTTGCAGCCAGAGCTTTTTCTTCTGCATTTCCGTTTTTAAAATATTCACGGACCATCAGTATTCCTGAGGTAAGAAATGCTGTTTCTACAAGATCTCCGCCATTATCTTTTTTTCCGAAAGGAACCGTTTTCCCGGTTTCTCCATTAATCCAATGTGACCATGCTCCTTTGTGACGGTCTGCTTTTGCCAGAAAATCCATGATATGAGCAAGTCTTTTCACGGCTTCTTTTCTTGGAACAAATCCTCTTTCTACGCCTACCAGAATAGTTGCCAACCCGAATCCAGAGCCTCCTGTAGTGATCACGTGTTTATCATTATCAGGATAGACATTGTCTTCATGGTAACGCTCTCTTCCCAGCATCGAGTTGGGTTCTGCGTAATCCCAAAAGTACTTTAAAGCATCTTTCTGTACTCTGTCCATCAGTTGTTCATCCGTGATATTGCTTTTTATGGCTTCAGTTTTTCCTGCCTCCTGTTTTGCAACGGGAGCATTTTTACAGGAATACACAAAGAATAAAGAGGTGATAGCTATTGATAATACGTTCCTTTTCATGGGATCTCTTTTTATTGGGTTTATTACTAAAAGAAGAGGAGAACTTTCATTCTCCTCTAATGTTTATGGTTTATTTTAATAGCCCGGGTTTTGAGCAGACAATCCACCGGCTTCCATTATGAAGTCCTGCGGAAGTGGGAATAATTCATGTTTTCCAACGATGAATTTTTTTCCACCATCAGCAGCCATCGCTGCTTGTGCTTGTCCTGTTCTTACAAGATCAAACCATCTGTCATGCTCAAAAGCAAGCTCCAATCTTCTCTGTTTCCAGATATCTAATCTTACATCTGCCTGAGAAGTAGCAGGGGTACTTCCGATGTTAGCTCTGTTTCTTACCTGATTCAGGAAAGGAATAGCCGCAGATGTTTGTCCTAGTTCATTCATTGCTTCGGCTCTGATTAATAGCACTTCAGCATATCTCAGATAACGAATATTTACGTCTGTTGAAGCCTGATCTCTATAATTTGAAGAATAAGCTTTATAATTATAAAATTTATTTTCTGTATTTGGACCTACATAATATCCATCATATAAAGTCATATCTCTGTGGATAATCGTAGCATCTCTTCTTGAATCTGTTGCAGAGTATGCATCATACAAACCTTGGGTAGGAGTAGAGAATCCCCAGCCCCAGCCTGTAGTACCTCTGGCTCCCTGAACCTGGCTATACTGCTGAATTGCTCTTCCTGCTGTTCCCCCAGTCCCATTGATTTCAAAAACAGATTCAGCATTATTTTCTCCGGAAACTTTGTAAATATCCTGGAAATTAGGTGTTAATGAATACCCAGTAACCAAATTAGTCTCATCTACAGCCAGCTGCCATTTCTTCTGATATAAATACACTTTAGCTAAAAGCGCATGGGCAGCACCAACAGATGCTCTCCCTATATTACCTGCCCCATAGGCTGATTTATTAGGAAGAACGGCTATGGCATCCTTAAGGTCCTGTTCAATGAATGCATAAATTTCCTCCTTACTTTTTCTGGTAAGTGTCATTTGTTTATCTGCTTCAACTCCTGTTACAGGAACGTGGTCTACTAACGGGACACCTCCAAAAGATTTCACTAAAGTAAAATACATAAACGCTCTTAAAAACTTAGCTTCTCCAGCTAGTCTTGCACGCAATTGCGGATCAGCTTTATCTAACTGAGGAAGATATTTCAATGCCTGGTTGCATCTGTTTATCCCTTGATAATTGGAGGCAAACAGTTCTTTGAATGATGGAGTTGCTGCATTAAAATTCAGCGCATCCAGAACATCCTTATCAGAACCTGAATCACTTGGGCTGGATCCTTTATCCGCATCATCTGAAACGATGGATGTAACGCCAATCCAAGCGAAAGTACTCATGTTCCAATCTAAGAATTTAGCATAAATAGCAGTTACCAAGCTATTGGCTCCTTCATTATTATTATAGATTTCACCCAAAGCAGCTTCGGGAATTTTTTCTGTAGGAGACACATCAATAAAGTCATTGCTGCAACTCTGGTTAACAGCTCCTAAAATTAAAAATGCAGCTGCTATGATATATTTCTTATTCATTTTTTTAAAAATTTAGGTTAACACCAAATACAAAAGACCTCAATGTAGGATAAGCATCCAGCTCTATTCCCGCACGTTTGTAAGGATCACCTTCTGCTGTAGTATCTGCAGGATTATATCCTGATAATTCTGAAGAATACCCTGAATACTTCTGGAATACAATTGGATTAATTGCACTCACATAAAGCTTAATAGATCTCATATAATCCGTTACATTTTTAAATGTATACCCTACGGAAATATTATTAATTCTAAAATAATCTCCACTTTCCAAATAGAAATTAGAAGCTACAGGAATATTTGAAGGATTTACAGGGTTTGCTGCATTAGTGTTTGTAGGAGTCCAGAAATCATTCGCTACAGATGCTTCAACATTTTCTCCGCCATTTCTTTGTGCTTTCTTACCGTTGTATACTTTAAATCCAAAAGCTCCATAACCGCTCAAGGCAAAGTCCCAATTTTTATAAGACATTGAAAAATTAACACCTAATGTTGATTTTGGTATATAAGAATCGAAGAAACGTCTGTCTCCTCCATCCATAGTACCATTACCGTTCAAATCTTTAAATTTCAGGTTACCATTGGCATCATAACCATCAGTTTCATATAAATAAAAACTTCCCAATGCGTAACCTATTGCTGAAGCATTAAATAGTTTTGTATCGACTCCGTTGCCCAGGTTTCCTCCTATAATCTGAGAAACAGGTTTTGAAGTATCAATTCTAGCAAGTTTATTTTTATTGTAAGAATAATTAGCTCCAACAGAATAACTGAAATCTTCTCCCACTTTATCTGACCAGTTTAAACTCACCTCAGCACCTCTATTAACAACGCTTCCCATATGTGAATAATTTACATCCGAAATACCTGTTGCAAGATAAGGTACCACTCCTAAAATAAGGTTATTAGTTTTTCTGTTATAAACGTCAAAACTTCCAGACAACCTCTTATCCAAGATCGCAAAATCTAATCCCAAAGAGGTTTCTTCTGTAACTTCCCATCCTAATTCCGGGTCATATCCTTGATTAACAGTTACGCCATTGCTTACAGGCGATGTCCCAAATCCGTAATTGTAAGTAGCTCCGGATGAAAGTGGTAAATAGTTTAATGGAACTTTCTGGTTACCCAATTTACCCCAGCCTCCTCTTAATTTTAAAAGATCAAAGAACCCATCCTGCATAAAGCTTTCTTCAGAGATGATCCATCCGGCACCAAATGATGGAAATGTCCCCCATCTGTGTCCTTCAGCAAACTGAGATGATCCGTCTCTTCTGATCGTTCCACTTAATAAATAACGGTTCATAAATTTATACTGAAGTCTTCCGAAATAAGAAATTGTGGTGTTTCTGTTCCCTTTTATAGATTCAATGGCTTTGGTCGTATTATCACTAAATAAATTACCATAATAATCTACACCATCCAGATTCCAGTAGTCTTGTGAAACGGGTACATTCTTTCTGTTGATCGTTAAGGTTTCAAGACCGTTGGCAACTGAAGCTTCCGTACCTGCTACAATTTCAATATCATGATTTCCTACTTTCTTGGTATAGGTTAAATAGTTATTAAGTACCCAATTATAATAGTTTTGATTTTTATTGGTTAATCTTGTCAGAGGCAAAGAAGTATCATATCCACTGTCAACCCTCATTGGATCGCTATCTAACCAGAATGCTTTTGAATTTACAAAATTGTAATATTTATAATTATTGTACTCACCACTAAACTGAGAAGTAAACTTCAAATCTTTATAAATATCAATATCCAGTTTTAAACCACCCTGCAATAAGAAATTTTTTCCCCTTTGATTATCATAAGCAAGCTGCATCACAGGGTTTCCAACATTATTAAATCGCCCTCCTTCGTAATCGATATTTCCGTTAGTCTTGTTATAGATAGGCTGACCATATTTTCCATTCGGATAATATACAGGGACTAATGGCGATTGTTTATATGCATTTGTAAAAGCACCATACGATTTAGGAGTATCATTGGTAAAGGTAGCACTTAAAGTCTGCGCTAATCTGATACCTTTGGTAATCCTGAATTCGTTATTGGTTCTTACTGTAGTCCTGTTATAATTTGTTCCTTTAAGGATGGACTGCTCATCATAATTACTTAAACTTAAAAAGTATTTTGCAGCTTCAGAAGATCCGGAAATTGATAAGTTATGCTGGTTATAGATACCGGTTCTTGTAATTTCTTTGAACCAATCTGTGTTGTACGGCTGATTAGGATTCAGATAAGTACTTGTTTTACCTGCATTGTTATAGGTTGCAAATTCAGACCCATTGGCCATTTTGATCGTTTTTAAAGGACTTCTGAATCCAACCAATCCATCATAGGAAACACTTAACTTTCCTCTACCTGATTTTGTCGTAATGATGATTACCCCATTTGCAGCCCTGTTACCATAGATTGCCAATGCTGCAGCATCTTTCAATACATCATAGGTCAGAATATCATTAGAGTTGATATTGTTGATGTTATCGGCATACATTCCATCAACTACGTATAGTGGAGTTCTCCCACCTAACACTGTACCAAGTCCTCTGATCATTACTGTCGGAGTTGATCCCGGCGCATCAGAAGCAATAACCTGTACTCCAGCAGCTTTTCCCTGAATAGCCTGTGATGCATTCAATACTTTGGTTCTGGTTACTTCCTCAGCGCTGATAGAACTGATAGCTGTGGTATTATCCACTTTTTTACGGCTACCATATCCAATCATCACGACTTCGTCAATCTTCTGGACTTTAGCAGAATCCTGCGTAACCTGTGCATTCACGTTCATCCCGAAATACAACACGGCAATGAGACATGGATACTTTAAATTACTTTGTTTCATATAGTTTCAATTTTATTCAAATAAATCAAATTCATTTCTGTCTTTAAATAGTGGAGTTATTTAAAATCTCAAAAAAAGACATTAGCCAAAAATATAAAAAATATCGAACAATGTTAAATTATCTTAAATATTTAAACATCGCCCTTTTTTGTTACATCAAAAATGATAAATATTCACGTTTTATAATTTTATATTCAAAATTATTATCAATTTACCGTTATTTCATGAATGTTAAATTAATATTTTGACCTTAAAAATTCACCAAATTCAGCACTCAATTTAATATTTTGTTAAATAGAGAATAGTAATTACCTTTGGTGCAGTTTTTGACAAAAGCATCTTAGAAATACATAATAAAAAGATCAATGAAAAAATATATCATTGCAGCCGCTCTTCTGATCGGGACCGGTGCTGTTATTACCACCAGTGTACAATCTTGCACATCACTGGCTACATCAGACATGGGGCTTTCTATTATTAAAAGAATCCTGCTCAATGGTATTGATAAAGGAATGGGTATCTATGGAAACAAAGAAGCGTTTCTGCAGAACAATATGGTAGATAAAGCGCTTCCTAAAGAGTTGAGAGATATTAATTCTACGCTGGAGAAAATTGCCCCTTCACTCGTAGCTAAAGAAAGGGATTATATTGCTCAGGCAGCAGCTTATACCGTGAATACTTCAAAACCTATTTTGCAGGATGCGGTCAACAGTCTGAATGCCCAGGATGTAACGAGAATTATGCAGGGAACAACGGCGACACAGATTCTGAAGGAAAAAACATCCCAACAGCTGATTGCAGCCATCGCTCCTAAAGTAGATGAAAAACTGAATGAATATGGAATTGTAAAAACCATCAATACGGCGTTATCAGGAAGTAATTTTTTAGGCAGCCTTCTGGGCGGGAATAACAACACTGTCAATTCAGGAGGATTGAGTAAACTTGCTTCTGAACAGCTGGTCAATGGATTATTCAACATCATCGAAGATTATGAGCACCAGAACTCCAAGTCTCTGCTGGGACCATTTGGAAAATAGGAAAAATTTCGTTATATTTATATTATATTAACAATTGCAGATGGATATATTACAAGGAAATCAACACGCAAGCCCCGAAGATTTTTATCAGTCTTTGAAGGAGAAACTGGAGGATCATCATGATTTTCCGGAGGATTATTTATTTAAATTTATTATCCCTACAGACCAGGCAAAACTTACTGAAATTTACAGAGTTTTTGATGGTATTAAATTTACACTGGGAAACCGAGAAAGCAAAAATGGAAAATACACTGCCTGCAACATTAATGCATTTGTTTTGGATGCCAATCAGGTAGTGAATATTTATAAAGAAGTAGCAAAAATAGAAGGCGTTATTCTATTGTAAAAACAAAGGCCGTTTCATCATCATGAAGCGGTTTTTTATTATTTAAAACTTAAAACAGAATATGATGAACATCCAACTGATCCTATTTAGTATTATTTTGGTCACCTCTTCTACAAGTTGTATGCACAAAGATAACAGTCAAAATAACACGACTGCTATATCCTCTGCAGTTCAGCAACAAAAGATTGAACGGATTCAATTAACAGAAAGGACGAGAGGATTCAGCAGAAACATAGTCTTCACCCCTTCTTCAAAAGAATCCAATATTAACGAAGAAATTACTACTACTAAAATATCTCCTGCGGAATGGCAGACGGTTTCCAGACTGGCTCAAACTATTGACTTATCCAAGATATCAGATCTTAAAGCTCCTACAGAGGGCAGGCATTCTGACCGGGCAATGATTGCATCCATTATCATTACCTCTAACGGAAGGGAATATACTTCTTCAGATTTTGATTCCGGACGCCCACCAAAAGAACTGGAAGCTTTATATAAGATTATCAATGGAACCAGCAAAACTGCAACCCCATAACATAAAAAAATCCGCTCTAAAAAGAACGGTTTTTTATGTATTAAGTTGATTGATCTACTTTTCAATAAAGAACTTTACGTTTTCAATAGGCCTTCCCAGCATGGCTACTGAGCCTTTTACAAGAATCGGTCTTTGTATCAGAGAGGGATTCTCAGAAAGAATTTTAATCCACTCTTCTTCAGAATAATTTTTATCTGCATAATTTTCAATATACAGTTTATCTGTCTTACGAATGATATGAAAAACACTTTGGTTCAGTTTTTTCAGCACCGTTCTTATTTCAAGAGGACTTAACGGATCATCAACAATATTAATGATCTCAAAAGGCACTCCGTTTTCGTCAAGATACTCCAGTACAGCATTTGACTTTGAACAGTTTCCGTTATGTAAAACTTTAACTACCATGATATAATTATTCAAAAAATTAAACTTGATCTCAACAAATTTAAAAAGAATTACCCTGAGTATGTCTTAATGTTCTGATAAAAATATGTTAAAACAATCCGTGTAGTTCTGCTTCAATTTTTTCCAGAATAAATCCGAAATCTTCAGGTTTTTCAACGAAATCAAGATCATCCACTTCTACAATCAGAAGTTTTCCTTCTGTATAGTTGGAAATCCATTTTTCATATTTCTGATTCAGTTTTGAAAGATATTCAATGCTGATGGATGCTTCATATTCACGGCCTCTTTTGTAGATTTTTTTAACCAGATTAGGAACATCTGATTTTAAATAGATTAAAAGATCCGGAGCGGATACAAAGGACTTCATCAAATCAAAAACTGATGAATAGTTATTGAAATCTCTGTCTGAAAGAAGATTCATATCATTCAGGTTTTCTGCAAAAATATGGGCATCTTCATAGATGGTACGATCCTGAATAATGTTTTTCCCACTTTCTCTGATTTCCTTCACCTGACGGAATCTGCTTCCCAGGAAATAGACCTGTAATGCAAAACTCCATTTGCTCATATCAGAATAAAAATCCTCCAGATACGGGTTATGATCTACGTCTTCAAATTGTGCATCCCATCCGTAATGCTTGGAAAGCATCGTTGTCAAAGTTGTTTTTCCGGCTCCGATGTTTCCTGTAACTGCAATATGCATAATATTCTTTTCCTTGTATTACTGATTAGTTGATAAGTTGTTCGATGGCCCCGGTCTCAACCTGAGAAATGTCTTCAATCAATTTCTGTAAAGTATTGTCTGAAGGTTTCTCTGCTGTATTCTCATCAGGTTTCTCTTCCGTTTTTTCTACTGGTTTTTCTGTAGATGGCTGCAGAGATTCCGGCTGAGCTTCGAGCTGTTTTTGCTGTTTGGCTTTCTTTACTTTTTCAAGGCTGTAAAGATAGAGTTTGTTCCCTTTGATTGCAAAATAAGAGAGGATGTTTTTATCCACAATTTGCGCTTCCTGGTCTTCGAAAATGGTTGTCATCCCTTTTTCAGGGACGTATTGTGAAATGAAATTACCGGCAACTACCAGGATCATATCGTTTTCTCTTCGAAAACGTTTTCCGTTTTCCAAAGGGGCTTCGAAAAGTTTTTCAAATTTCAGGCTATAAATCCTGATATGTTTTCTGGTTAAAATATAGACCTTGTTTTCATAGACCAGCATATCCATTAAATCTTCAAAACTGATATCAAAAGGATATGAGTTGATGGTGGTATCATTTCTGAAATTATACTGTATCAGACGTTTTGTACTGTCATCCAGAAGCCATAGTTGCTGCAGATCTTCGGCATAAGCCATTCTGATAAAGCCAAATTTCTGTTTAAAATCCAATCTTTGAATCTCATTCATATTCTGGTCTACAAATTTCATTTCCTGAGCATTTTCAGAAAATAAAGGTACATTCAGAGGATTTTGTACTGACTGAACTTTGTAAGGAACAGTAAGCATCATTTTCCCGATCTGCTTTCCTAAAGAATCGTATTTGGTAAAACTGAAATCTTTGTTTTTATAGATATACAGATTTCCATAGTCGTCAGCAAGCATATCTTTGGCTTCCTTTAGTTTCAATGTATCCAAAGGAAGAATATTCTGCGCTGAAGCCGTACAGAAAAGGAAAAAAAATAGTATGTTTAAAAACTTCACTCTGCTTTTTTAATGGGGTCAATTTACTGAAAAATTACTTTACTCAAAAGATGATTACACCCAATAGAATTTTCTTTGCTGTTAATCAAAATTGAAAACAGACTGTTGCTGAAAAAAAAGAAGTCTCTGTTCAATGAATACAATGATTTTATTGAAAAGTAACTTCATAAATTTTCTCCCAGTTTTTCCCTGTCACCAGCATATTTTCACCTCTAAAGGCAATTCCGTTCAGCACATGTTCGCTGTTTCCCTGATCGTTTTCTTTGGTTAATTTGGTAAAATCAAATTTACCTGCAACATCTCCTGTAGCAGGATTGATCTTTAAAACTACAGGGTTGTGCCACACATTGGCATATATAAAGCCATCGTGATATTCAAGCTCATTGAGCTGATTATAAATTTCAGAATTCCCGCCAACAGCTATAGTTTTCACTACTTTAGAAGGATCATTGATATCCAGAAAATAAAGGTTTTTAGAGCCGTCTGTAGCCACCAGGTTTTTTCCGTCGTACGTCAGTCCCCATCCCTCTCCAATTATATTAGGCAAAGGAAATTTTGAAAGTTCTTCAAACGTATTTTTATCGTAAATAAAACCTATTTTATTTTTATAGGTTAATTGATAGATCTTATTTCCAACGATCGCACAGCCCTCGGAGAAAATTTCAGCAGGCTGCTTTTTTACAACTGTCGGAGTAGATGATCCTAAAGTATATTTTATAAGCTGGGAAGCATTCTCCATGCCATCACTTTCATACACTGTATTTCCTTCTACCAAAAAGCCTTCAATAAAGTTTCTGGGATCGTGAGGATAATCTGCAACTATTTTATAGGAAATATTCTGCTCAGGAGTTTTTGTAAATACATTAATGGTAGCATCCTGATTTAATATTTCTCCATTTTTTGTTTTAATCCTGAAGACTACATCGTTATCTCCCAATGTAAAAAACTCCGGACTAACAGTTAAATCCGTTGTTTCTTTATCTCCGAAACTGATGGTTATGCTTTCTGCATTTTCCGTTACTTCTTTTGGAAGATCAAGCTTATCCCCAAAATGATAGCCTTTTTCTTCTTTTGAGTTATTGTAATCCGCCAGAGAATCCAGCATTTTCTCATTATTATTGCAGGAAGCCAACAAGAATATGGCTGCCAGACCAGCCATAATATTTTGCTTCATGAACTTTTTAATCATTTTCCAAAAGTACTAAAATTTAATCCTTAAAACGAAAATAACGCTCCCAAGGGAACGCTATTTTTTTTATCAATAAAATCAGATTATTTGATCTGAACTTCGTAAATCTTCGGCCAGTTCTTTCCGGTTACCAGCATATTATCTCCTTTGAAAGCAATTCCGTTCAGTACATCATCACTTCCCTTGGTATTCTGTTTTGCGATTTCAGTAAAGTCAAAAGTTCCCACGACTTCTCCATTGGCTGGATTGATCTTTAAAATGATCGGCTTCTGCCATACGTTGGCATAGATAAACCCGTTGTGGTATTCCAGTTCGTTCAACTGATCATATGCCTGAGAACTTCCTGCTACAGCGATATATTTAATCAGTTTTGAAGGATCGTTGACATCAAGGAAATATAAAAGCTTACTTCCATCAGAAGCAATCAGGCTTTTTCCGTCGTACGTTAATCCCCAACCTTCACCCAATACATTTGGATAAGCAAATTCTGAAAGCAGCTTTAATGAACTTTTATCATAAACATATCCTTTTTTACTCTGCCATGTCAGCTGGTACACTTTATCTCCTACGATGGTACTTCCTTCAGAAAAGTCTTCCTGAGCCTGTTTTGTAGAAGCCAGCGGAGTGGTTGTTCCCAACGTGTATTTTAGAATTTGTGAAGATCCGTTCTGCCCGTCACTTTCATAAATTGTATTTCCTTCAATCTGAAAACCCTGTACAAAGTTTTTAGGATCGTGAGGATATTCCGCTACAATCTGATAAGGAATATTTTTTTCAGGATTTTTTGCAAATACATTGATGGTTGCATCCTGATTAAGGACTTCACCTCCTTTTGTTTTAATATTGAAGGTAACAGCATTGTCTCCTAATGTGAAAAATTTAGGATCAATGGTTAAATCTGTTGTTTCTTTATCTCCAAAGCTGATCGTTACGCTTTCTGCATTTTCCGTTACCTCTTTCGGAAGCTCAAGCTTATCTCCGAAATGGTATCCCTTCGCCTCCATTGAAGTATTATAAGTGTTTAATGTATTAAGAATCTCTTTATCCTTATTACAAGACGCCAATAATAAAATCGCTGCGAAACCCGCTATTATACTTTTTTTCATTGAATTTCTAAATATTTCTCCAAAAATAGCAAATTTTATTCCGTATTGCCAATATTATCTACGGGTTCACCAAATTGTAATATATATCCGTTGTTGTCATATATTGCAAATTCTCTCATTCCCCATTCAAAAGTTTCAATTTCATAGCAGACTTTGGCTTTTGTTTTAAGATCTTCCCAAAGATCATCCACCTGATTTACATTGAAATAAAATGATCCTGAAAACCCGATGGACGTATTGTTTTCATGTTCATTAGGCTGGGAAAGCATAATGTATATGTCATCTTTTCGAAGAGAAGCCCATTGCCAGTCATCATTTCTTCCCATCAGGGTAAATCCGAGAATATTCATATAAAATGCAATGGTTTCATCGAGGTTTTCTGTCCATAAAACAGGCCGAAGTGCGGTAAAATTTGTCATGATTCCTGTAATTCGAAAGTATTTTTACGGATTTTCATATTCAGAGAAACCCATGTTTCCTGATCAATCCTGGCTTCGCTTTTAACGTATGGATCAAAAACAAAACCTACTTTTTTGTAACATTCAATTGCTCCGGTATTCCAGTCGTACACGTTCAGCTCTGCTGTTTCTTTATCAAAATGACTGAAGCCATATTTCAAAAGCTCCTGCATCACCTTCTTTCCATAACCTTTTCCTCTGTTATTTTCATCCCAGATCAAAATTCTTCCCAACAGGAATGTTTTTTCTTTCAGAAATATCTGGGCATGCCCGATTGTACTTCCTGTCTCATCTGTAATTTTAAAAAGAGTTCGGTTTTCATCTGATAAATCCTTTTCCAGCTGTTCTTCCGTGAGAGGAAAACGATATGCCGGGCCGGCAAACTGAAGAAGCATTCTTTCGTCTTTTATCTTTGAAATCAGTTGTGGAGCATCTTCTATCGTAAAAGAGTGTAATGTGATCATGATTTATTTTTCTAGAAATTCTTTTAAGCTTTGTCCCAAAATCGTATTCCAGCCCTTTACAAAACTCTCTCTTGAAAAGCCTTCTCCTAAGTCTTTAAAGTTTTCAATATCTTCATGGATCAGCTTTACTAAAGTTTGACCGTCTTCCGGAAGCAGTTCCCAGGTTACAATGGTTTTCAGTGTTGAAAAATCAGGATAAGACCATGTGTGCTTTAATTTCTCATTCGGGATTATTTCTAAAATCTCACCATGATGATGGTATTTGTTGGCTCCTCCGGGTTCAAAGAAATTAAATACCTGCCCTTCTTCCAATACAAAATCCTGGATATCAAAATACCAGGATTTCATTTCATTTTTATCGGTTAATGCTTTCCAGACTTTTTCAACCGGAGCATTGATGGTGTACTGAACTGTGATGGGTGTACTCATATTATGGATTTAATATGTCTAAATGTACACAATTTTATCCATAATATTTAACCACAAAAGTCACAAAAGTTTTTATCTACTAAATTATTTAAGTTTAAATTTCTACTCATGAGAAGTACACATAAGCCTTTACAATTTCAGAATTTTCCTTTTGTGAACTTTTTATTTCTGCAAGTTTATTTTAACTTTTATCCTTTTGTGACTTTTGTGGTTTATTTTTTAATTACCCATGTGAAAAACCTGTGATCTTGGCTTCATCAAAATCCAGCTGCATTTCAATGGTTCTCATCACGTGATCATCAAATATCTTTTCTCTTTTCATTCTGTGCAATTCGTTTCTCTGTGCCTGAATGATCTGCCGCAAGACATCTTTATTTTCATTGATAGCGGTTACATAATCCCCTGTGGAAGCCATACATTGGGCTTTGTCTGCCATCAGCATCATTTCATTTTCTAATTTGTGCTTTTGATGACGTACCAGACTGTTGGTTACGGCTAATTCCGAAAAGTCATTATCGAGTTTGTGTAAAGCTGTTTCCTTCAGTTTGCGCATAAGGATTACCTCCTGTTTTTCTTCCGGCAATTCACTTCCGGCATCCTGAATATTCAATAATTTCAAGATTGGGCTCAACAATAAGCCTTGCCCTACCAGGGTAATCAATATGATAACGAATGTGACAAATAAAATAATATTCCTATGCGGAAATGCCTCTCCATTAGGTAAAAAAGCAGGAATTGACAAGGCGGCAGCCAGTGAAACCACTCCTCTCATTGCTGCAAAACTGATGATAAAAGGCTCTCTCCAATCAGGTTTGGGAACTTTTAGCCTTAATTCTTTAGAACAGACTCTTGGGAAATACATTAATGCATAACTATACAAAATTCTTGTTCCGATAATCGCTCCGCCAATCACCACACTGTAAAAAATGCCTTCTGAAATGGTATATTCTTTCATTCCTTCCACTACAATCGGAAGCTCAAGACCAATCAGGATAAAGATGATGGTATTCATCAGGAATATCAAAACACTCCACACATTCCCGGACTGAATTCTGGAGGTATGACTTAAATAACAATGTGAGTTATAAGACATCAGCAAACCTCCGGCAACCACTGCCAATACTCCGGAAAAATGAAAATGTTCTGCTCCCACATACATAATGTAAGGAACGATAAGGGTAATGATGGTATCGATATTGGAATTGGTTGGAATAACCTTTAATAAAGCTCCAAACAGAAACCCAACCGCTACTCCTACGGCAATTCCACCGATGGCCATGGTAAAGAAATCCTGAACGGCATCTCTCCAGATAAACTGCCCTGAAATAACAGCTGCCAAAGCAAATTTAAAGACAATTAAACTGGATGCATCGTTGATCAAACTCTCGCCTTCCAGAATATTGGTGATCTTTTTAGGGATTTTCATATGTTTGAGTACCGAAGTCGCAGCTACTGCATCCGGCGGAGAATTCACTCCTCCCAGCAAGAAGCCCATAGCTACAGTAAGCCCCGGAATAATGGAAGATGAAAGATAAGCAACGACTATGGATGTTAAAAACACCAATCCGAAGGCCATTGAAAAAATCTGTTTTCTCCATTTATGAAAATCCTGCCATGAAGTAAACCATGCGGCCTCAAACAAAATAGGCGGAAGGAAAATAAGAAAGACAAGGTCAGGTTCTATTTCAATACGCGGCATTCCCGGCACGAAGCTTATCAGTAACCCTGCAATAACAAGGAAAATAGGATAAGCAACTTTTAATTTCTGGCCGATCATTACCAATATCATCACAGACAGCAGTACTGCAATGGATATTATAACATAGCTGTGAATCATTTTTAAATAAGTTTTTTTAAGTGTTAAATATTTTTATTTGGATTTGATGTCCAAAGCTAATTTCCCAAACCTGATAGGTTTTCAGAAACCTATCAGGTTTAGATATATTCGAAGTCTGTCATTAATCAATATCTAAAATCATAAAAGGCCAATCTAAAGCACAATATTATTCTTTGGAGTAATTGCTGGGGGAAGATCAGATTCATCCAGCATATCTCTCATATCAATTTCAATGGTACGGCTGATCTGAGTGATAGGAACATCATTGGGACTTCCTTCAAAAGGGTTTACCGAAGCTTCCCCTACGCTGTCCAATGTATGAAAGCACCACGTAACCAGTAAAGAAAACGGAATATTAAACCATAATGTCCAGCCTTCCACCATTGTTCCTTCCCCTAATTTGTCGAACTCTTTCAATAATCCGAAAGGCACAAAAACAATAAAGAGCAGCAAAAGATATGTGGTGATGGAAGAGAAGTTTCTTGGATAGGGAAAGTTTTTAATTCTTTCGGCTTTTCCCTGATCGTCAGTAAACTTTATCAGCTGCTGATTGATTTGTGTCCATTGAAAATCATTAATTTCTCCTTTTTCATACGCTTCCGATAAGGCTTTACTCTGGCTGGCCATCAATTGTGTTGCTCTGTTCTTTTTGCTTAGAATATACTGAAGTTCAGATTCGGAAAGGTATTGTTTTAATTCTTCATCCAGTTTGGACTGTCTCTCCGGAATATCATATTTTTTAGCATATTCATCAAACTGATCTGTTCCCATGTTTTCCCATGCTCGCGGTTCACGAAGCTGAAATCTCAATGCAGTAAGCCATGCATAATGACGAAGAAACATTTCTTTTACTTTACCCGGATCTTTGGAAAGCAGTGCATCTCTCAGAATATACCCAAAGCTGCGGCTGTCATTGATAATTGCTCCGTAGATCTGTCTTGCTTCCCAGAGTCTGCTATAGCTGGCATTGTTTTTAAATCCAACGATAAAGGCAACTGCTGTTCCCATGATGGCAATCGGCTGCCAAGGAACAGAAAGAAACTTCCAGCCTAAAAAGTAGAGGACTGTAGGAATGGCTGATAGTACGACCAGAGCGTAAATACTTCTTCTGGTCCAGATAATGAACTCCCGGGCTCCGAATCTTTTTCCTGAATGCATAAGTGTTTATTTTATAGTGTTTAATATAATCTATTTTCAAATAATGGTTTTCCTCACAGCATTCAGTAACCGTTTTATTAGTTTTTAGTGAATGGGATATTATTATAAAAACCAATCTGAATCTGTCCGCGGTTTCTGTTCTCCTGAATCTGATTCATATAACCAGCTTCAATCCTCATGTTTTTGTTGATGACATATCCTAAGGCCCCATACACTCTGTTTCTGTCGAAAACCGGATTGTCAAAATGCAGAAAAATTTCATTGTAAACAGATGCGTAAAGGGTTTTCGGCAGCATTTCTTTTTGGGTAATCGGAATATTCAGTCCGAGCATGTAGCGGAATCTCATTCTGAAATCATCCTGAAGGAAACGCTCTTCCAGACGGTAACGGTGCTGAAGATAGAAACGTCCGAATTTCTGTTTGGTAATATACTGCTGGAAAATCCGGTGCTCAATATTTTCTTTTTTTTCACCGTTTACGTAAGGTTGGCTGAGAATGAAACCGTAGCCCAATAAAACATTGTTATTGTTCTCTGTAAGATCATATCCGATCCCCGTACGGATCAGTAACTGTTCCAGGTCTCCAACCGCATCAAAATTACGGTACTGAATTTCATTGTGCCAGTTCAGTTTCTTGCTGATCTTATTATTTCCAAAATACATGTACCATGCTCCCAGATCGTTTTTTTGAGCAAATGTCAAAATGGATCCCAAACCTAATACTGTGAACGCCAACTTCGTAAAAACCTTTCTCATGTTTATCAATTACTATTATCTATCGTTTTAAACAAAATTAATATTTTAAATCAATAATAGCAAAAAATATTTTGTAAGTTACTGTAAAGAAGTACGGATGCAATGGTCTGCATCCGTTTTTCTGTAAAAGATTATCCTGGAACCTGTTCGGTAAGAACATCTGTTTCATTCTGGTCAAAATAAGTACAGGTCATTGCATGAAGATCCATTGTCCAGCCATTGATTCCGTTTTCGGCACAGTCTTTACAGAAAGTCATGTAATCTGTTCCTCCCTGTTGATGAAGCTTCAGTCTTATTTTAAAATTTTCAAGATTTAAAGTATCGGAAACAACAAGAGGATCATATTTTGTTCCGGTCTGCACAGATTGATTTTCATTATTAAAGTATTCTGTATTTCCGTCTGAAACGTATGCTTTGTAGTGAGAGACACCTAATGCTTTTATAGCCTGGATATATTGAGGGAAATCGGCTCCGCTTTTTACTTTCTGGTGCTCTGCTTTGATGTTTTCAATTGTAAATTTCATTCTTTTGTATTTTCTGTTTTTAACTATAAATTATTGTTTTTCATAAACCAACCATTGGGTTCTGCTTATCAAAACAAAGGCTAATTTAATCAGAAAATTTTTAATGAAAACAGCTGGATGAATTATTCGAACCTGTCTTTTAAATAATTCATATCTGCAATTTTACTTTCTATGGCATATACCACTAAACCGGCAGTATTTTTGGCTCCTGTTTTCAGCAGAAGGCTGTTGCGGTGACCTTCAACGGTTCTGGAGCTTATAAAAAGCTGATCTGCAATCTCAGAAGTGTTGTATTGTTTGCAGATGAGTTCCAATACTTCTTTTTCTCTTTTGGAAATATGATTGGCATCAAAAATACTGGAAATCTTTTTCTTAGGTTCTGTAAGGTTTTGATGTAAAGCTTCCATTACTTCGTTATTATAAAAGAAACCTTTACTGTGTACTTCACGGATTGCCGTGAGCAATTCAGCAGGACTTGAGTTTTTTTTAAGAAAGGAACAGGCTCCTGACTGTATCATATTGACAATGAATGCTTTTGTATTATAACTCGTTAATGCAATAATCCTGATCTGAGGATATTTGATGTGGATTTGTTTGGTTGCCTCTACTCCGTTAATTTCAGGCATATTAAGATCCATCAGGATTATATCAGGCAGTTCTTCAAGGGTTACAAGCTCATCCAGAAGCTCTTTCCCGTTGCTGAAATCACTTACCAGTTCAATATCTTTTTCTCTCTGTATCAACAATGAAATTCCCTGACGAAAGAGTGCTTCATCGTCTACGGTTATTACACGAATTATGTCCTTTTCCATCTTATCATGATTTAAAATGTAAATTCTACAGCGATTCCTTTATTGTTTTCACTTTCAATTTTCAGTGTTCCATTGATCAGTTCGACCCGGCTTCTGATATTTCTTAAGCCCAATCCCTCTTTCAACGTATTTTCATTAAGATTAAATCCCTTACCATCATCTTTGTAGAGACAGGTATTTTTTCCGTCTTTTCCCAAAAATTCTATATCAATATGCGTACTTTCCCCGTGTTTTATGGAATTGTTAATGAGCTCCTGAAGTATTCTAAAGATATGCAAATTTTTTTCTTCTTCTGCTTTTGCAAAGTATAAACTGTTGGAATAAGTAACCTGCAGAGTTTTGGACAGGTTTATTTCTGAGCACAATGCATCTATGGCAGCATGAAGTCCAAATTTTTCTAAAATCGGAGGAAGGAGATCATGCGAGATCTGTCTGGCACTTTCTGCTGTTTTATTAACCAGATGTATGATTTTATTTTTCAGATCGTTGTATTCTTCTCTTGTCAGATTATCAAAATCCAGGAGATGGATATTTAAAGAAACCACACTGAGTTTTGAGCTGATATCGTCATGCAGATCCTGGGCAATTCTCAGCCTTTCTTTTTCCTGAGCACTGATAATGGCATGGGTAAGATCTTTCTCGTATCTGACCTCGAGCTCTTTTTTCTGAATAATATTTCTAGTTATTTTCTTATTGGAAAAATAATAAAATATAATCAGGGTGACGGCCAGTAAGGTAAATGCCAGAAAGGTATAAACGATAGTGGAAATAATTGTATTCTCATTCATTTTGTAATATCATAACAGTAATTACACATTTTTTTTGCGGGAAGACAGATAGTCTATCAGAATAAAAATCTGATACACAATAAACATAACAACATTGAAAACCCATATCTCTTTATGCAGTTTTCTGTTCATCACCGTATAGAGGTTTCCGGACAAAAATATTACAGTACTGCTTATCAGATAAAGTAAAAGTCCCAGGCTTATATAATTGTATTTCTTTTGGGTATCCAGTATATTATATAAATGAAATAATGCCAGAATTATGATTGAATAAGATGTGACAAAAATTTCAAAAAGATTAAAAACATAATACTTTTCGGGGTATATGATATACTGTATAACAAGAACTACAGGAATGATAATTAAAAGTGTACGTGCTGTTTTTTTCTGGTATTGTTCCGTTACAATTTCATGGAAGAATAACCCCAGTAACAAAAACTGGCCTATCAGATAATAATGTGAGAAAAACAGATTATTAATCTTCTGTGAATTCAATACATAGAAAACAATTTCACATAGTAATATCCAGGCCAGGTAGCTGATGAAGAATGTATAGGCTTTTCCTCCTCCGGAAAAGCCTATACAGTATACTGCCAGATTAATCAGCAGAATGCCTTTTCCTATTAACGACAATATTTCAATCCAGTGATCCAATGATCTCTAGTTTACAGATTCCACCATTTTGCAGCAGAACATACGCTTGGACAAGGGGTGGTCATATCATAGACGTAATCTCCATTATCATAGTTTACAATATCATTGTTATCTGCATCTACTCCTACCAGAAGAAATTTAAATTCGCCTTCATCGGTAATGGCATTATAACCCCGATATCTCGCAAATCCTTTGTCGTCAATAAAAATATCATGAACATCCTTTGCCGGGATAAGGTGAGCCCGGATAGATGTTCCATCGATAATTTTTGTATTCTGCCAATTGCTGATCCATTTTTTAGCATCATCTAATAAGACTGCATGTTTAGGTAATTCCATAGTTTTTCTCGTTTTAAATTATATAATAGGTTTAGAATAAGTTACTTCAGCTACACATTACAAGTTATGAAAAAAAACTAACCATACTGTGAAATAATTCCATTTTAATTAACATAATATTCATTTTTCAAAATTATAATAATAAAAACCACCAAAATTGCGTATTTCTACCTGTTTTTCAATTCGGTTTTTAATACGCTGTTGTCACTTTGTATTTCTCGGTTACTTTGTGGTATCCTTTACAGGAAAACCTCATGAGCATATCAACAGTACGGGAAGCTTATGATCTTCTGTAATCATAAAAAAATCTGTATCATGAAAAAAATTACCTTTTTTGTAGTCATTGCTTTATTAAGCAATATTGCAGCATTTAATGCACAGACAACCACTGTAACTTTTGAAACTTCATCAGGCGGAAGCACAAGCTTTACCAGCAATGGATATACCTTCAATATCGTATCACAGGCCGGAACTTTCAGAATTCAGGGCAATTATCCAAACACCGGCTGGAACGGAACAGCTAATGATAACGTCTATATTGACAACACAGGAACAACCAATATCAATTCTCCGTCTTTTAGTGTTAAAAGCAGTTCTATGTTCACTGTATCCAAGTTTTGGGTCTTCCTGAGTAATACTGCTCTCAATCAGTCTACCTCATCAGGAACACTGATCATTACAGGAAAATTAGCAGGAGTCACAAAGTTTACCACCACAAAAACATCAGGTTTTAATACGACATTCAATGCAACAATGGGAACAACAGGTATCAACAACGGGTTCACCCTGATTGATCTGGCTACTTTAAATAATCAGAATAACAGCAATACTACCATTGATGAGCTTCAGCTGCAATCCACCGGTGGCTATGTCTATATGTGCCTGGATGCATTTACATGGACAAAAATTTCTACATTGGGAACTTCAGAAAATGACCTCAAAGGCAAAGCGAATATTTATCCGAATCCAACTACCGGCATCTTCTATATGGATGACCTGAAGAAAAATGAAAAAGTTTTGTTATATGACCAATCTGGAAAAATTATGAAATCTGCAGCAGCTGAAAAAGATAAAAGTAAGTTTGATATAAGTGAGTTTCCTGATGGTATCTACCTCATCACAACAGAGTCAGGAAGCTACAAAATCATTAAGAAGAAATAAAAATTCTATAAATACTCAAAAAACCGACAGGTAACTGTCGGTTTTTTGAGTATTTTGAATTCAGATATAAATCTTATGGGTGTTGCTGCATTTTAGCAGGATCATCATAATTTACCATCCAGTTGATTCCGAATTTATCACTAAACATTCCGAAATAGGCTCCCCAGAAAGTATCTGCCATAGGCATTGTTACTTGCCCGCCCGCAGAAAGACCACTAAATAATTTGTCTGCTTCTTCTTTAGATTCAGCGTTCACAGAAATAGAGAAGTTGTTTCCTGCTTTGAAGTTGGAAGACCACTCTCCTCCTGTATCGCTTCCCATCAAAATCGTTTCTTTAGAAATTGGAAGTGCAACATGCATGATTTTGTTTTTGTCTTCTTCAGGCATTTCTTTTCCTTCCATTGGAGGCATTTCTCCAAATGTGCCGACATAAGGATATTCTCCTCCGAAAACAGATTTATAAAAATCGAATGCTTCTCTGCAGTTTCCGTTGAACGTAAGGTAAACGTTTACTGTTGCCATAATTGTTTTGTTTTTTTAAGTTGAGTTTGTTTTTTATTGAGGTTTTTCAGATAATACTTTTAATCTTGAAAGCCCTTTCTGATAATCTGTTCCAATAGCTTTCTCCATATTCACAAACAACTTCATCAAAGTAAACGGATAAGGAATCTGTGAGGTGAATCCCCACGTTGCCTTGCTTCCATTTCCTTCAGGAACTACTATTACATAAGCATTTGCCTCACTTTCATAAGGCGTAAGAAATCTGATTGCCGTGTCTATTCTTTTACCTGCTTCATCCACTTTTTCCAATTCCTGACAGCCTTTTCCTACCTGTTTATTATTACTGTCCCAGCAAACTTTTTCTCCGTGCTGGCCGGTAGTTCCCGTCCATTCTTTTTTCATACCCGGATCAAGATCATTCCATGGACTCCATTGATCCATTGCTTTGAGGGTATTGGTATTCTGCCATACTCTTTCTGCCGGTACATTAATCGAAATCGACTTTTCATATTGACAGTCACCCGGAATAAAAGCAGCCCAAACCAACAAAATGATTAGTAGTGGGGCTAAAAGTAAAATAATTCTTTTCAATGTTCTCATCATCAATGTGTTTTTAATTATTATCTGTGTTGATCTATAAGTATCATATTTCCATCGGGGTCTTTCAGATAGATATGCTCAGGACCGGAGGTGGTTTCATCAGCTTCTTTTCCGATTTCCACTCCATTTTCTTTTAATCTCTTCTGAATTTCACGCACATCATCAAAAGAATCAAGGTTCTGTGCATTTTCATCCCATCCAGGATTGAAGGTAAGCATATTTCCATCAAACATTGCTTGAAAAAGGCCTATCAAAGTAGAACCGTTTTTCATGATCAGATAATTTTGTGCTTCCGTTCCCGCCATAGTGGTGAACCCAAGTTTCTCGTAAAAGTCTTTGGATTTCTGAAGATCTTTTACGCTTAAGCTAATTGAAAAAGCTCCTAATTTCATAGTTATTTATTTTTTTAATGCGAGTTTATGTCCCAAGAAAACCAGCCCCCAAACGAGAATTCCTAAAATCCAGAACCAGATTGGAGAAGGTAAAGACGCCATCATGTAAATGGTCATTAACAGGAAAATAATTCCACAAATCACTGCAGCTGAATTTTTTCCGTTATTGGAAATTTTTGAAGCGGTAAATCCTGAGACAACCGCTGCCAGCGCGTAAGCCAGAATGATAAAAAACAGAGCCATAAAAGGGGCTTGCTCCACATACGTTTTCAAAGCCTCCATATCTCCTGCTGCAGCTTCTGCCGGAGGCGGATACAGCGTATGCCCTATTTTTTCTACTGCGGTAATACAAATGGATCCGGCAATAAGACCGGCCAATACCGCCAATATTCTTCTGAGCATGACTATTGGTTTTTTAATTCGGTTTTAAGTGCTATACTTCCATCATAGCTCTTCCAATCACCAGTAAGTTCAATATGCTGCTCTTCAATATTCTCTGTTTTTCTGTTCCATTTAAAGTGATAGATAAACTTCCCTTTAAAAAGTCCGGAATGTTTTCCTTTATTCTCTTCTGCCAGCTCATATTCTCCGTATACTGTTCCCTGTTTTTTGGAATCTTTATATTTTGAAATGGTAATTTTACCTTCAAATTTCGTGTAATTGGTATCCACCAGAGAATATCCTGAAACGAAATATTCCTGATCATTCTTTTTATTCTGTTCAGAAATATTGATCTTCAGTTTCAGTTCCTGGCCTTTGTTTCCAATGGTTCCTATATAAGGTTTACTGTTATTCAGCCATGTATTTGAAATATCCGGCATCTGGCCCAATACAAAATTGGCGGCCAGCGTAAAAAGTAATAAAAGTTTTTTCATATTGTGTGATTGTTTAAACACCAAATTGTGCAAGATGATGGTTCAGATGTTTGGCAAACATATTATTCCACTCCTGGGAATTCAGTTTTCCGAAAGAAAAAGATTCTTTACCATCGAACGCATCTGCCCCCAACTGCTGTGTCTTTTGAATAAACCCGATCAGTCTTGTTTTTTCTTCGTGAAAATTCTTTCTCGTGGTAATCAAAAACTGCGGAGCGGTAGGAGAATCTCTTGGATATGCTTTTTCTCCCACTACTTTAGGTTTTACGAAAGTTTTTAATATAAATTTTGCAATGGCTCCCGGTTTTTTGTGTTTTTCCGGTTCATAGATCATTTCATAGGTAATACAGCAGTGTGCCAGCATCTGGTCTACGGTCATTTTCCCCCACAAACCGTGAGTATCTTCTACCAATCTGTTGATCCTATCTATATAGTTTTGAGCATCTTTTGCATCAAATACATTTTCCATATAATTTCTATTTTACTATAAACAAATATATCAGTTTTTTTGTTTGATTTTATAGTCGGTTGAAAAAATTGAGAAGTGCTTGTTATGAGATACGAGTTACGGGGTACGGGATTAGAGTTCGAAATTTTTTTGGCTATTTTTCGGGTTATTTTTTATGTATTTTTTTCCTGCTCTTGTTTTAATTCGTCGGGCATAGAAACTTATCATCAGTCAGGCCATATACTACCAAAAGCAACCAGCAAACCAGCATCCTATCAACATCTAACTTAAAAACCAACAACAAATTAACCAAAAACTACTCTATCTCTTCCCGAGAAGTGTCCTCAATTGTAATTTCCTGTGGTGCAGATTTTTTGAAAATAAACCATAGTTTGATCTTTAAAGCAATCCAGCCAATAATAGCATATATTACTAAAAGAATGCTTAAATGTTTCAGATATGGGAAGGTAAGTTCTACCGAACCTTTTTGAATCAATAAGATTTTAAAAGCCTGTAAAAAGGGAGTTAACGGAATAATATTCGCGATAAACTGTACGAAAGCGGGCATTGCATTCAAAGGCCATGTAAAACCACTGATAATGAAAGCCGGCGAAGCAATAACCATCAGGATTTGCGTAGCTTTCAAAGCATCCGGAATCAGAATACTGATGAATACGCCTAAAAATGAAACCGATCCAACAAATACGGCTGTCAGCAATATAAAATTGAATATTCCTTCCGGCATCGGAACATGAAAAATCATATGCATAAAGTAGTAAATACCTACAATGAGAACAGAAAACACCCAGATTGGAATGACTTTTATCAACATGGTTGGGAAAGCCCATCTTTTCATTTTAAGATATTCTTTCACAAAAGATCCTCTTTCGAATTCAGCGGCAAAACTCACTGCCATTGCTAATAAAATAACCTGCTGTAACACTACTGCCAGCATTGCAGGCCACATAAAGATCAGATAGTTTCCGGTAGTATTGAAAAGGGTTATATAATTGGCTTTGAAAGGTTCGTATTGTGTTGCAGCTTTTACAGCGGGCATTCCTGCTTTCTGAAGAGCTTTGATGGAAGCTCCCGCAGAAAATGTTCCTATGGTCAGCTGAAGCGCTTTCGAGGCGAAGTTTGCTGTTAAAACGTTCCCCGTATTGATATACACATTCAGTTCAGGATATTTTTTCTGCAGCATATCTCCTTCAAATCTTGAGGGAATAATAACGACAGCAGCTGCCTCATGCCTGATCACCTCATCTTTAATACTGAGAGGTTCCTGCAGATATCTGATAATTTTGATGCTTTTATTATCATCCAGCATTTCCGTCAGTTGGTTGGATAAAGGTGTATTGTCTCTATCTACAACCAAAACAGGAGTATTTTCAACTTTTCCGCTTTTGTAGACAAACCCAAGCAAGGTGGCATAGAAAACCGGTGCCAAAAAGAACACCGTCCTTAAGGTAGAATTGCCGATAAAAAGTTTGAACTCTCGTTTTAAAAGACGGAAAAATTCTTTCATCTGTATATTTTTATAAGTGGAGAACGAAATGAAATTCAGGAAACTTCATCAGTTCTTTTCAATTTATTTCAGGATTACATTGGCATTGACTAAAATACTTTTAGCCTTATTCATGTCTTTGGGTTTTACTTTGATCTCATAGATCGCATCCTGTAACTGGTAATCAGGATAAGCAGTGGTGATATCAGCATACTTTGTCAACTGCTTAATGTATACGATATTTCCTGTCAGATTTTCTTTGTTATAGACTACCTGCATAGTGACCTCCTGCCCTTTTTTATATTTTGAAATGGCACTTTCCGGAATGGTAAATCTGAAATACGTACTTTCCGGGATATACCCGTTAAACAATGCAAAGCCAGCAGTTGCCAATTCTCCCGTATTTAAGCTGATGGTTTCAATTTCCATATCGTTGGTAGCAATGATATATCTTTCGGAGTAGGCTACGTTAGCTTCCTGCAAAGCTCCTTTGGCTTGTGAAGCCTGCCCTGCCGCCATTTCTATTTTTTCGAAACGGGTTCCTCTATTTACATCATCCAATTCCGCCACTACAGCATCATACTGAGCTTTTGCGCCTTGTAATTTTGCATAGATTTCGTCATGCGCCTGTGGGGACATTAAACTGTCGCGGAACATATTATTCGCTCTTTTGTAAGATTTCTGGGCAAATTCATATTGTTCTTTCAATCCTTTATATTTGGCCTGAAGCTGTTTCAACTGATCGGGTGTTGCTCCGTTTTTGGCCATTTGCTCCTGAGCTGAAGCAGCGCTTACTGCACCTTGTGCCTGTGCTATTTTCGCTGAAACTTCTGGGACATCAAGCTGGGCCAGCGTATCTCCTTTTTTCACCGTCTGACCTTCAGAAACATATATTTTAAGAATCCTTCCGGTAACTTTAGGTGCAAAAGAGATGACATCCTTTTTGGTTTTCCCTTCAGGTTCTTTGATTTTTTCATTTTTTTTGTCACAGCTCCCTAAGAAAAACAGAGCAGCGAAGAGTATAGATATATTTTTATGCATCATGTAAATTTTTAAGGGATTAAATAAAATTTGGTGATATCCAGCTCCTGGGTAGATCTCATCAGTTCTATTCCCGCTCTTCTCTGGTTGAAAATGGCATTCTGATATTCGAGTTCCGCAACTTCAAGATCATTTTCGGCATCAATAAGCTGTGAAGATTTGCTCATTCCGTACCTGAATTCTTTTTCTGCCTGTACGAGTGCATTTTTTGCCAGCTCTTTTTCTTTGGCTTTCAAGGTGATCTGCGCGGAAGCAATATCATAATTGGTTTGATTATTGGCCAGATTCAAGGTCAGTTTTTTCAGAGCATCTTCTTTCTGGTTCTGTAGAACTTCTTTCCCAACTTTGGCAGTTTCTTCTGCGTGTTTTCCTTCTTTACCGTCGAAAATTTCCCATTTAAAGCCTACACCAGCTGTAATCAATGGAAATACGTTGATATTATTGGGTCTCCAGTCCAGCTTTTTCCCTTCATATCCAAGGATTGGAACTGCGGGAATAATATTTTCTGAGGACTTTATCCTGTTTCCGTACAATCCGATATAATAGGCAGAAGCCATCAGCTGTACTTTAGGAATCATCCACGTTCTTTCTGCTTTTATTTTATAGTCTGCCGCACTGATTCCATGTTCCAGTGCACGAATTTCTGCTCTCTGTTCAATCCCTTTTTCTGCAGCCAGCAACTCTACGGGAGATAAGACAGGATCTATCATTCTGAGCCTTTCTCTTTGAATCCCTGTTAAAATATAAAGCTGGGTAAGAAGCAGTTCTTTTTTCCCTTCATATTCTACCATTTTAGCATCCAAAGTAGCCTGCGCCAGCTCAATTTTCTTATGATCATAAGGCGTTATCAAACCATAACCAAGCGCTTTGTCCGCAGTTTTTCTGTTGATATCCAGTCTTTTTTTACTTTCATCCAGTACTTTTTTAGACTGATGAATTAAGGCTAATTGATCATACGCTTTAGAAATAGTGGCAATCACCTCATCTTTTGATTTTTCCAGAAGGATATCTTCAGACTTTTTCTTTTCTTCCACCGCCTTTTTCATGTACTTCACCTTTCCTCCTGAATACAGAAGCATTTTGGCATCTGCTTTGGCAATACCTGAAAATCCGGATACATTGAAATTATTGTTGAAAGTCCCTTCAGGAATATTGATAAAGGGAGCGAGATTGAATTCTGGTGACGTCAGTCTTGCTGTTCCGTTGAGATAGCCGGCTTTACCACTTAGTTCCAGAGTTGGAAGAAAGATATCCTTCAGTTTGTGTTCGTCAAGATCAGTAAGTTTGTTTTGGGTAATCTGCATTTTGAGGTTCGAATCCCGAACCATAGCACTATCCAGAAGTTCTTTAAAATCCGGTGCAGACTGTGCCCAGCCAAAAGCGGGGAAAGCAAAAAAACTAAACGTAAAAATCAATAAATTGTTTTTCATGGTTTATGTTTATAACAAATATAATGCAAAAATTGTTAAAATCCTTAAAGATAATTCAACAAGGTAGTGAATTTAAAGTAAGTTTAAAATACGTTTAAGTTTAAAGCCCTGCAAAATAAAGTTTTGCCCGAAGTGTTTAAATGTTAATTAAAACTTAAAAAAGTTTAAAAAAATAATTAACTCTACTTTTTTCATACAATTTTCCACCGCATATTTCTTAGAAAATAAAGAGGATAAAGCTATGTTTTATTTGAAAAACTAAGTTTGAATATTGGAAGATGATTCCCGTGGAGCGACAAACGGAGTGGAAAAATTTTGATAATATATAATCTGCTCTTTGTCAAACTGAGTGTAAGTTTAGGCTAAAGCCATAAGGAATTTAAATATTTTAATTAAATGGGCTAAAGCCCATTTCTATTGAATACAATTGGACTTATTCTCTTTATATTGTAAATTTTGGAGGCTGGATTCCTACGGAATGACAAACGTTCTGGATAGGCTTGGGGAATGAATAATCTGCTCAATCAGCAAAATCTGCGAGAGATCATATTCAATAGGAACGGACTTTAGTCCGTTTGGAAAAGGTGAAACGTCAATTGGCTTGAGCCGAAGCCTAAAGTACAACGCAGTGTTCGCAAAAGCATTGTTGATAGCTTTAAATTCGTTCGTAAAGGCGTTTCACTTAGCAAAGACATGACGAATTATTTTATCCTGAAAAAAACGAAAACTCCCCACATTGCTGTGAGGAGTTTTCTTTATCATTATAATAAGCTGATTTATCTTTGAACTGCTTTTTTCATCGCAGCATCGGGACGTAAAATTCTGTAACGGACTTCAATGTCTTTCGGTACGTAAAATACCAATGGAAGTTTACTGTTATATCTTACAATTTCAGGTTTTAAGGTCACAAACTTTTTAGTCTGTTTTTTATCCAGACAACCCATCAGTGTTCCTGCGGTTTCCCCTTTAGATTCTACTTCATAATAGTTGTATCCCCATCCCTGAAGATCCTGGGTTTTCATTTCTCCCATTAAGAAATAGTTATTACAGTCTAACATCTTTTCAGCACCTACAAAAAGCTCAACTTTTAAGTCGTTTTCGTTTTTTGCTACGGGAAGCTGAATATATACTTGTTTATAGCCTTCTTTTGCTTTCGGGAACATTTCAATCTGTAGTTTTTCAAACTTCTCTGCTTTCTTTTGTGCGAAAGCATTTACTCCAGCCATTAATACTAATCCTGTGATTAAAGTTTTAGAAAATTTCATCTTTTAATAATTTTTTTAATTGATACTATCTTAATTCCAAAAACCATTCCAAAATTAAACAATTGTTTGGTTTTTCGATTTAATTCTATTTTTATTAAAAATCCAGCAATAAAAAAACTGCAGTAAAAAAATTTACTGCAGTTTTCTATGTTGATCAGTTACTCTGAAATTGCGACATTACTTCCTTTTGTATGGGCATTCATCTGCGGTGCGTAATAATTCTGCATCGTTGTAATTCCGTTGGAGAATTTTCCGGACGCATTAGCGACTACATCATATTCAAACACATATTTTCCTTTCGGCATATATTGAATATAGAAATTGGTAGAGGCATCTTTGGTAGACTGATAATATCCCAGATTATTTTTCCATTGGTATCCAGACAGTACGTCTACCGGCTCAAATCCTGCTGCGCGCATATCTTTAATATGAATAAACTCCATCGCTCTGTCTGTATTCAGAATCATCCTTACAGTTACCTTATCTCCTACTTTCAACGGTGTTTCAGAAGAGATTTTCTGAAGTTCTTCTCCGTTTACCGTTTTCACTTTTTTATAAAGCTCTTTCGTTACAGAGATGTAGTTTTCTGAAGATTTTATTTTATCAAGATCCTCATAATACTGCCAGAACAATCCACCTTGAACAATTCCGGGACCAGGTTTGGTAACGGTTACAGATGCTAAGTTTTTATCTATAGCTTCTGGCTTCAATGTCGATTTAACGTAGCCTGTTGCCTGTGTCTGAGGAGTTAATTCTTTTCCACCCCAAACAATCGTTGCTTTATCACTTTCTGCTCCCGTCCATGATTTTCCTGAATTCAAAATGGTAAAGATCACCTCAGCTGTTCCTCTTGAACTTCCCCATGAGTTCACTTCTTTTTGGGTTACCAGCCAGATTTTCATGTCTTCAATAAAGTTTTGCTCGTTAGATTGCAACGTATTGAAAGCTTCCAATGCTCCGGCATGGTTAACTACTTTTGAGCCGAACCATCCCCAATCATTCAGGTTTTGTTTCCAGTAAACCCCTTGTGTTTTGGTATCTGTAGAAGTTTCCTTAAGATATGTCATCAACTTTGCAGACACATCTTTCAGACCATAATCGTTCATCAATAATGCCGCACGGTGAAGTCCAAAGAATGTAAAATCGGTGATTTTCGCTGTTTTTGCTTTTTGTTTCACCAATGTTTTCAGGGTAACTCCCTTTCCTTTCAAAGGATATTGTTTTTCCCAGTAGTTTCTGGTATCAAGATAATCCATCGTCCAGTTGTTCCAGACATTTCCTTTTTTCGCATCAAAATATTTATTCACTTCATTATCCACATACTGGATCAATTTAGCTACAAGTACTTTCTGATCTGCGTTTTGATAATCTTTCACATTATCTTTTAACCAGGAATTAATTTTTCCTAAGTTTTTAAGGATATACAATGACGTTCCATAAGAACTTGGATAGCCAGGATACCATGAGAATCCACCGTCAGGATTCTGTAGTTTTTTGAAATCATCCCAATCCTGATTGATAGAATTTTTCATTGTATTGACATCAAATAACAATGCTAATTTCTGCATCTGCTCGCCTTCATTTTTGCTTTCCAATACCCAAGGTGTTTCTTCAAGCAACAACTGTTTCAACTCCTGATTTTTTTCAAGATTTGAATTCAATAATCCTTTGTTCTGATATTCTTCAAAAACTGTTTTCATTTTCGGGTTGGCTTTGAATATTTCCGAAGCCAGCACGTCTGCAAACCATTTATTAAAGATCACATCTGCAGAATTGTTCTGATCGTTTTTCAGACTTGGAAGCGCAAACATAATCTCCCAGATCGGATTGGTTGTGAGTTCTAACGTATTGGAAACATTAGAAGCTGTCGTAGATGTATTGTTTTTAAGATTATCCAGTACAAATGTTTTGGTTTCTCCTTCTTTTACAAAAACCGGAACAGCATCTGTTACCAGCATTCTGTTAGGTAATACAGCCACAGCCTGTTGTTCACCGTCAGAATAAGCTCCTGCTTTCGCAATCACTTTGAAAATAATTGAGGAAACATTGTCCGGAACTTTCAATTTCCATGTTAATGCACTGCTTCCGTTTTCATTTAAGTTGAAGTTTAGTGCTCCTGAGGTGATTCCGAATTTCGAAGATATATTTTCATTGGTGAAGGCATCCAGAATCTGTAATTCCGCAGAACCACTTAGTTTTTTATCGGTAAGATTGGATAGTTTCGACTGTAGATTCAGTTCGTCACCTTCTCTCAGGAATCTAGGATAGTTTGGCGTTACAGAGAATTCTTTCTGTGTTACCATTTCTTTTTCCAAGGTAGCAGCCCTTGCATCTTTAGTGTGGGCAAGGAACATCAGTTTCCATTTTGTCAGTGCTTCCGGAGAAGTGAACTCGAAGCTTACATTTCCTTCGGCATCGGTTTTCAGATCCGGATAGAAGAATGCGGTTTCGTTGAGATTTTGACGGACTGCTACTTTATCTAATTTCTCCTCTACATTACCAGAACCATCTGCATATTTCTTTTTTTCTTCTTCTGTCAACTGTCTTCCTGAGTCAAGGAGATCAATCGCACTATCATTCAATACCACAGCTTCTTTTGCAACGGCAGCTCTTGCTGTTTTAAATTTCGCCCCAGCAATTGGTGACGGAGGTGGTGCATAAGCCGGAGCTTTCACTCCTTCCTGATTGCTAAATCCTACTATAGTTTCCCTTGAAATTGAATAATAATTTCCATCAAACCAGTTAAACTGAGGAACAGTTATATATCTGTCTTCGAAGTACTTTAATCTCTTCTGATAGTTTTGCTGCTGCAGATAATTTCTGATTCCATAAGAAGTAACAATTACAAATGGCGTATATAGTTTTCTCCAGCTATAGGTGTTTGCAGCAAACTGATCCAGAGACATATCATACATATTCGCCAATACCTCAGCATTGATCTTTTCCTTATCATTTCCAGTAACTTTTACCGTCCACTTTTCTTTAGCATTAGGTTCAAGCTTATCTCTGAAGGTTACGGTTTCAATTTTTAAAGGCTTTTCTGTATCCTTTATTTTTAAAGAAACAGATTCTGTATTCACATCATTAAATGCCACCAACTGAAACTGAAGATTCAGATCTGAGACACTTTTATCTTTAGGAATTTCAGCCGTATATTCTAATACTCCGTTTTTCATCTGATGAACTTCTGAAACCGTTTTTCCGGATCCGTCCTGCACAAAAACATTGATTAAAGCATCCGGAACTGCTGAGTAAACATACACTTTTACTTTTTCCCCTCTTGACAATTCTTCTTTCGGAGCAATAACCGTAAGGAATGTTTTCTGAGTAGGTTTTAAAGCTGTTTTATCCCAAACACTGAAATACTGTGAAGTTTTGATCGTATCTTTTCCTTCTATATTGAAAAGTTCAAGTTCATAATCTCCTGTTTCCAGTTTTCCTAAATCGAGGTTGGTTAAAAGCTGAGCATTGTCAGCGGATGGCTGCTGCTGTCTTTCAATTACAACTTTTTCTGTTTTCCAGTTTTTGATCTCATCATTTTTATCAAAAAGATCATGTGGGAATTTGCTGATGAATTCTTCTTTTGAATATTTCGGAAGATTCTGAACATCAGATTTGAAATTATCTCTGAAAATCCTGTCCGGAGCAGTTAATTTTGATAGCTTAACCTGATAGTTTTTTTTAAGATTCTGATCATTATAATTTTTGGTTTCGACCTTTACTTTTACATTTTCGTCTGTAAAAGTATTGCTGATATTTTCTGCCTGAATGTAATGAGAAACCGAAGCCACTTTTAATTGAGTATCGGCAGTCTGCGTTTCTCCGTTGATGTCTGTAACGGATGCATTGATGGCATAATTGTCAATCTGTATCCCTTCCAGCTTTTCATCTTTTTTAAGTTCCAGGTGAATGGTAAACTCTCCTTTTTCATTGGTTTTTGCTTCGCCTAAAATTGAATTTTCATTGTCATCATTCTGCGGATACCAGCTGAAATATCTCCATCTGATATTTTGCTTTTTGATTTCATAATTCACTGTAGTATTGCTCAAAGGAACTCCCGAGAACATCACAGCTTTTCCTTTCAAATCAATTGTTTGGCCATACTTATACTCTTCTTTTACGGGATCAAAGGTGACTTCAAATTTCGGTCTTTTGTATTCTTCTACCCTGAAATTTTTGTATCCAGCACTTTCCCCTTCTATTCTCAGGTAAAAATTACCGTTCAGTTTTCCTTTTGGAAGAATGAAACTTCCATGGTAAGAACCGAATTCATTGGTGGTAAAATCCTGTGAATAAACCTCTTCATTATTGGTGTTCAACAGCGTGATTTTTTGCTTCAATCCTGAAAGAACAGATTCAACCTCCTTACTCATTCTGGTATTCACCACCTTGAAATAAACAGTCTGTCCGGGACGGTAAATTCCTCTGTCGATAAAAATCTGTGCTGTTGAACGGGTTTGTTTATTAGGATTATAATCTTCAGCATAGCCTCTGTTTCCATAGACCTGCATGATCTGGAAATCATTGGTTTTAGGCTGCTGGATCAGGAAAGTTCTGTAATATTCTTTACTATCTGTAGCAGGAAGCTTAAATACTCCGCTGGCATTGGTTGTTCCCTCAATTTTAGTTAATGTTTTATTGGAAACAAACTCATAAAATCGAAGACCTTCATTGGCTAAAGGCTTACCATTATCACTATTTACCAATTTCAACTCATCGGAAAGAGGGTTTCTGTCCGTTTTGGATTGATAAATAATCTGGTTTCCGGAAACCAGAAAATATAAATTCTGCCTCGAGTCTGTATCTTTCATGTCTGCTCCTGCAACCGTAAATTCCGCCACATACACTCCTGAAGGAAGCGGTTTCACTTCCAAAGAAGTTTTGTGACTCTGATAATCTTTAGGATCCGGCAGCTGGAATATTTCTTTCCTTACCAGATTCTTCTTTAGTTTGCTGAAAGTATCGGAATAGGAATCCTGAACATACCGAATTAACGAAGTAAAATCGTCTTTCACTTCATAAATATTCAGGGTAAATTCTGAAACATTCTGATACTGTGCAACCAAGTGAATCGGAAGATTATTCTGCGTCTGTGCTTCATATTTTAAAGTCAGATACGGATTGACAATCTGTGCTTCCTTGCTTTTAATATTCTCCAGGAAAAGAGATTTCGGGTATTTACTTTTAGCTTGTGCTGCTAATGCAAGAGCTTCTTTAGGCTTCTTCTGATTAGTAAGCTCATCCATGACATCTCCCATGATCATTACTTTATAATCTCCTTCTATATTAGAGTTCAAAAGATTCTGAAGCTGCTGAAGTTTATCCTTACAATGATTGAAGTTACAATTTTCCGTAAGCTTTTCTTTCATGAAATACAGCTTGGAATTTCCTGTATTCTGTTCGATCAGTTCATCATAAATTGCATTGATTGTTGTACGGTTTTCTGTCAGTTCATTTTTGGTGAAAATATTGTTTTCAGATAAAAACGCTATTTTCTTCACGGCATACCAATCCGATAATGTCGGAAAATAAACAAGGTCTCCTGCTTCTGAAAAGATATCTTTATACTTTTCCAGCGAGATCTTTTTCATTTCAGGTTTTTCTTTATCAAGTTCCTGAAAGTTTTTCGTCAGATAATTTTTGAAATCAAGTTTACTCCAGGTTTCAATCTGTGAAACATCCTGCGAATTGATATTGGTTCTTCCGTTTATTTTCCAGGAGTTCTGGTTGTAATAATCCATGAAAAAGCCATTCATTAAGACTTTGTATACCAGCTTTCCGTCTCCGCTTATTTTACCTTCTGCATCCTTAATTTTTTTGAAAAACTGAGAAGCAGCATCATTCTGATCATCGTCAACGGTTTGGTTTACAATACTGAATTCCGCTTTCAGAGAACGGATCAGCTCGAAGGCATTATTTTCTTTCATGGCTTGTTTTTGTATGTCTAAAATAATGGGAAGATTAGATTTATAAGCTCCTTTTACACTGTTATCAGCCACTTTTTTCCATTGGGTATCGTAATATTTCTGTGCGGATACCGTTGAAAAGCTTAGCATTACAAGCAAAAGCAGAAAAATCTTGGAAAATCTTTTCATATATATTAATTTTGATAAATGAACATCTTAAAAATACTGAAAAAAACCGTCATAGACAGCCAGCTTTATGTCTCTCTTATGGGAACTCTTTTTGCAGTATTTTTCATGAAAGAGCAAAACACATTCCGTTTCCCTACTTTTGCACTTATTTTCATCACTTATTTCAGTGGTTATCTGTATACTAAATACCAATATACCAGGCACTTTTTGAAAATACTTGTTCTTAATGCAACAGCAGGAATTGTCTGTGCTTTTCTAATCATTCATAATCATAATGAAATAAGACTTCTGAAATGGTTTATTATTGTAGTCCTGGGGCTGCTTTACAACAGTTTTTTTCTCGATGTATATATTCGTAAAATTCCTTTACTGAAAGTGTTCTACGTAGGATTAGTATGGGCATTGGTCAACTGCTGGCTTACGCTTCCGGAATTTAGCATGCCTATTTTTCTGATCAGTTTTTTCTTTATTACTGCACTGGTTCTACCTTTTGATATCCGTGATATGAACAGTGATACCGTAAAGACTTTCCCTATGCTTATAGGGGTGGAAAACACTAAATACATTGCCTATGGACTTGTTTTTATCAGCAACATCATCGGGATCTTCTATCTCGACTTCCATTATGCCCTGGCATTTTTTATGGCCAGCATTGTAACTTATATTCTCATCTACTTCTCTGATAATAAAAGAGATGATGCTTATTTCTCATTCGGAGTGGAAACTTGTTCGGCACTTCCTTTTTTATTTTTAGTAATAATGGAGTATTTTTGACGAATGATTATCAAGAAGCTTTCCCTCTACAATTTCAAAAACCATTCTGAGAAAAAATTTGAGTTTTCCCCGCAGATCAACTGTTTCGTGGGTAATAACGGCGTGGGAAAGACCAATATTCTGGATGCTTTGCATTATTTATCAGTAGGAAAAAGCTTTCTGGGAAATACGGATCTCAACAATATTAAACAAGAGGAAGACTTTTTTACCATTGATGCTGAAATTCAGAATGAAGACAGCGAGGATATCATCAGAATCACCCAGCCTAAGGAAGCTAAAAAAGTGATCAAGAAGAATGATAAAAGCTACGACAGGCTTGCAGATCATATCGGATACCTGCCAAGTGTTATGATCTCACCTTACGATTCTAATCTAATTTCGGATTCCGGAGAAAGCAGACGCAAGTTTCTGGATGCGATGATCTCTCAGACAGATTCAGAATATCTTTTTGATCTCATCCAATATCAGAAAACCATTCAGCAGCGAAATGCTTTACTGAAATATTTTGCCAAAAACAGAACCTGGGACAAAGATTCTCTGGAAATTTATGATGACCCTATCACCAGATTTGGAACGAAAATATTTAAGAAAAGAAAAGAGTTTGTAGAACAGCTCAACCCAATTGTTCAGAATTTCTATCAGATTATTTCCGGTGGAAAAGAAACTGTATCGGTAATTTATGAATCTCATTTACTGGAAGATTCTTTTGAAAGCCTTTTAAAAGATAGCCTTGAAAGAGACCGAATGCTTACTTACACGTCAAAAGGAATTCATAAGGATGATCTTCTTTTTGAAATGGATGATGTATTAATCAAGAAAATCGGATCACAGGGACAGCAAAAATCTTTCCTGATCTCTTTAAAGCTGGCTCAGATGAGTCTTGTAAAAGAACTCACCAAAAAGACGCCTATTCTACTGCTCGATGATATTTTTGATAAGCTTGATGATACCAGAGTTTCTCAATTGATTGAATTGGTAAATAAAGAAAGTTTCGGACAGATTTTTATCACAGATACTCACAGAGAGCGTACGGAAAGTGTGGTAAAGAAAATTAACGAAGAAAGTATCATTTTTGAAGTTTAATAAGAGGTTCGGGATGCGAGTTACGAGGTATTAAATGCGGGCAAATAAGTGTAGGTGTCGATACAAAGAAAAAACTAATATTCTTTATCATCGAATTGTTTTTTGTCTTAACTTAAGATCCTAAAACACCAATGATATGAGTTATAGAAATCTGGATATTTATAAAAAAGCTTTTGATTTATTTTTAAAAACCCATAAAGCGTCTCATCTTCTTCCTAAATACGAACTTTTCGAACTAGGCAGTCAATTAAGAAGGTCTTCGGACTCGGTCATTACAAATATTGTTGAAGGCTATGGAAGATCAACTTATAAAAATGATTACATTCGCTTCCTGATTTACAGCCATGCAAGTAATGAAACAATTAACCATCTGGAGAAAATCATTATATTATACCCTAATTTTTCCTCAGAATTTGAGACATTAAAAAATGAATACAACACATTGGGGGGAAAGATCAATATTTATAAAAAATGGGTCATAGAAAATTGGAATAAAAAGTCGCAACAATAATCAACAATCACAAACCAAATAAAAACTCGAAACCCGAATCACGCATCCCGAACCCCGAACCCCAACTATGAAGAAGAAAAAACGTGAATATCAATCCTCTGAACTGGTAAAATCTTTTGCCAGAATTTATGGTTTTGAACATAAACTAGTTGCTTTTGACATTAAAGATTTCCTTGAAGAATATCTTGATGAAAGTCTTTTCAATGAAATCAGAAGTGTGAATATTGAAAATGAATGTATTATTATTAAAATTGATTCTCCTTTATTGAAACACGATTTTAAAATGCGGAAAAGTTTTTATCTCAAAAAATTCCAGGATAAATTCGGTGTTGAGAAATTTAACGATCTACAGATATTATAGGAGTAGAACGCAAATTCATTTAAATAATTCACTAACGTTGAAATTATTTTATTTTATGCAGATTAATATGTATTTTTAATGCACATTAATCTATTTTTACCATGAAAAAATCAATTGCATCAAAAAAACTGACAAGAAAAACTTTAAAAACAATACAGGGAGGTGGTACCGGAGAAATCTGCTGTGCCGTAAGCTGCGCCAATGAAAACGAATGTGCTTATTGGACAACACTGCCTACAAAATGCCCATTACTTCCTATTTGTCTTTAATTGCTATAACAATAGAAAAATGCTACCCTCGGGTAGCATTTTTTATGATATTAATGTTCTTCTGATTTATTAGAAATGGTACTGCTCATCAGATCGTCTGCTTTTTTGTCCAGACCAGAGCTAAGCGGTAGGAAGAATTTCAGCGGATGTTTCGTAAAGTAGCTGAAAATCTCTTTATAGATCTCACTTACCTGTCCGAAATTCATTTTTCTTGACCTGAATGCCAGGAACATCGACAAACTGAAACTTACCAGGAAGTTGAAGAAACCAATCAGGAATACCGTTACAAAAGACATCCAGAATGTATAGGAATCTACAGAGAAGTCTTTTCCATATAACCCTAAAGCAAAGTTTCCGGCTGCAAAGGTGATGTGTCTGATATCCAGATCCAGCCCGAAAAACATTCCGACCGGAGCCGTTGCCCCAAGGAAAACCCCAAACCAGAAATTGGAAATGATTCCCGGCCAGTTTTTAGCATAATATTTTGAAAGTCCTTTTGCGAATTTCTTTCCAAAAAAACTTCTGATGGAAAGGTTTTTGGCAATTCTTTCAGGAATCTGATAAAACACAGAATTGTTCCCGATATTTCCCGAAATAATTCCGGAAATAAAAAGGTAGAATCCGGCAATACTGGCATGCAGAATAGCTTTTGATTTAAAAGGATCAAGGTCTTTCAGCAGTTTATCTGAACGCTCTACAGCAAGGTTTTGGGAGAAAAACACATCCAATCCGTAAATAATAGCGAGAGCTATCGGAAAGGCAAGCAATACATTTCCTACAAAGGCAATGAACTGGCTTCTGAACAACTTGGATACCAAATGGGCAAACTCTGTATTATTTCTTTGGGCATTTCCTTCTTCTGATAATACTTTTGTCATCGTGGCAGCAGTCATAGCCGGCTGTTTTGTGGCAAGTGTAAAACCCATCAGATAAATCATCACAAATCCCATCGCATAATTCATTGAATACAGAAAGGCATGTGAAAAATCACTTCCCGGAATGTATCCATAGAGCATTTTAAGAACACAAAGGGCTCCTACGATAATACCACCACCACTCGCTTTGTAGAACATGGTCATATATTCTTTTCGGGTAGAAGTAATATAATGGGTTCCGGTTTCTGCCGTGTGATTGGTAATAAGGTGTGAGATCAACCTCGTACTGTCGTTGATAAGATCTGAGATATTATTTTTGTGAGATTTATAATTCAGAATATTAAAAATCAACTGTTTGGATTTTATCTGAACATCTTCATCTGTATCAATAACCAATAACTGGGCAATTTCATATATTCTTTCAGTCTGCTGACGGATTTTTAACAGAGATTGATTAATCTTCCCAGAGATACCATATTTGGCAGAATTTTTAAAAGCAATATTCACGAACTCCTGGCATTGTTCTGCGTAGATTTTGATCTGCTTATATCTGCTGTCTTTTGAATGCAGCTGTAATTCCGGATCTTTAACCAGATCATCAGCCAATGTTTCCAGCTCATTCTGAAGGGCAAGAAACGGATTGTCCAAATTTCTGTATTGAGGGGCCATTCTAACTACTTCCACTTCCATCGCCATTCCCGTTACCCTCCAGGAAAGGATGTTCATAGAGAAAATAAGTTCCTTTTTAACATTAGGGCGGATAATAAAATCCGAAGCTCCCAACATATTCAAAAATTCATTGATCTCATTTTCAGGAAGGTTATGCAGATATTTCAAATCCTTTTTCGGCCTCATACTGACATTATCAATCATGTACCATACCGTATTCTCGTTTTCAACGGGCGGCAGAACCTTGTTCAGTATTCTTTTTTTAAGCTCCGGGAAGAAGGCATTTTCTGAAAGAATATTCGCTTCAGTCAGGGAAAGGTTGAAAGGTCTTCCTCTAAAAATATTGTGAATATAATATTTAAAGTTTTCAGCAAAATTAGGATTGCTTCTGAAAAAATTGAGCACATCTGTAAAGTCGGCCTCTTTTATCGTCTCTAAAAACTCTGCAAAAGGTTCTAAAGAATGCGTTTCGTTCTTAAAAGAAAAGTATTTTTTAAGAACTGACTCAAAATTTGTGCTGGAATTAAAGAATTTCATTAGTACAAAGATACTATTTCAAACTCACATTCCTCATCTGTCTCATAATCCAATTATGTTTCTTTCTCAGATAAGGAGATGGATTTTTAGGATCATACTTTTTTGGATTAGGTAATACAGCGGCAATCCAGGCTGCATCGGAGACACTTAAATCTTTGGATGATTTACCAAAATAATATTGTGCAGCTGCTTCTACGCCAAATACACCTTGTCCCATTTCTATGGAATTCAGGTATCTTTCAAGGATAATATCTTTAGTCCATACTTTTTCGATGATGAAAGTATACACTGCTTCCAGTCCTTTTCTCACCCAGCTTCTGCCCTGCCAAAGAAACACATTCTTCGCTGTTTGCTGGGAAATGGTACTTCCTCCCCTTATTTTTTTGCCTTTCTCATTGTACTTCATCGCTTTTTCAATAGCCGTATAATCAAAACCGTCGTGAACAAAAAACTTCTGGTCTTCCGAAGCAATTACGGCTTTTTTCACATTGCTTCCCATTTCATCATAGGAAATATAATCCCTATGCAGTTTTCCATATTCAAAAAGTCCTCCTATCTGGGTAAGAGTGATGGGTGGATTAAAGAATCTACCCCAGATGATAAAAACGACATTCAAAACAAGAATGATGAAGATAAGCTGTTTAATTTTTTTCCACATAACTTGATAAAAAGGAAAGGCAAAAATAAGCAAATAGTATGAGTTACTGCAATTCTTTCATGTAAGTAAGCTGATAATCGGGTAAAAGTTCAGGATGAAAGATTTTTATATAATCTTTAAGGATCAAATCAGCTCTCACCACACCGCTTTCAAAGAAATCATTCGCTTTCAGTTTTTCTTTTCCGGCAATGGTATAGATTTTTCCTTTATTGAATACATCCAGCTTTCCATAGAAAGGATTCATGCCCAGCATTTCTTTTTTCGAAGTATGGCTTCCTGCATTTACCCAATACTGTACTCCTCCTGCTTTGGCGTATACTTCCTCAAAGCTCATTGTTAAAGCTTTTTCATCTTTATTGTCCTTCATGATATAATTGGCGTTGGCATCCGAAATATAATGAGCCACAGAAGTATTTCCCCCTGGAAGATACCAGACGTCTCCATACATTTCATTAGCAAGTACCACAGGTTTTCCTTTTGCTTTTGATGCAAGCTGTTTCAGATCACTGTAATTTTTCTCCACTTCCTGATATTTGGCTTCAGCTTCTTTTTCTTTTCCTAAAAACTCTCCGAAAAGTTTAATATAAGCCGTTTTTTCCAAAGGTTTCTGCTCCATGTATTCATCCAAAAATATTACCTGAATGCCATTGTTCTTTAAAAGCTCATAAGTATTGTCAAAACTGGCAATATGATTGGTAAAAATAGCATCCGGTTTCATAGAGATGATCTTTTCCACATCATATTTCTGTTCGCTTCCTACATTCTGGATCTTTCCTTCCTTGATCAGATTCTGAATTTTATCTGAAAAAATATATTCCGGACTGGAAACTCCTATGATTACATTTTCTGCCCCAAGCTCTGAAATATACCCTGCCATACTTGCATTCAGCAGGATTATTTTCTTGAAAGGAGTTTGATTCTGCTTAAAATTATAAGTGAAATTCCCCGATTTCAACTCCAGGTTTCCGTCCTGTTCCTTGTATTGGGTACGATTTGAGATATTTGTCCAATCTGAGGACGAAATTTTTGATTCTCTTTTACAGGCAATTAGCGAAAATACCGTAAATAAAAGTAAAATTTTCTTTTTCATGTTTCAAAGAACGGAAAAAAGTGGTATATTTGCAACCGTTAAACAACAAGATAACAAACGGCCTCGTGGCGCAACTGAATAGCGCATCTGATTACGGCTCAGAAGGTTACAGGTTTGAATCCTGTCGAGGTCACCAAAAGGCGCCAACTTTCTTTAGTTGGCGCCTTTTTTTTCACTTTAGTTTTCTTATAACTTATGCATTTAGAGCCTAATGTAATGATAAGCAATACTCGTTTCTTTCTATTTTTGAATTGATTATTTGATTCAACTGTTAGAAAAAGACAGAAAATTGTATCTGCCTTTCTTCTATGTGTCTAAGATTTTTTTCATAATCCATCTTAAAAACAGAATTTTAAGATTTCCCAATAATTTTTGCCTTTTCTTTCATAATCCCAAAGTAAGAGTTGGTAAAAGCCGATAGACTTTTATAACCAATCATAAAAGCGATCTGACTTAAAGTGTATTGTCCTGTATTAATAAGTTCAATACTTTTTAAAATACGAATCAGCTGGACATATTTTTGGATAGTAATACCTGTTTCCCGCTTAAATATACGCTGAAGGCTTCTTACAGACATTAAGGATATATCAGCTAAATCATCTATACTTACCTGATCTGTATAATTCTTATTAATATAATTACATACAGGCAGTAATCTTGGATCAGCAGGAATCGGGATCTGTAAACCTACTTTCTCTGTACAGAAATGAGGAAGGCTATTCAATAAAGCTGTCAGGAAATATCCCTGCTCTTCATCTTCTTCCAATAATTTATTCCATTTTGAAGCATATTGCAACATTTCTCTCAAAACCGGAGGCGCTGCAAAAACATGCGCTTTATTATAAAAATCATTATCAAAAACGGTTTTGAATAAGATAACCATGAGATTAACTGTACTGGCTTCCGACTGGGTATGATGTTTTTTGCCTGTAGGAATCCAAATTAAGTGATTTTGTGGAACCAGATAGATTTTATTTTCAATGTGAAAATACTGATACCCTTCTTCAACATAAGTCAGCTGATATCTTTGATGAGTATGATCATAGTCATCATGTGTCCAGTCTTTCTCATACCACACATAAGCATCGATAGTAATTTCATCATCAAACTCCCCTTTTCTTCTTTCGAATAACCCACATTTCATTTTGGCGTTTTATATAATAATTCTGGCAAATTTAATAAAAATACCAATTGTAAATTTGTATCATACAATAGATGCACGTCTTATCTTTCTATAATGAGATAAATTTATAGTACACATTTACTGTTTCATTCAGCAGAAAAAATAAGAATTTCTCAAAGGGAGAGCCACAGTAAACATATTCATTATCTGGAAACCCATGTGTTGAAATTCAGGCTATCTTTGAGATAGATTAATAGTAAAAATAACATTCAATAAATAAAAATAATATTATGAAAAAAGTTTTTGTTGCGGGAGCCACCGGATGGGCGGGTTCTGAAATTAGCAGAGCAATAGTAAATAATGACGAAATGATATTAACAGGCGGACTTTCGTTATCTCAAGACGGAAAAAATCTGTCAGAAATTCTGTCATTAAAATCGGATAAAAATATACCATTGTTTCAATCTATCGAAGATGCAATAGAAAATGTAGAGTTTGATATTCTTGTAGATTTTACCAAACCGGAGATAGCGAAGCATAATATCCATACTGCTTTACAAAAAGGCAAAAAAGTCATCATTGGAACTTCAGGACTAACTGATAAAGATTATGAAGAAATCGAACGTATAGCCAATGAAAATAATACTTCTGTTCTTGCTGCCGGGAACTTTGCGCTAACTGTTGTTTTATTGCAAAAGTTTGCTGAAATGGCAGCACAATATATCCCCCATTATGAGATCATTGACTATGCGGATGCTAACAAAATTGATGCACCAAGCGGAACAGTGGCAGAATTGGCTTATCGTCTTTCTAAAGTTCAAAAGCCTGAACTATCTGTAGCAATAGATGATACTATCGGAAATAAAGAAACAAGAGGTGCAACAATAAACGGCATACAGGTTCATGCTGTTCGCCTGCCCGGCCACACGCTCGCCGTTGAAACGATCTTTGGACTCAAAGGAGAAAAATTAATACTAAGACATGATTCCGGAGAAAGTGCGGAGCCCTATGTAAAAGGAGTATTACTTGCCATCAAAAATATTGATACTTTCAAAGGTTTACGAAGAGGATTAGACTCAATAATGGCATTTTAACAATATGTCAACGTCTAGTATTTCGGGTGTTTAAAATTATATTGTAAAAAGCTTGTTTAATTGGATTCAAAGGAACTAAATCATCGAGAAAAGTGTTTGAGTATACGCTCGTCTTGGTTACAAACAACAAAATGGCACCACTTTAAGATCAGTGGCGCCATTTTTTTATTCTTGGTTCCCATTAACCGGATATTTAGGGACTAATAACTGACTACAGCTCTGTACAAAGGACCCATTTTTATGATAAAATATCTACTGATTATACAGCCTGAGGATCTCTACCAATTCGGGTATGGATCGTATTTTCAGCTTCTCAAACAACCTGATTTTATATGTACTGATCGTTGATGAATGAAGATTCAGCTGATTAGAAATTTCTTTGAGGGGAAGACCTTCTGCAAGCTTATTGGCAATTTGCAATTCACGATCTGACAGCGCTTCAAAGGGAGAACTTTTGGGTGTACCATTTAATGATTCTAAAAAAATCGCTTCTTTTATATTCTCACTTACATATCGGCCCTTACTGAGCATTGCCGTTAAAGCAGTCTCAATTACTTCCGTAGAGCTTAGCTTGCTTAGATAGCCGCCAGCACCCATTTTCAGATAACGCATTCCATACAACTCTTCATCCTGTGAAGAAAATATGAGCACTTTTAACGCAGGTTGATGAATTTTTATGTAATCTATTGCTTCCTGAACTGTACCATTAGGCATGTTAACGTCCATAATGGCCAGATCAAATTCTTCTTTCAGTATTAATTTGTACAGCGATTTATAATCCTCTACTTCTGAAATTATGGCATCAGGTCTGAGTCGTTTAATCGTCTGTATCAAACCCATCCGGACGATACCATGATCGTCTGCTACAACAATGCGAATGTTTACTTTTAAACCCATCATTCTATAAATTTACGTAAAAAAAGAGAAACTGTCGTACCTTTATTTTCAGTGGAAATGATTTGGATGTTTCCCTTAAGCAAGGATATAAAATTTTTTACAATTTTCAAACTTAATCCCACTCCTTTCTCGCCTGCAGTTCCCAGAAATATGGGATTACCATAAGTGTAGATCTCAGGTAAATACTTTTCATTGATTCCCGTTCCGGAATCAATTATAGAAAGTACCACCTGGTCACCTTCTGTAATTTCCTGTAAATAAACATCTTGCCCCGGAAAGGAATATTTTACCGCATTGTTGAAAATTTTGTCTAAAACATATTCGAGCAACAGGCGATCACTTGTAAGAAATACATTTTCATCACCTTTGAAATGAAAATTGATATTTTTTTCTTTTAACTGAGCAGCATATTTTTCTTCCAAATAGTGAAATAGATCCATCACCATGATTTTCTCAGGTTTAATCTTAAATTCCCCGTATTGTGTTTTTAGCCACGTACTACTATCCTGAATAGTTTGAAGATTCTTTTGGGCATCCCGTTTTATCTGTGGTAACAACTTAAAAAAATCTTCCTCACTTAAAGTCTTTTGCTCAAGTTCTTCTGTAATCCACAGAAAGGTTCCAAACAATTCTTTTGAGTCATGAGACAATATTGAGATCAATCCGTTCTTGAAATTGATTTCGTTTTCCAGTCTTTCGATTTTTAATTGGAGTTCGTTGATAAAATCATTCATAAATTAAGTATCACGGTTTTAGAAGCTGTTTGATTTTTTTGAAAGAAGGCAGAAAGGGTTATATTGTTTAAATACAACTAAAAACATATCGTTCAGACCTTTCTTCCAGAAGGTAGCAAGTTAAAAAAAATATCATATTAGTTTAAAAAAAAACAAATGGGATTTACCTGAAATAATACAGGTTCTGTTTTATCTCACAAAAACGGCTGTGTCAGACTTCAGGGAATTTTTGTCTCTGGCAGACTGTTTACAGGTATTATCGAAAATATAGAAAGGGTGAAATATAGAACTGTATCAATAGATTACTCATCACAAACAGCTGAATAATGCAAGATAAAAATGGCAGCGTGAAGTAGCAATCATTGATAGCCATACTACCAAAATACGTCTACAGGCACTGAAAATATAAGGGATTGATGAAGGAAAAATCATCAAAGGAAGAGAATGTACCGATAGAGATACTTCAGAATTTTTTTTGGACAGTTTGTATTTTCCGCCAATTGTATGGGGAGACCACAGCCATAAAATGCTGTCACAACATACACTCAAAAAACGAATGTCTGGAAGGTATACACCCTATTATATGATTATATGCCGATGCAGGAATTTTTCCTCAGCATATAAAAGTAAAATTGGTCGTCTTCGCAGCCAATCACCCTATTTTTTTGGATGCAGTTACTTTGTTAATATTGTGTTTCTCCGGCCACTGAATATTGTCCATGACGAGGAGTCATTTCAGAAAGTATGGTTAAATGGCCGTAAAGCTATAATAAACATTGACAGAGTAAGTGGTATTTTCCTGCCCTACCAAACTTTGGGCACCCGCAGGAGATATAGTGTATCTTACGTTCAGTGCACGGTCCAGAACCGGTGTTCCGTTAAAGAGTATTTTTTGAGGAGTTTTGGATAAGGGAACATTGACAGAGCTCCCATCCATACCAATTTGTAAAATATTTGAATTGATGCTGGTCTGCAGACCGCCTTTCTTAAAATAATTTTCGTCCGATTTTACATAGAGCTCAAAATTTTCGTTATTGGATAACGTGATTTGGTTCGGAATCATTTGTGACTGACCATCGGTGTAGTGGGCAGCGGTATTAAAATTGAAGTTGACGTTGCGTCCGGAACTGGGAATGGTGATCTCCGACAGAGGAAGCACCTTCAACTGAACAGCCGTATTTTGCAAGCTGTTAATGGAGTTATCTGTACTGCTGGCATTGAAGTTCAATTCAAATGTATAGGTTCCGGCTTCAAAAAAAAAGTTTTTAAAATCTTCCGCAGACACATAAAGCTGAGGAATAAAGCTGTTTCTGTTTCCTGCTGCAACACTGAAATTAGCAGGAGAAAAATTCTGAAAATCGGAAGATAAGGCTTTGGTTGTGAGTGAAGATCCGTTACTGCCCAATTTAATGCTTGCTATATTTCTGGTTCCCGGAACACCTTTAGATGAGGTAAACTGAACATTTGTGGCAGCTTTCGCCCAAAAATTAAAATCAACCGTATTGGCTATTTCTGTACTTCCCAAATCCCACACCCGCGTGCTTGTACTGCGGTAGTCGTTCAAAGACGATATTTCTATGTATTTTGTTAAAGAGTTTGCCACCCATTTTATAGCCGAAGGAATAACTAAAACTGTTTTAAAGTTACGTGGTGTGAAGTCATTATAATTCTGAGTTATATCCATGGAGTAATTTCCTGCCCGGAAGGCATTGGCACTAAATTGAGAGGCAGGAATTTTAAATATAAAATTGATATTCCCCCGGTTGAATCCTCCACCGAGACTGATGGATGGCGGTTCAAACCATTTTACAGCGCTTGTACTGAACGACTGAAAACCTGGAAGATAACCTGAAAATCCGGTAGACGGCATCTGCCCGCCCATACTTTCCAACTGCCACAGAAGCGCGGAACCGGGTAAAGTAAGTGAGGAAGAAGAGTGCGTAAAATTGGGCCCGGAAACAGAGGTAAATGTAGGAGCTGTTGGGAGCAATCCCAAAAAGGCATAATCCCAGTTGGTTCTGTTGGCGTTCGTCATTACCCTTGTAGGTACTGAAGTAAATTCGCTCCTGTTAAAAATATTACTTTCAGGAACGGACAGATACACATCCTGAGCTTTCGTAGCTGCAGAACCGCACAACACGGTAAAAACTCCTATTAGAAAAGGCCTCATCTTTTTCATACTTTTAAATTTAAAACTTTTTCACCTTAATGGTAGTGTCTTTCTTTTTGTATTCAAAAACCACAATTTTTGAATACCCTTCTTTTGTCACCTGAATAGTTTGGGTAGGTTGCACATAGCTGTATTTGTCATTTTCAATATAAAGGGTGTATTTTCCATCTTTCAGGAAAAATTCAAATTCATTTTTTTGATTAACCACGGCAGTATAGATCATACCCTCTTCACTTTTTGCATACACTACAATTCCTGTTACATCCGTTTCCAAAACATCGTATGCTTGCCTGATCTCTGTCAATTTCCCACTTACCCTGATATTTTTTACCAAGCCTACTTTACGGTTAATATTGGCATGTACCATGATGACAGGATCCATCATCAACCGGGCACCTGCACTTTCGTTCATTTTCAGTGTATAAGTCCCTTCGGGCACATTCTGAAAAACTACTTTTCCATTCTTATCTGTTATCGCTACATAATTGTCCAGTTTTACAATTTCATTAGCAAGTACCGATTCGCCGGATTCCAGAAGTCCATTAAAATTTTTATCTTCAAAGAACTGGAAAGCCACTTTATAATTTCCGAGCGCTGTTGCCGTGGTAAAATATTTTTTAATTCCTGCTCTGAACTGGTAATAACTTCCACTGGTTGCATATTCAGCTGTTGATTTATAACCGGAAAGATTAAAATACCCTGTGGTAGACCAGGAAGGTGAAATCTTATATTCCAGATTACCGGTGATATTGCTGTTTAAATTTTTATAAAGTTCCGAATAGAAAGCCCCCGCTGAAAAAGATCCGGTCAGATTATGATTAAACATCTGAAAATTATAGGAGGCATACACATTATAGTTGGCAAATTTACGGTTTACATCATAATAAGAATTTAAATCAAAGACACTGATGGCATTCCATTGGGCTGTTCCGTTGAGGGAGAATGACTTATATCTGTAAGATAAAGTTGTTTTCAAACTGTTGAACCAGTCTGGATTATCATTCTCTTTTGAATAAGAATATTCAGCCGTCAGGTTCAATCCGTGGGCACCTAATGTGGTACTGATGTTGGCTTCCAAACGGTAAGAAAAAAGTTCCTGTGATGTATAAAAATTCGCTGTTTTTTGTTTTTCAACTTTTGGAGAAAGTAGGAAATTCCACTTCTTTAAAGAAAACTGATATCCTAGTCCCAAAGCTTCTGTACTGTTGAAATAATAACGCAAATTAGAGGTATTCCCAGGTTGGATGGGTTCACTCTGGAAACTCAGGAACTCGGGTTCTACCTGTGAATTCTGGTATTGTATAAATGCACGCTGAGCACCAGAAAATTGGCGGCCGATGCGCTGATTTGAGAAAAAAGATCCCCGTTTGATCCCTGCATAACTTTTGGTGGCAAAGGAATTGAAAGATTGTATATCCCATTTGCCTATTTTTCCTTCATAATTGGCTCCCATTGAAGCTCCTGTGTTTTCGTCTTTATTCGAAAGGCCTTTTTCGTTGCTCAGACCCAACTCCGTGCGGATGATGTGTTTTTCGTTAATTAACAATGATGTGACAGCGTTCGCTACCTGAGTATCTACGTTAAATCGCGGATCATGGTCAAATATATAGGATACTTTTCCATTGAAAGATTTAGCATTTCCAAAAGCATATTTTCCACCTGCCATGGTAGCCCCTTCTGTTTGCTGGAAATAGGTACCGTACAGATTATAATTATTTTCCAGCGCAAGAACTTCAACCTGATTATTGTTACCAAATCTGGTAGAAATTTTCCCACCTCTTCCGAAAACCGGGTAATCGTAATCACTGCTGTTAACATTTCCCAAGCGCAATACCGTATTTTTTCTTTCCAGCTCCAGCCAGGTATCATACACGTTATAAAGGCCGTCTTCAAAATAGTAATCTGCACCGATATTGAAGCGTGATTTTAAATTCTCAGTCACCCGGAATGCTGTGTTTCCCCTCAATTGAAGAAAATTGAAACCTGAACTGTTTTCATTATAGCTCATTTCCGCAAAATTACTTCCACTCACCGCTTCGTTTCCACGGGCAATTTGTCTGTTGTGCGATAAAATGACTAAATAGAGCGTATTGCTTCCCACAATTTTATTATCAAGCAGATCTGTGACGATTGCATTAATATTAAATTCCGGATAAAGTGTATTCTGTTTTCGAACGGCAATTTTAATTTCAAGCGTTTGTTTTTCTAAACCTTCCAGAGATACGGTTTGTTGTTTTGGCAAAATTTCCAGACCATCAGGAATTGACTGCAAATCAATCTTAACGGTTCGTTTACTGTACCCCTGGTTTTCTACAGTCAGCAGGATTGAAGATTGGGGCAAAGCCGGGTTAATGAAATTTTCGTAGGTGGCCGTATAAATTGCGATGTTTTTGTTTTCACCCTTAGCAACGACGAACGAGGTGCTTTCAGTTCTGGTGACCGTTGGAGTGGCATACGAAACCTGGAATTGGATCTTATTGGATCTCAGTTTCATAAAATCCAGGTTGGCGATCAGTTTCACAGGAAGATTTTTAGACTGACCCGCGCCTAAGGTAAAGTCATTTTTGGGATAGAAAAGCAATCCCGGATAGTTTTCCTGAGGGATGATATTCTGAATTATTATCTCTTCAGAACTTTTATTCTCAATGACCAGGAAATTAGTAAAAGTAGAACCCTTCTCAACAGTTACACTGTCATTTTCAAAATGGATTTGTATATCCTTCTTTTCCTGTGCAAAGGCCCACGAAAAGTGCAGAAGAACAAATACGAAAAATAAGATTGTTCTTCTTAGTACTGAGATTGATATTCCATTCTGTGGTTTCAAAGCTTAATTTTAAAATTTAAAGTTTTTTTCTCCTACACGTAAATCATTGGATTCTGCCATTTTGACGATAACCACGCCAAGAAAGTTCCCTGAAATGTTCTCTGGTAAAGAAAACTGAACAACCTGATTGGTATCCGGAAGCATAGAGATGGAAATGGGAGGTAATTTTATTTCCTTACCACTGTCTGTATTGGTGAGTTCAAACTCAACGGTGGCATCATTGATGGTGTTTCCATCATTATGAATGCTTACAGCAACCTTTCTATTTGCAGCATTCTCATTTTTCACTTCTGAAATATTGGTGATATCCAGACTTTTCACATGGTTTCCCGGTGGAGTGTAAAAGATATGAAGTCCCACCTCAAATAAGGTGATAATACCAATACCATTCTGAACACGTGCCTTATCTGCCTGCTGAGGAAGCTGTGTGAAAAACAACATACTGTTCGTCACGGCAGACTGTGATGCGTTTGCCGGAATCTGCATGGTTACCACAATTTCCTTTGTACTTTTGGCAGGAACTGTTACGGCGTTTTCTAAGGTGGATACCCAGGAGGCATTGGAAGTTTTTGAACTGCCTGCTTCAAGATAAACCTTGTTTCCGTCTTCCTCTCTAACCCAATCTTTATAGTTGAGGTTAAAAACATAATCCTTATCCGAGCTGTTTTGAAGCGTGACTGTTTTTGTTACTTTTTCTCCTGGATTACCTGTGAAAAACAAGCGTGTAGGCGACATAGAGATGCTTTGTGCCAGAAGTGAAGAAGATCCTGTAAGGATAAAGAAAATGAAAAGGTGAATAAACTTGTGCATGGTGTAAATAGTTTAATAATAAAGATTCTCAAAACTACTGAAAACGTAGCAAAATAAGCCTTTACAAACTAAAAATTTTATTATAAAGCAGTCGCTGTATAAGTTACTGTTTGCGTATAAGTTCCGGCTGGCTTCCCTAAAATATCAGAAGATGAAGATTTTGCAGCTGGAATAGTGTAGTCCAGGTTTAGGGTTAATGCGCTTCCCAGCGGGGCATTGGTAACTAAATTCTGATCTGTTGCAGATAAAACTACAG
>NZ_JAVCWI010000016.1:0-88357 GCF_030846215.1 Chryseobacterium sp. WLY505 | reverse complement strand
TTGCTTTTTCATGATGGTAATATTTTATTGTTATTTTTTACTTAATTGTTATCTTTTGTATACTGCAAATTTATAATGGTGCTAAAATTTTCTTTGTAATGGAAAAAGGAAGTTCACGTAGTAAAATCACTACACGGTTTATTCATATGATTAATAGAAAAACCCTCAACACTTTACAGGTACTGAGGACATGTATATTGATGTGTTTTTTTATTATAAAGCAGTCGCTGTATAAGTTACTGTTTGTGTATAAGTTCCCGCTGGCTTCCCTAAAATATCAGATGATGAAGATTTTGCTGCTGGAATAGTGTAGTCCAGGTTTAGTGTTAATGCGCTTCCCAGCGGGGCATTGGTAACTAAATTCTGATCTGTTGCAGATAAAACCACAGTATTTTTTGTTCCTCCCATTGATCCGGCAGCTGTAGCTGCTTTAATCGTCAAAACATTCACAGGGATTAAGTTCGTTCCATTCATAAAATTAGCACCTCCTGCTTTTACTTTAACATTAAAGTTCTTTGTGGAAGTAACTTTCAAAGAATTGGCTTTGGTAATAGTCTGATCAGAGTTGTAGTCTGCTGCAGTAACATAGTTGAAGTCAACCGTATTACCAATGGCAGTACTTCCTGCGTCGATAGAGATTACGTCATTCAGGGTAATGTTTACGGTTGTAGTTGCAGTTGTATTTTGAGCTTGAACATTGCTAGTTCCCAATATGATGGCTCCAAAAGTTAAGGCTGTGATTACGATTTGCTTTTTCATGATGGTAATATTTATTGTTATTTTTTACTTACTTGTTATCTTTTGTATACTGCAAATTTATAGTGGTGCTAAAAGTTTCCTTGTAGTGGAAAAAGGAAGTTCACGTAGTAAAATCACTACACAGTTTATTCATATGATCAATAGAAAAGCCCTCAATACTTTGACAGTACTGAGGGCTTTCCTATTTAAAATTGTATTTACTTACAGTGCAGTGGCAGTATAAGTTATTTTTTGTGTGTAAGTTCCCTGTGGTTTTCCCAGAAGGACCTTGGATGCATTTTCCGCCGAAATGGAGTAAGCAATATTTAAAGACTGTTTGGTACCTAAACTTGCATTACTCACCAGCACCTGATCAGCAGTGGATAAAGTGACCTCATTCAGGGTTCCCACCAAACTTCCGCCCGGTATTGCCTTGACCTGTAATATATCTACAGGAATTACATTTGCACCACTTACAAAGTGTGTGCCTTCAGATTTTACTTTTACATCGAAATTTTTAGAGGAAATAATGACTAAACTATTCGGAACGGTCACATTTTTTGATGAATTATAGTCTTTTGTGCTCCCATAATTAAAATCTACAGCACCTTCTGAAGCAACAGAGCCAATGTCCATTGCAATAACATCCGATAAAATAATATTTACTGATGTACTCACCTGCTCTGAATTTTGTGCCATAACCCGGTGGGTTCCTAAGGCGATTGCTCCCAGAGATAGCGCAACGATAAGGATTTGCTTTTTCATGATTAATAAATTTAGTGAGGTGTAATAATATTGTCATTCAGAATTCATTATAAATCTAATAACAATATATGACATTACCAAAGTTTTTTTCATCATTAATCAGATATTTTTATGATAAAGTTCACAGATATTCAATCAGATAGAGTAATTCCTATTACTATCTCAGACTCGAAAAAATATAGATTTGTCACCAAGATCGTAGAATCAGCATCTGTACTAAGAGTAATTAATCAAGTTAACAGATCAAAAAGATTTGCTATGATTTCCCACTTTTCAGAATAAAAAAAGTCCTTTTGTCTTAGAACAAAAGGACCAAAAAATTAAGACCGGAAACTTATACCGTTGCCACTATTTTAATTTCTACAAGCTGCCCAGGCAATGCAAGTCCGCTTACTCCAACCATTGTACTGGCTACCGCTTCAGGATGATCATAAAATCCTGTTTTGAGATTTTTTCTCGCCTCAAACGCCGTCGTCATATCCATTGCATAGATAACTTCTTCCACCACATTTTCCATCGTCATATCATACCTCGACAATAATTCTTTGATATTTTCATAAGTTTGTTTCATTTGGGCTTCCATTCCTTCAGCCAATTCACCTTTCTTATTGTGACCTAACTGACCGGAAATCCAGACAGTATTTCCTTTTTTTACCGCCTGCGCGTATCCATAGATATCTTCCCAAGGCATTCCAAAGCCTTCTGCTGTTTTGTTTTCCTGTACCATTTTTTTATTGTTTAAATTAATAAAGCAAATATAGAACTGATAAAAATCTCAGAAATTGAACTGGTTTAATAAATGTCTTTTTCTTTTATTCCCAATAAAAAAAGTGGTTTACACATTTTGTATAAACCACCCTGAGAATTCTTCGGACTTTCACTTCGAGAAAGGGAAACTTTATGCTTACTATTTTTGTTTTTCTTTAGTAGCCAGACGTTTTCTGATTGTACTTACAAACTCCTTAGAAACTCCAAGGTACGATGCAATATAATACTGTGCCACGCGCTGCGGGATAGTAGGATAAACCCTGATAAACTCCAGATAGCGTTCTGTAGCGGGTTGAGAAATTGTATTAATCAGGCGGTTTTGAAGGGTTACCACATACCGCTGCATCATCAGACGGAATGCTCTTTCAAATTTCGGAACCTTCTGCAGTAATTCCTCCTTAGTTTCCGGATTCAGTATATAAACTTCGGTATCTTCCAGGGCTTCTATAAAAATCTTCGAAGGTGTTTTATTATTAAAAGAATCAATATCCGTAATCCACCAATCTTCAACAGCAAACAGAAGGGTTACTTCAAAACCGTTTTCATCAAGATAATAAGTCCTTGTACAACCCTGCTTTATAAAACCTTCAAACTGACAAATTTCTCCTTCGCGCAGAAGGTGTGTTTTCTTCGGGTACTTCTGAAGCGTCAGCAAACCTTCATAAATGTTTTCCTCTTCTTGTGTTAAAGTAACAAACCGTGAGATGTTTTTGATAATATTTTGAAACATAAATTTATTTTACAGCTGCAAATTAGAAAAAAGTGTGTAATTTTCAATCTTCGGGAGCCCGCTTCTACAGCCATAATGATCAATTACCTTCCAATTTTTGGTTTAGATTTTTTAAAAAATTTCAATCTCATTTTCAAATCTCTGATCCAATTCTGAACCAGGCAAAACAATATCTGCTTCATTTTCTTGGACATAATCCAGACGAGCGCTTTCTAGATGCCGGATCTCCGCTTTCCACCCTCCGTTATGTTCGGGGATTCTTTATATAATTCCATGATTTTTTACAATCACAAAAAATTTAGGTTGATGTGTTAGTTTGGAAGAGAAAGTAGATACGGATTTTGAAAGCAGCATTCTGAGTGGGGTGAATAGAAGATAGAAATAACTATCAGAACAAAAAAATTATAAAATTGTACGAAATTAAACTAGATTAATTTCTACCTCCTTTATCCATCATACATTTGCTGAAGAAATAAGAAAACAAATACTTATCAAATAAATTAACCAAACATTAAAAATTCAAAACAATGAGCACACTACAATTAAAAGACGGAACAGAGATTTTTTATAAAGACCAGGGAGAAGGACCTGTATTAATGTTTCACCACGGATGGCCGTTATCATCAGACGATTGGGATGCACAGGTAATTTTCTTCCTTCAGAGAGGTTACAGAGTGATTTCTCACGACAGAAGAGGCCATGGTCGTTCCAGCCAGAATATCTACAATCACACCATTGAGCAATATGCTTCTGACGCTGCAGAATTGGTTGAATTCCTTGACTTGAAAGATGTGGTTCACATTGGCCACTCTACTGGAGGTGGTGAAGTGATCCGTTATGTCAACAAATATTCTAAAGGAAGAGCAAAAAAAGCAGTTTTAATCAGTGCTGTTCCACCGGTAATGGTAAAGAGCGAAAACAACCCTGACGGTGTTCCGATGGAAGTCTTTGATGGGATCAGAGAGCAGACTCTGAATAACAGAAACCAGTTTTATTTTGATTTGACTTTCCCTTTCTACGGATACAACAGAGAAGGTGCCAATGTAAAAGACGGGATACAAAGAAACTGGTGGAGACAAGGAATGATGGGTGGAATCGTGGCACATTATGACGGAATCAAAGCATTTTCCGAGACTGACTTTACTGAAGATTTAAAAGCTGTAGATATTCCTGTTTTGGTTCTTCACGGAGAAGATGACCAAATTGTTCCCATCGAAAACTCTGCCATTAAATCTGCAAAACTGTTGAAAAACGGAAAACTGATTACCTACCCAGGTTTCCCTCACGGAATGCCAACTACGGAGCACGAAACCATTAATAAAGATCTTCTGGAGTTTATTGAGGCTTAATATAAGATACTATAAAAAAGGGGAATCGAAAATGATTCCCCTTTTTTATATGCATGCCTGATTTTATGAATCTTTAAATGAGTATTCATCATACACTGTATCAATAAGCTGATCAGAATTGATATTCCGTGAAAAAATCGGATAATGAAAACGATCCAGTTTATTAAGAATGCGTATCAGTTCCATCTTCTCGTAATAGTTCAGATTTCCGGCAACGATATTGGTAGCATGACGAATTTTCTCCATTTGATTGCCCAGAATCTGCAATCCTCTTTCAGTAATACGGATCAGTTTGCTTCTTTTATCCTGGTCAGAGTCCGTCTGCTCAATAAGTCCCTGGCGCAGAAGTCTTGCAATGATCAGCATACCTACCGGCTTATCATGAATATTTTTTTTGATAAGAGCCATTTTCGTCATCTCACCGAAAGCCTTAAGATTAATCAGATAAATAAAATCTTCCTGGGTTGAAAACTCAGAATCTGAGATGGCAGACTTTGAATAGGTTTTTGCATACCGGTTAAGATGAACAAGCAAAGTACTTATCGCACTTTCCGGGGTTCTCCCATTTTCCTTACCTTCCCAATAAGGTTCCTGAGCCTGATTGGCTCCTGTATTTTCGCAATCAGAAATCCAGGCTTTAAAGCCCTGAATGTTTCCCGGATAGACACCGGGAGAAGCCTGCACTTCGTTTTCAAATTCCTGAAGCAAGTCTATAAAGTCTTTAATAAGCGTGTAATTCATTTTCTCTAAAAATAGTTTACAAATATACCAAAAACAATACAATATATAACCAGGACTTTATCAACAGAACGGATTCTGTCATTCTTCATATCCGGGCTATTGGATGCCAGTCCAACGGTATTCATCATTCTGGCCAGTTATAAGGCACTTTTTTTCATTTACCTATGAAAATCAATTTTCTTTTAGTACGGTATAATAATTGTTTAAAAATAAACTGAAGTAAAATAATTGTATGGATCATATAGAAACAACACCAATAGATTTAATAAGAGATAAAACTTTTATTGATAAGTACTTCAATGTCATCATAAAAAGAGAATTGAAAGCGGATATCAATGTGGATAATGAATATATCGTTGCACAAAACATTATTTCCAGAAAATTGATTCTGGTTAAAACCTTTTCCGAGGCCGTCATGGAAAATCCAGAACTGTATCTATTACTGGTTTCTTTAATTCACGATGTTAACTCGCGTATTTTAACAAAGGAATACATTATTAAGACCCTGGAAAAAAAATAAAAGATCTCTCAGGGATTTGAGAAATCTTTTATTTATCAGTTATGTAAAGAAGGTTTTATACCTGTTCTTTTACATGTTTCGCTACCATTGCTTCAAGATCATCAAGATCAAAAGGTTTTGAAACATAATCATCAGCTCCTGCTTCGGATGCCAAAGCAACAATATCACTATTGGCTGTAACGTAAATTACAGGAATATGTTTAAATGCTTCGGTACTTTTGAGAAGTTTTGTAGCTTCCACTCCTCCTATTTTGGGAATCCAGTTATCCATCAGGATAACATCGGGCTGATAGTCTGCCACTTTCTCAAGGATGTCATGCGAAGTCTCTGAGATTTTGACATCATATCCGTTTTCTTCAAATATAATGGTGATTACTTCTAAGATCGCTGTCTCATCATCAAAAATTAAAATCTTCCTTTTACTCATATTATGTAGATTATTTTATTCTTAAATATTACAATTGCTTTATATAATTTGCCAAACCAGCTGGTCTGAAAATTAAATCATATTCAATTTCTTCTATGGCATGCTCAGGCATAAATTTTATTTCTGCCGTATCAGGATCCTGAATCCATACCTGCCCATTATTTTTTTTAATATAACCCAATCCTTCTACCCCGTCAGCATTAGCTCCGGATAAAAGAATACCGATCAGGTTTTCCCCGTAGATTTCTGCCGCAGACCTGAATGTAACGTCTATGGATGGACGGGAATAATTCATTTTCTCAGAGCTGTCCAGTGACATCCACTTTTTGTTCTCAAACAATAGATGATAATCGGCAGGAACAATGTATATTGTGTTATCTTCAACCTCTGTTTTATCTTCCACTTCTACAACCTGTATTTTCGTAAACTGCTGCAGCAAAGTCCGCAAAATATCTCCGGATTGCGCTTTGCGGTGTATTACCAGTACAATGGGAACGGGGACTGCATCACCCAGGTTTTTGACCATTTCGATAATGACCTGTAAACTTCCTGCCGACCCTCCCATTACAATTAATTCAATACCTGTCTGTGATTTCATACCCGTACTTATTTAATGATGGTCAAGCTTTTTCCAGATCTTCTGGTCTTCAATCTGATGATAATTTTTTTCTATAGTAGAAAACCTGAGTGTTTCTTTTGCTCCCAGCGCAAGAAATCCTAAATTTTCCAAACTATTATCGAAAAGTCTGAATACCCTTTCCTGCAGCTCTCTATCAAAATAAATCAAAACATTTCTGCAGATAATCAGCTGAAAGCTATTGAAAGAACTGTCTGACACCAAATTATGAGTAGACAAAATAAGTTTTTCCTGTAAGCTTTCATCAAACTTTACACTGTCATAATTGGCTGTATAATAATCAGAAAAATCTTTTTTTCCACCTGAAAGCATATAATTTTCAGAGTATAATTTCATCTGTTGTAGCGGAAAAACTCCGGCTCTGGCTGTTTCGAGCACGGCAGGATTCAAGTCTGTTCCATAAATCAGAGATTTATGATAAAGACCGGCTTCTTTCAGTAAAATAGCTATGGAATAGGCTTCTTCTCCCGTAGAGCATCCCGCAATCCATATTCTGATCAGCGGATAAGTGCCCAATTGCGGCAGAACCTTTTCCCTCAATGCTTTGAAAAAAGAAGGATCCCGGAACATTTCTGTGACATTTACGGTAACTTCTTCTACAAAACGTTTTAAATACTCACTATCATTCATGATGGTATACCTAAGTTCAGCAAAGCTTGTAAACCGGTCTAAAAGGCATATCCTGTTTACTCTCCTTTTAAACGAAGCCCTGCTATAACCGGAAAAGTCATAGCCATACATCTCATAAACATCGTTGATCAGATATTCTATTTCTTTATCTTTTACGATACTTGGTTCCAGCATTTATGAAAATTTTTCTATTGCCATCATAAGAAGATCCACATCAATTGGTTTTGAAACATAATCATCAGCTCCCACCTCGATACATTTCTGACGGTCCTCTGGCATTGCCTGCGCTGTAACAGCAATAACAGGGATATGTTTGATTTCCGGGGTATTTCTAATGATCCTTACTGCTTCATATCCATCTATTCCAGGCATCATCATATCCATAAGCACCACAGAAAACCCAGGATCAGCCTTTAGCATATCCAAAGCTTCCTGAGCCATGACGGAGGTTTCAACTGCATATCCACGAGCCTTAAGGGTGAGTTTCAATGCAAATATATTACGTGGATCATCATCCACAATTAAAATTTTCTTACTCATCAGAATTTTATCTGTTTAACTTTCATATAACCACACGCGAAGCAGCGACAATAGCTGATCAATATCTACAGGTTTCGAGATATAATCTGAAGCTCCTGCCGTAATGCATTTCTCCCGTTCTCCAATCATTGATTTTGCTGTTACCGCTATAATAGGCAGCTTCTTAAAGGCAGGCATTTTTCGTATCTGCTTTATTGTTTCGTAGCCATCCATTTCCGGCATCATCATATCCATTAAAATAACATCTATATCAGGATTGTGATGAATTTGCTCAAGGGCATGCTTTCCGTCCATGGCAACAATTACTTCAACTTTATATTTTTCCAGTGCTTTTGTTAAAGAAAAAATATTCCGTACATCATCATCAGTAATCAGTACTTTTTTTCCACTCAGAACTTCTGTTAAAGACCCGAGCATTCTGCCTGTAGTATGGTCTGCTGAATTGTTTTTTTCTTCCACCAGATGCAGGAAGAGTCCTACTTCATCTAAAATCCTTTGGTAAGAGTGTGCGGTCTTTACCACAATAGAATCTGCATACTGTTTTATTTTAAGTTCTTCTTCTTTAGATAAGTGATGTTCGGTAAAGATGATGATAGGAAGATTCTCCAGACCTTCATGGCTTTTGATGGATTCGATTACATGATAATCACTTCCTTTTGTACTTCCAATATCCAGAATAACGCAGTCAACAAGATCAGAAGTAAGCGCTTTCACACTATCTTCCACGGTATGTTCTACTGATAGAGAAATATTAAAGTTGCTCAGGAAATAGGATAATGCACTGGCATGTTTGGCATTTTCTTCTACAATCAGGACTTTTTGAGATCCTTTTTTTAAGGCATCCTCAATCTTTCTGAATACGTCTGTCATTTTATCCAGTGCTACCGGCTTATTGATAAAGTCTACTGCACCTTTCATAAGACTTTCCTTTTTAAGATGAAGAACAGACATCATATGAACCGGAATATGTTTGATATAAGGATCAGATTTCAGCTCATCCATTACTTCCCAGCCATCTTTTACAGGAAGCTGTACATCCAGTAAAATAGCATGCGGCTGATATTTGAGAGCTGCTGAAAGTGCATGATCTCCTCTTACCACCACCACTGCTTTATAGTTTTGCAGATGTGCATATTTCAATAAAGCTTTTGCAAAATTAATATCATCTTCAATGATCAAAATAACTTTATCTCCTTCCCGGATATTTTCTCTGTCGTCCGGTACATCTTCAGGGATCTCAAGCATATTTAAAGTGACGGATTTTACTTCACCATCATCCAGAATATTCTGAATTTCTTCCACATCTTCCCGTATCACTTCTACAAGATCCTGATCTGTCTCGGACGGAGTAATTTCCGTTACCGCGTATACAGGAATAATAAAGCTGAATTCACTTCCTTTATCTACCTCGCTTTTCAGAACCAGCTCACCTCCAAGCAGCCTGGCAATTTCACGGCTTATAGAAAGCCCAAGACCTGTTCCTCCAAATTTTCGTTTGGTAGATCCGTCGGCCTGCTGAAATGCTTCAAAGATAATTTTCTGCTTATCCTTCGGTATTCCGACACCGGTATCTTTAACTGAAAATATAACAAAATCAGGTTTTTCAGAATGTTTTTTGATATGTAAACTTATGCTTCCTTTTGTCGTAAATTTTAAAGCGTTAGATAAAAGGTTTCTTAAGACCTGATCAATTCTAAGACGGTCACTTTCGATAACTCTCTGAACGTCTGCTTCAATCCTAATGTTAAATGGAAGATCTTTCTCCTGAAAAACAGGATTGAAAAGACTCTTTAAATCTTTTACGACTTCTTCAATAATCACGTCCTGATATTCAAGAGTCATTTTACCGGATTCTATTTTGGCAAGATCCAGAATTTCATCGATAAGAGTTAATAAACTTGAACCTGAACTATGAATTACTTTTGCCGATTCCACCTGATCTTCATTAAGATTTTCCTCCGGATTTTCTGTCATTAATCGTGATAAAAGAAGAATTGAATTTAGTGGAGTCCGCAATTCATGGGACATATTGGCTAAAAACTCGGATTTGTATTTAGTGCTTAATGCCAGTTCCTCAACTTTTTTCTGAATTTCATTATTACGTTCTGCAATCAGATGATTTTTCTCTTCCAGCAATCTTGAACGCTCTTCCAGTTCCGCATTAGCCTGCAGCAATTCTTCCTGCTGTACTTTGAGTTCTTCTTCCGAAGCCTGAAGTTTCTGTGTTTGTGCTTCAAGCTCCGTATTCAGGTTTTCAAGTTCGGAATGCTGAACCTGTAATTCTTCAGACTGAGCCTGTGTTTCTTCCAGTAATTGCTGCTCTTTTTCTCTGCCTTTAGCGGCGCTCAGGGCAATTCCTATATTCACGCAGCACTCTTCAAAATAATTTATTCTGTCTTCATCAAAGTTGGAAGTGGAACCAAGTTCCAAAACTCCTATGATGTGGCCGTCTGCAAAGAGTGGCAATAATATAATACCATAAATTTTAATCGTACTGCTGGCAAAAGTAACGACAAAGTCATCTTCATGAAGATTATTGTAGACCTGTGTTTTAGTATTAACAAAAGCCTGTCCAACCATTCCTTCACCTGGCTCAAAAGCTTTTTTCATATTGGATTCCAGCCCCAATGCTTTATTAAGTTTTAAAATGCCTTCATCATACAAATACAGAGATCCGTTAATACAATTCCCATATTCAGTCAATTGTATTAGAGCTTTATTCGAAACTTCCTGTACAGATTTATTCCCTACCAGTGATTCATTCAGCAAAGCAAGACCTTTCTGGCGCCAGTCGCTTTTGTTAATTTTCTCAAAAGAGGTTTTGAGAGACTCTGTCATGTGGTTAAGGGATTCAACAAGATCTCCAAGATCATCCTGAGCATTATCCACTACTTTTTCACTATAATCACCATTCGCTACTCTATTGGCAATCCTTTGAATGGCACTTACACGGCGGGTCATTTCTTCATCTTTCTCCTTAAGCATTTTTTCCAGTTTATCTCTTCGGATAAGATCTGCCCGCATTTTTATATAGAAAAATGTAGTTACCACTATTGCAGCAATGGCGGAAAAAATGATAAAAAGAACGGTGGTCCCGGAGGAGCGGTTAAGGTCTTTATTTTTAATTTCAAGCTGACTTTCTTCATATTGTACAAAATCACTGACAATTTTCCGGCATTGATCCATATAGATTTTTCCTTCCGTAATCTGCTGCTGAGTCATGATGATTCCTCTTCGCCTGTTCTCTACCAGGTGTTTTAAATTCTCCATCACCTGAGCTACTGAAGTTTTTAAGCCGGCAAGTCTTTGTAATTGATTCTGATCATCTATATCCAAAGCCTCTGCACGTACCAAAGCTTTAGGGTATTCTCTAAGCCCTCTCCTGTAAGGTTCAAGAAAGTCTTCTCTCCCGGTCAGCTGATACCCTCTGTTTCCGGTTTCTGCATCCAGCAGCGCAACCAGAACATCTTTCACGGCTGTCACAGAACGTCTGCTTTTAGAAAGACTTTCCCTATGATTCATCTGGTTTTGGATACTCCAGTAGGAGGCCAGTGAACTTACAATTAAAATCAACAGAGAAAATCCTACTCCAAATTGAAGATTTCGTATTATTTTTTTTGGCATTAAAATTAGTTTAGTGGTAATGTGAAATAAAAAGTAGAACCTTCATCTACGATGCTGGAAACCCCGACACTTCCATGGTGCTGTTTGATGATTTCAGAGCAGATAAACAAGCCTATTCCCATTCCCTGAAACTGCAGTGAAGATTCTTCCACACGATAGAATTTTTTAAATACAGCATCCTGTTTAAAATCAGGGATTCCAATTCCAAAGTCGGTTACATTCACTCTTACTTCTTCGGCTTCTTTATCTACAAAAGTACTCACAATAACCTGGTTATTATTGGGTGAATATTTAATGGCATTGGTGAGAAAATTGATAAGTACCTGTTCTATCCGGATTTCGTCTAAGGGAATTAAAATATCCGGTTTTGTTCCATGGCGTTCTATCTTTACCTGTTGCTCATCATGGGTCTGCAGGATGGTTTCAATAGCATTGCTGATCAAATTTTCGAGGTTAACAGGTTTTTTATTAATTTTCAGCTTTCCATTTTCTATTTTAGAAACATCCAGCAGATCTGTAATCAGTGTATTGAGTTTCTCAATCTGCCCCTGAACTTTCATTACAAATCCCGCTTCGGAACTTTCTTTATCCAGCTTCAGCTTTCTTTCCAATAGCTGCACGTACGCTTTGATGCTTGTTAAAGGCGTTTTAAGTTCGTGGCTTGCGATGCTTAAGAATTCATCTTTTTCTTTTTCAACTTTTTTCTGATCATCAATATCGGTAAAAGTCCCCACCCAGTTTTTAATACGATTTTCCTCATATACAGGAGTTACCCTGAGCAGATGATAGCGGTAATTCCCTGAAATGACATTCTTAATTCTCATTTCCAGCTCAAGAGCTTTTCCTTTTTTCCGGCATCTTTCAAATTCTTCTATGATATTGGGATCATCGGGATGCACTTCAGGAAAATGCTGCCCGGAGTCTGAGTACTCATACCATTTACCGTTCACAAAATCAACGGTTCCTGATTCATTCAGTGTAAATGCAATTTGTGGGAGTGATTCAAGCATTAAATGAAAATGGTCTATCTGAGACTTCATCGTCACTTGCGATTCACGTCTTCCTTTAACCTCCAGTTCAAGATTCTGCTGGCTCTTTTTCATTGCTATATTCTGTTCCTGAAGATTGTAGAAGGTTTTCACCTTAAGTAAGAGGATCTCAGGATCCACAGGCTTGGTTACATAGTCTTTAGCACCTGAAGCGTAGCCTTGTGTTATAAATTTTTTGTCTGTATTGACAGCGGATAAAAATATAATGGGAACTTCTTTGGTTTTACTGTAATCTGCCAGTGTTTCTGCCACTTCAAAGCCATCCATATCAGGCATCTGAACGTCCAGAATAATAAGGGCGTAGTCATTTTTGAGAGCTTTTCCTAAAGCCTCTTCACCAGAATTGGCTGTTTCCACTTGGAAATCCTTGGATTCAAGTAATTTTTGCAGTGAATAAAGGTTGCTCTGATTGTCATCAACAATTAAAATCATAGAAGTAAAAATCAATAATTGGTTACGGATATTTAAACTTCAAAAATACTTACAATATTTCAAAACATAGCAATTTTTAAAGGGTTATGAATAACTATTTCATACCACATTTTACGGTTGAAATAATAAATGTGGGAGCGTTGAATGGCTGCTGCTATTTTTTAGAAAAAATTATAATTCTGTAGGAAGGACATTCTATGAAAAAAAACGGGAAGATGCATTATGATTGGTAGAAAATACTTAAGAAATACGGCTGCATGTTGATAAAACCGAAAACTGGTAACAGAGAGAGCTGGTAAAAAACGAATAGTACACTTCGCAGGTAATTGTTATAATATCAATATCGCCACGGATTAGAAACCGTAAATATAGAATACAAATAAACCATAATAAATAACAAAAGACCAGAACTTTCAGAGTTCTGGTCTTTTATCAAACTAACTTTAATTTGTTTTCTTTCTCCATTCGGCTTTTACATCTTCTGCTGCATCCTTTGTTTTCTCCCAGGCCTCGTCTGCTTTATCTTTAATATCCTCCCATGTGTCAGAAATATTGGATTTTACTCTTTCCAGCCAATCTTCCTGAGTTGCCTCCTCATCATTATTTCTTTTTTCATTGATATAATCCTTGGCTTTATCTGCAAGATCACCAACTTTCCATTTTACATCGTTAGCCGCATTTTTTAGATTATTTTCTGTTTCGTTTACTGCTTTTTCCGCTTTGTTGTAATCTGAATTATTCATAATATAATATTTAGGTATTTGGTATAGAAATAAACAATCTTCATGCCTAAAAAAAAATACGACATGTTAAAATTTTCTTAAAATTAAATAATGATAGTTTTAACTGATTATCTATTTATCAAAGGGACTCTTTTTATTCTGCTTCACCCATATCAATTTTGAAGTATCATATCCTATTTCCTGAGCCTTGCTGATAAATTTCTGCTTTACGTTTTCAGGGATGTTTTTTTCACGGGAAAGAATCCAGAGATAATCCAGATTTTTCCCTGCAATCAGTGCATATTGATACTCTTCCAGGGCAACTACATTATATCCGGCATAAAAAGGTCCGAAAAAACTCACCTTCAAAGCGGCCACATTTTTTTCTCCTCTGAATTTGGCAGTACCATTAACAGAAACCCATTTGTTCTTTTTAAAATTGTACCCGCTGTTGACTACGTTTACATTTCCGTCTGCATTAAGGCTGTACTGAGCAATTGCATTATCAAGATCTTTTTCAAAGCGGTAATCGAATCTGGCGATCTCATACCATGTTCCTAAATATCTGTTGACATCAAACCGCTCAACTGGCTGTGCTTTTTCAGGCATAGAAGAACAAGAAGCCAAAACGTTGAACAGCCCGAAACATACTAATAAGGTAAGAATGATTTTATTTTTCATTTTGAGTTATTTTTTTAAAGAAATAAATATTTAATAGAAACTGGGTGTAGCCATAAACAGCATCTTCAACAGGAATTGTTCCCATCCTGATCCCTAAAAAGTCATCAGGATTATAGTTGACAACAGGTGACGGAATTAGAGATCCTGTCAATATTCCATTCACGGCGAAAAATCCCGGCATCAGAATAATATATACAAAACTGGCTTTTCCTATCCAGTCTTTTTCTGCAATAAAATGAAGATAGCAAAGGGTGAGCAGGGTTATCACAATAGTTACCAATGTATATATTTTCTGATAATAAAGAAGCCCTGCCACACTGAGAATAATAATCCCTGTAAATACAATAAGGTTATTGAAAACACTAACCCAATCCATGGTAAAAAACTTTTCAATACAGTAATAAGTAAAAACGCAGGCAAAGGGGATACAGTAAAAAAACAACCATTCCTCGATGGGAAGTCCCGCAATTTTAAATCCGAGAGTGTAATGAAGATCAAACCACCAAACGCCTTTTGAAGTAAACCAGATATCCCAGATAATAAAAGGAACGGCCACGATGGTGGATGAAAGCAGAAATTTCCCAAAAAATCTATTGAATTGTATCCTTCTGTCAAAAGAGGCCAGAAAGCATATTATGACAGTGAAAAAATTTATTAAAATATAAGTGTAACTCATCATTTTTTATGGAAATACATTTTAAAATATTTAACCGGAACCCAGAGAAATCCAAAACACTCTCCCTCTTCTCTTCCCAGATGCTTATGATGCTGTTTGTGTGCCCGTCTGATCGCCAGTAAATAAGGATTACTGGTTTTCGTAAAAACTTTTGCTCTCTGGTGGATAAAAATATCGTGCACAAAGAAGTACGCCATGCCATAAAGGCTTATTCCCAGACCTATATAAAACCAGTAACTGAATTCCTGCTTCACTCCCAGATACAATAAAGCGATGGCCGGGCTGGCAAAGATGAAGAAGAACATATCATTTCTTTCAAGTTTACCATTATGGCTATGATCATGGTGGTCTCTATGCAATATCCACAGAAAGCCATGCATAATATACCGATGGATAAGCCAGGTGGCTCCTTCCATTGACACAAAAACTCCCAAAACAATCAGAAAATTCATTGTAATTCTATTTTTTATTAAAAAGATCATCCAAAACCCTATATCTGAAATCGAAAATACTTCTGAGCTTTTCTTTTACAAATATGCGATGAGCTATTTTACCTAAAAACCCCATGGGAAGTTCATAATCTACAGTATCTCTTATGAGTACTCCATCTTCATTTGGAATAAATTCATGAAAATGATTCCAGTGTTTGTACGGACCTTCTTTTTGAAAGTCAGTAAAGCTTTTGTAGTCTTCTACCTGGCTGATGACTGTTTTCCATCTCATCGGAATTCCCAATACGGGAGATACTGTATAGTCTATCTCCATTCCTTTGAAGATAGGTTCATCACTCTCTGAAAGAACCACAAAGCTCATACTGGCTGGAGTTATTTCAGATAAGTTATGAGGAGATGAGAAGAACTCCCATGCGGTTTCAATATCGCATTTCAGCTGCTGTTCTCTATATAATCTGTACATGATTTATTTTTTTTATTGATCTTATCACTTTAAAATCAATTGTTCAACACAATTTAAGTTTTAGAAATAAGCAGATTTATAACGTATGTAGCTTTTGAATGCGACCAGTAGCTTCTGTGAGTTGGCAATTCTGATTCTTTGCGTCAGCATATTCTGGGAACTTGTCTTTTTAATTTTTTCAAACAGAGACAAATAATATCGGTAGGCCAGGTACACTCCAAAAATGGATGAGCCTGGCAGCTTTTTAATTCCTAATAATGCTTCTTTAAATTCTTCTTCAATCTCCTTTTCAATATGGGCTTTTACCGCATTATCAAATACCGCCATATTCAGGGATGGAAAATAGGTTCTGCCAAGAATCTGAAAGTCATCTTTAAGATCTCTCAGAAAATTAACTTTCTGAAAAGCAGATCCCAGTTTCATCGCATAAGGTTTAAGTTTTTCATACTGTTGTTTATTCCCTTCCGTAAATATCTGCAGGCACATAAGGCCTACCACCTCTGCGGATCCGTAGATATATTCTTTATACAGCTCTGAATTATAATCAATTTTGTGAAGATCCATCTCCATGCTGTGCAAAAACTGACTGATCAGTTTTCTATCAATATTATATTTATTAACTGTTTCCTGAAATGAATGCAAAATCGGGTTTAGTGCTATACCATCTTCCAGTGCCTGAAAGGTTTCAACCTTTAATCTATTCAGGAGTTTTTCTTTATCATAGCCATGAAAACTATCTACAATTTCATCTGCAAGCCGCACATAGCCGTAAACAGCGTAAACGGCAGGTCTTATGGAGGGCTTCAATGCCAGTATTCCCAATGAAAAACTGGTGCTGTATTTTTGTGTAGTGTACTTACTGACTTCGTAAGACAATTCATCAAACAATTTTTTCATCGTATTATTTCATTTTTAGTTTACTCACTTCAGCCGCTACAATTTTCCCGGAAATTACCGAAGGCGGAACACCAGGCCCGGGAACAGTTAACTGCCCTGTATAAAAAAGATTCCTGATTTTTTTATTTCTTATTTTAGGTTTTAAGACTGCAGTCTGCGACAACGTATTGGACAATCCGTAAGCATTACCCTGATAAGCATTATAATCAGAAATGAAATCACTTACACAATAACTTTTTTTATATTCAATTCTTGAAATAAGGTGCTTTTCACCAGTGTGTTTTTCAATTCTGCCAAGCATTTCGACAAGATATTTTTCCCTGACAGACTCGTCATCCTCTATTCCAGTTGCAAGAGGTAACAACAGAAAAAGATTTTCACAATCCTCAGGTGCCACATCCGGATCTGTTTTTGAAGGACAGCATGAATAAAAAAGCGGTTTATCAGGCCATTTTTTATCATTGTAAATAGAGTCTATATGATCATCGAGTTCATTTTCAAAAAACAGGGTATGATGTTTTAAATGAGAAATTTTCCCTTTTACACCCAGATAGTAAATGAGACAAGATGGGGCAAAAGTTCTAGTTTTCCAGTACTCTTCGTTATAGTTTCTTAGCGATTCAGGTAATAGGGTTTCTGTATGATGGTAATCTGATGAGGCAATAACTGCATCAAATTCGTAGTCTTTACCCTCTACTGTGATTGAAATAAGTCTTCCATTTTCTGTATTGAGCTGCTGTACTTCATGATTGAAATGAAAAGCTACCCCCTGTTGTTCTGCTACCTTTTTCATGGCCATAACGAGCTGATGAAACCCTCCCATTGGATACTTTGTTCCCAAAACATAACCGCCATAATTCATAAGGCTGTACAATGCAGGAATATTTTGGGGTGAAGCACCAAGAAATATAACCGGAAACTCCATGAGCGATCTCAGTTTTGAATCAGAAAAATAGCCTGAAACATATTTCCTGAAATCGCTTAAGAGATTAAGCTTCACAGCACTGCCTGCTATTTTCAAAGAAGCAAATTCAAGCCATGTGTAGCAAGGTTTTGTAACAAAATCTTTCATTCCCACTTCATACTTGAACCGGGCGGATTCCATAAACTGATCATATTTATTTCCAGCTCCCGGCTCTATTCTTTCAAACAAATCCCGTATGGCATCATTTTTTTCCGGAACTGAGACTTTTTCTTTGGCAAAAACCATTTCAAACTGAGGATCCAAGGATACCAGTGTAAAAAAATCAGAAACTTTATAATCAAAATCATTGAAAAAACGCTCTATAATGTCGGGCATCCAGTACCAGCTGGGTCCCATATCGAAAACATATCCTTCATCTGTAGAGAATTGCCTGGCACGGCCGCCAGGCTGATCATGCATTTCAAATACATGCACTTCATTTCCTGATTTTGCAGCATAAGCTGCTGCCGACAGTCCCGAAAATCCAGCACCTATTACTGCAATTTTCTTTTTTATGTTCCCGGTATTCATTATTATTTATTTAGTGGTTTGGCTGATACTTTTACTAATGATCAGTTCAATCTTTTATATGCAACATCTATCAGATCCATGGCTTCAAGGTTCATCCGGTAAAAGGAATCATGAAACTCATCCAGTTTAGAGAGTATGGCTATCAGCAGCATCTGCTCGGAATGCGTAAGATTTCCCACAACTACCTTTGAAGCTTTTCGGATCTCTTCCATATGTTCATCCAGCACAGCAATTCCCTTCTCCGTTATAGCAATATGTTTTGTTCTTTTATCTTTCTGAGAAACCTTTTGTTCTACCCATTCATTTCTTATCAGACGATTGATAATAAGGACACCTGCCGATTTCTCATGTACATTATGTCTTATCAGTTCCATTTTTGTCATCGCTCCTATCGTTTTCAGACTGATCAGGTAAATAAAATCATCCTGGCTTGAAAAAACAGACTTCCCTATCGATCTTGAATAGGTCTTCGCATACCTTCCGATTCTTATCAATAATGTATTGATGATACTATCAGAACTTCTTCCAGATTGCTTCCCGATCCAAAGCGGATCTTCTTCATCCGAATCATCTTTAAAAGAAGCATTGATCCATTGTGTAAACCCATGAAGATTGTTACTATACAATACCTGATCTTCATTTTGTTCCATAAATTCCTGAACGAGTTCTACAGCTGCTTTTATAAGATCAAAATTCATATTCAATAGATTTAGTATACAAATCTACTTAAAAAAGTTTATAAATATACCTTTATCTTATTTTTAGAATGAGATTTATCAACTATTTTTAAGAGATCTGCCAGCATGGCTATTATTTCGCCGATGTATAAAGAGAAAATACCTTTTTGCTGAATTGTAAAAAAAAAATTGATTATAGAAAAAAAAATGTAATAATATTCTATTTTAAAATGTCTTATACGTACAAAACCAATTAAATATTTCTAAATGAAAAAAATACACCTCATCCTACTGCTTTCTTTATCGTTGAATGTTTTTGCCCAAAGTGTGAAGGATAAAATACAATCATTCGAAGACAATCTGCTCAGCTGGGATACCTCGAAAACAAAAAAATGGACGCTCAAAGAAAGAATGGCTTTCTACAATATGAATGCGGTAAGCATTGCGGTCATAAAAGATTATAAGATAGAATGGATAAAAGCTTATGGTTATGCAGACGTTGCTGAAAACAGAAAAGCTACCCAGCAAACACTTTTTCAGGCGGCATCCATCAGCAAGTCTATCAACAGCCTCGGTCTTTTAAAATTGGTTGAACAAGGAAAATTAAGCTTGGACGATGACATTAATAAGTATTTAAAAACCTGGAAATTTCCATACGATTCGGTTTCAAAAGGCAAAAAAATTTCTCTTGCCAATCTGTTGAGCCATAAAGCGGGTTTATCTCTTCATGGTTTCGGAGGGTATCAAAAAGGGAAAGAACTACCTACTCTCCTACAAATTCTCGATGGACAAAAACCAGCCAATTCTCCCGCGGTGCGGTCTGTGTTTGAGCGCAATCTTAAATTTCAATATTCAGGAGGGGGAACAACCATTTCACAATTAATCCTTGAAAATACTACCGGAGAAAAGTATGAAGATTATATGTTGAAAAATGTTTTGACGCCGTTAGGGATGAACGAAAGTTCTTATCATCAACCACCTTCTTCAGATAAAGAAAAATTACTTGCTACGGCTTATAATAATGGAAAAGAAGTACAAGGTAAATATCATATTTATCCTGAAAAAGCAGCAGCCGGTTTATGGACCAACCCCAATGATCTGGCAAAATATATCATCGAAACACAGTTGTCATTAGCAGGTAAATCGAATAAAGTTTTATCAAAAGAAATGTCTGTAAAGAGAATTGAAAATAATTACGGTGTGTTTCTGAATGATTTCAAAGGCACAAAATATTTCGGACACAGTGGTGGAAATGAAGGTTTTGTGTGTTATTATATTGGAAGTGTTGAAGACGGAAACGGTCTGGTTGTAATGACGAACGGTAATAATTTCAAACTCATCGATGAAATTCTTTTAAGTATTGCCAGTTTGAACCAATGGAAAAATTACCCCATTGAGCCTCAAAAAGAATCCATTGCCTTAACCATCAGAAAGGAATGTTTAAAAAATATTGACAATGGAATGGCGTTGTACCAGAAACTGAAAAAGAATAATCCCAATGAATACAACTTCTCCAATGAAAACGAACTCAACGAGCTTGGCTATGAATTTCTAAGGGATCATCAAACAGATGCCGCACTTAAGATTTTTAACTTAAATGTCAGTGAGTTTCCAACGTCGGGAAATGTGTACGACAGCCGTGGTGAAGCTTATTTTAATAAAAAAGAATATACATTATCAAAAAACGATTATCAGAAATCACTGGAACTTGATCCTGCCAATCAGAATGCGAAGGAAATGATTTTGAAAATCAACCAACTTTTGACTACCCAAAAATAAATTACACTTTGTACTACTACGTGATAATAATCTTTACTACCATATCAAAATAATAAACAAAAAATCCCGGATTAACCGGGATTTTCATTTCTTATATTTACATTTATTTGATCTCTACAGGAACTGAGATCTTATCCCAATCCATTGAGAATCCATTATTGTTTATTTTATAGACCAACGCTTCCTGTGTTGCTGGTAAAGCTTTTGTTTTTACATCAACGCGTAAAGCATCTTTAGCTTGCTCGTATTTATAAGCGCCCCATTGTTTTGGCTCTTTGTTAAAAATCGCAGTCCAGGTTCCACTTTGTTTAGGGATTAAGAAAAAGCTGTATTTACCGGCAGGCAGTTTTTTACCCTGAACCATAATATCTTTATCCGTTTCGAAAGTAGTGGCTTCATTAGCACCTGCACGCCAAACTTTATCATACGCTTCCAAACCACCCCAGATTGTACGTCCTTTTACAGAAGGGCTGCTATAAGCAATTGTAATATTTGCATCTTTAATTTTTCCTGTCGCAGTAGCCGGAGGGCTGGCAGGTTTTTTAGTTTCCTGTGCAAAGGCGTTTACTGAAAGCGTCACTGCTGCGAAAAGTACAGTAGCAGATTTAATCATTGTTTTCATAATATCTTATTTGTTTGTTTTTATTATTATTTGCTTACGAATTTACTGCTTTCTGCTTATAAAACAACAATCCGATTGCTGAAAATATAATCACCGCTGCTGCCCCTATCACATTAAGCCAAAGGAAAGAAATGATATCGAACTGATAAACGGCAATGACCGTAATTTCTGAAAGAATTGCAGCAATAAACACATTCGGGCCGTCAATTTTTTTATAGTAAAACGCTACCAGAAAAATTCCCAAGATCGGACCGTAGAAAAGAGAACCTAATACATTAACCGCTTCTATAAGGGAACCCATCTGCGTGGCAAACATAGCTACCCCGATGGAGAAAATACCCCATGCTAAAGTGTGCAGACGGCTGTACTTCAATTCGGTTTTCTCATCAGGAAGTTCTTTTTTAAATAATAAATGAACATCTTTTAATGAACAGGCAGCAAGAGAATTCAGCGCAGCCGAAATGGAACCCCAGCTGGCCAGAAAAATGACGGCAAACAGTAAACCGATCATTCCTACAGGCAACGTATTTTTTACGAAATACAGGAAAATGTAATTCGTATCCGTTTTTTCCGCATTATAGTTTGATTGATTGATAGCCTCCTCTACCCTGCTGTGCAATGCTTTTACTTCTGTCTGTGTATTTTTAAAATCCTGAATTGTTCTTTGGAGTTGAGGAGAATGAGTTTCTTTTAATTTTAAAATTTCTTTCGATTCTGCATTAAATTTTAACTGTAAATCCTGATGCTCTTTTTCAAAAACGGCAGCCTGTTCAGGATTTGCTTCCTTTAAATGCTGATAAGAACGTTCGTTAAAATAAATCGGAGCCGGTTTCAGAGAAAAGAAAGCAAAAAGCAAAGCTCCAATCAAAAGAATAGCAAACTGCATCGGGATTTTAACCAATCCGTTCAACAGCAAGCCCATTTTAGCATTGGTATTGTCTTTCGCAGTGATATATCTCCCAACCTGGCTCTGGTCTGTACCGAAATAAGAAAGTGCCAGAAAAAAACCACCAATCAGGCCACTCCAGATATTGTATTTATCTTTCCAGTCGAATTCTGTGGTGATCACATTAAGCTTTCCGGATTTCCCCGCCAGGTACAGCGCATCATTAAAACCAATTCCATCCGGCATATTCTGAATAAGTAAATATCCTGCAAATGCCATTGTTCCCAGAATAATAAGAAACTGTAATTTCTGGGTGTGAGCGATCGCTTTTGCTCCTCCAATATAAGTGTAAATCAACAGAATACCGCCTGTTAAAACATTGGTTAAATAAATATTCCAGTTTAAAACGCTTGATAAGATAATACTCGGAGCGTAAATGCTGATTCCCGTTGATAACCCTCTGGAAAAAAGAAAAAGCAGTGAAGTAAGTACCCTTGTTTTTTTATCAAAACGGTTCTCCAAATATTCATAGGCAGTGTAAACATTTAAGCGCTGAAAAATCGGGATGAAAGTAATACAGATCACAATCATCGCCAACGGCAAACCAAAATAATACTGAACGAAGCGCATCCCGTCTGTATAAGCCTGGCCAGGTGCCGAAAGAAATGTAATGGCACTTGCCTGGGTCGCCATAATCCCGATAAGTACAATATACCAGGGCATTTTATTATCCGCTTTCAGGTAGGATTCGTTATTTTTTTGGCCACGGCCGATCAATACGCCGTAAACCACCACTGCCACAAGTGTAACAATAAGAACCGTCCAATCTATATTACTCATGCCCAGAATTTAGTAAACCCATAATAAAATACGATCTGTACTACTAATGCAACGGCTAATAGTATGTACCAGATATTCCAGTTTTTAAGTTGTTTATTCATCAGTTTTTCTGTGCAGATAAAAAGTTAAAAAATAAACGGGCAGCCCCCACATTTCCTGCAGGCAACTGTCTGAAAAACGCCAACGGGGTATAAATAAAATTACCTTTCCCGTATCTGGCATATAAAGTAGATCCCTGAAGAGGTTCTTCATCTGTATCATGCATTTCAAAAAGCGGTTCATACGCCGCATCCCATTGAGCAGGGAAATAAGCACCCCTTTCCTGTACCCAGCCTTTAAAATCATCTGCCGTAATTTTGTTCGGAAAGTTCAGTAATTTATGATTGGGATTTAAAAACTTAACTGCAGCGTTTTCTTCTGTAACACGCTTATTGGCAATACTGAAATTGTACATTCCCAATTTGTCAACGGTTGTATCCTGGTTGGTGTTATACTGCATCACCAGATTACCTCCTGCTTTGGCATAGGACCATAAAAAAGGCATCCAGCGGCCCAGCTTTTTCTCAGTGTTATTGGCACGAACCCCAAATACGATGGCATCATATTGTGATAGTTTGTTTTGATTACCGTTTCCACCGGATTCATCTATGTTTCCATAAAAATCTTCGTCTTTCAGGACATCTACCTGAATACCGGCAATGCGCAGGAACTCCGGAATGAAATCGCCGGCACCTTCTATATAACCAATTTTTTTAATCTTCGCCTGGATATCTCCTTTCATTACGATGGCAGTTGAGGGCGCAAAATATTGTAAAGAAGGTAAATGCGGGTACTGAATTAATACTTGTTTTTTATTGTAAGCTACTCCATCTGCCACAAAACTGGCATCCAATGGCAAACGAGTAGAATGTATAGAGGCAAGTTTCGTTTTTGGAATAACGTAATCAACGGTAAAATCTTTCCCATTGACCGAATTGACATCAGTGCTCCCTAATCGTTCTCCGTTATACATAAGGTTCAAAACACCTTTAGTGAAAGGTTTGCTGGAATTCACCTTAAAATTTAAACTCAAATGTAAATCTTCATTTTCTTTGGCCCAATAAAGTGGTTGTGTAAATTTCATTTCCAATGCAGGAACAATACGAAGGGCTTCTACCACATCGCCACGCACCGGATCTAGTTTCTTGAATGATAAAGGAAGCTTAACCTGAAACTTTTCCGAACCGATTTTCAAACCCAGTAAAACATTCAGCGGTGATTCTGCCTCCGGTAAACCAACTAAAGTATCATCAGGAACGGAGAAAGTGGCCGCATTCACGGGAGGTTTTGCCAACCAGTAAGGTTCTGTGAGTGCTGCATCAGCAGGAATCTGAATGTCATGCTGAATGGTGATCAAAGAATCTTTTGACAGTTTTCTGTTGATGTTTTCTGATTGACCTAACCATTGTACATCTTCTAAAACAACAGGATTTACAGCTCTTGAAATCAGATTTAACCTGAAATTGTACTGTTCTCCGGCAACGGCTTCAGCCTGATTGGTAACGGCCTCACCCATAAACCCGGCACAGCTTAAAATAATATGGTCCAGAGATGTAAGTTTATCCCTTTTCTGATCTCCATCTTTGAGTGCCATGACCTTTTTTCGCAAAGCAAGCAAAGCAGGCAGGCTGAGGTCAGGATGATTGAAATTGAAAGCAGAGATAATCTGATCCAATGACTGGTCAATATCAGCGTTTCCTTGTGAAGTCCAGGTTTTAACAACCCCATCGAAAAGTGTTGTTTTTGCAGGCTCACCAATCACGTGGGAAAAATATTCTGTTCTGATCCCGGCTACAGACTGTGTTCCTGCCCCCTGGCTTTTATGCAGACTTCTGCTTAATCCTGCCAATTCACCATAGCCCATTCCCAGTTGTGCATCATATTGCCCAACGGTCACTTTCAATTGATTTTCAGCGGTTGTATTCACTCCACCAAAGCGGAAAGTATTCCACAATACACGTTTTGGCTGCCATACATTAACGTATTTCAGTTGATCAGGGAAAGCCGCTTTATCGCCAGCCAGCTTAAAAGCTTTTTCCGCCACCACAGCAGAAGCCGCATGCTGTCCGTGCCCTGCCGCAGCAGTAGGAGGAAAACGGCAAATGATAATATCGGGACGGAATTTACGGATTACCCAGACTACATCTGCGGTAATGCTGTCTGCATTCCATTGTTTAAAAGTGTCGGTCGTATTTTTAGAAAACCCGAAGTCTATCGCACGGGTAAAAAACTGTTGCGCACCATCTAACTTTCTTGCCTCTAAAAGCTCATGTGTTCTGATTAATCCCAATGCAGCTCCTTGTTCTGTGCCTAATAAATTCTGCCCGCCATCGCCTCTGGTTAAAGACAGATAGCCCGTTTCCACATTCTGATCGTTGATTAGCCAGGAAAGCAATCCCGTATTCTCGTCATCGGGATGAGCCGCCAGGTATAAAACTTTAGGAAGATGCTTCAGCGTTTTGATTTCACGGTAAATTTCAGATGATTTGGAAGGCCGGACCTGCTGGGCCGAACAAAATACCGTATAAAAGCCAAGAATAAATATAGTGCTTACTTTTTTGAACATTTAAATTTGCTTTGCGGCAAATATAAGTAAATCATCTTTCTTTCAACCATAAAAGAAAAAGCATTCGGCAACTCCAAATATTCTCTTATATTTTTCTCAAAATCATAGTATGACAAAAAAAGATAAACGCAAAGTTCATCAACAATTCTCCTTTATTCTAAGCAGGCAAAATGATGCGCTTTGTCGCTGATGAAGCGATACGCTTATCCATACACTTCATCGAATCAACTCTGTTTATTCTTTCCTTTGCTTTCTTACAATCAACAGTTTCAAAAATGTAAGCTTTGCGTCAGAAAAACAGATCAGTATATTAAACCACTGGATCTACCACTTACAATATATTAGACACGAACAACTTTCTTATTCTTACCTGGTCTCAGTCACCTTCTTTTCTCTCCTTCTCTGAAGAATAAGGTGTGCGGCATCCAGCATTTTAACCGTATGAATGTAAGGCATCACAATATTTCTTTCCGGTAGGTTTTCATAGACCCCCATTGAAAAATAGACGATTCCGGACATAAAATAATCAAACTCTTTGAGGGTGTAGGCTCTGAATGCTTTTTTGAAAACCATCAGAGGATTCCGGTATTCCTGCTCCGAAAGCAGACCAAGTACCCACGGGGAAATCTTTTCCGGCTGTGTATCGACCGTCCATTTTCTTTCCTTCAGCATGATGAGGTATCCAGCCCGGATCAACGACCTCATCGATTGATGAAACTCAAAGATCACCGCCGGATCTTCATTGATCCAGCTGTTCCTCTTTACCGCATAATTCATAATGTTGCTGAGCCTTTCTTTGGAAACATCCAGCTCATTGAACTGAAAGAAAGTTTCCATTAGCTGCAGCCCGGAGTGTTTCTTTTCTGCCCGAAACCGGGGATTGAAATCTGTTTTTATCTTTTTCATTGTGTGTATTTTTTATTGTTGAAATTTTCTGAACCATTAAGAGTTTTTAAGGGGTTAAGAATTATTAAGGGTATAGCTGAAGCTATTTTTAAGCGAACTGCTTTATCCATTTTTGATGGATCTTAACTTTACTTAAAACCTTTATTTTCCTTAATGGTTTATTTTTTTATAAATGTAAGAAAAGAAATTCAATTACGGTCGATCGACCGTAATTTTTTATTATTTAATTATTTCATTTGTTCTATGACAGATATAAACGAAAAAATTTGTTCATACATTACAAAAAAATGGTTGATACCTTGGCTTCAGGAAGGCAAGTCACAAAATTCTTTTGCCAAAAATCATGGTGTAGAAGAAAGTACCATTAGAAAAATTAAAAGTGAAGAAACTTACAGAATACCAGTCGAAACACTTTTTAAAATATGTGAAGCAAGAAAAATTAGTTTATCTGATTTCTTTAAACTTATAAATGAATAATCCTGACGAAAGTTGGGATTTTTTTTGGTGAAATTTTCAAAATCTTTAAGAAATTCCGTGAAAATACGGATTAAAAATTTTAAGAGACTCTTTATTTTTGGTGTTTACGGAAAGCCGTAAGAAACTTAACTTATTGATTTATAAATTTGAAAATTTAGATCAAGCTTTAACTAAGATTAAGTCTTAAAATAAATGCCCAAACTTTAAGAAAAAATATAACAGAATTGCTAGGAGATTATGATGAGTTAGGATTTATCGTTATCATTAAATGCTAAGGATTTACCGTATAAAAACATTAACAATGAATGAATTAATTGAAACTTTTTTCAATCACTTTTTTACATCTAAAATATCTAAAATATTAGCTGAAATTATAAATTTTGGTGCCATTTGTACTGCAATCACTTTTATTACTAAATATTTTTATAATTTATTTTTAAAAAGAAAAAACAATCTTAATCTTAAACCTTACTATACAAATACAGTTCTACAATCTGCTAAGAAAAAATATATCCGTTCAAAATGCCAAAATATTGACCCATCAAACGAAATTGAATACAATAACAATTTTGCATTTGCTGTCCGTGAGGACTTACTGAATTTTTTTTTAAAGAATGTTTTTAGAATTAAAGATCCTGAACAGAAATACTATTTAATTTTAGGAGATGCAGGTATGGGAAAAACTACTTTCCTTCTAAATCTATTTAGACTTTATAACAAAAACATTAGACAGCTTATTTTTTCAAATGAAAAAATGAAGCTTTTACCTCTAGGAGAAAGTTTTGATGAATTAAAAAAAATAATTTCTGAAATTCCAAATCCAGAACAAACTATATTGCTATTGGATGCACTTGACGAATCAAATCTTTTTTTTCACGAACAGACAAATAACTACTCCTTGTTTTTGGATAAATTAATAAATTCAGTCTCTCATTTTAAACAGGTAATAATCACTTGTCGAACTAATTTTTTTATAAATGAAAAAGATGAACCATTCGAACTAAAAATAAAAAAATACAATACAGAAGGCAATGGTTTTCACATCATTAAAAAGGTTTACCTTTCACCATTTAATCAAGCCGATGTCAATAAATATCTAAATAATACGTTCCCTTTATGGGAAATTGAAAAGAAAGAAAAGGCAAAAAAATTATTCTGAGTACAAAAGATATTTTCTTCCGCCCTATGTTATTATCCTATATTGATGATTTGGTAAAATTAAATAGAAATGACTTCTTAAAATTTGAAGTATATGAAACATTAATCGAAGCTTGGATTAATAGAGAATCTAATAAATATCTTGAAACTGAAAGATATATTTTTAAAAGTAATTTGTATCTATTTACATATGAGTTAGCAATATCTATTTATAATAACTATAAAGAAAATGGGTATTTTATCAGTTTTGAAGAATCACAAGCAATTGCATTAAAAAATAATATCAATTTAAATGAATTAGAAATTCGCAGCAGAACACTTTTAAACAGAAATTCAAATGGCGATTACAAATTTTCACACAAAACAATACTCGAATGTATTTTATCTTATTTTTCTTTTCTATCAAGAAAAAATATTGGTTTAGATGAATATGAAATCTTTTATGATTTAGAAAATTTTGATTTTGCGAAGGGTTTAGTTGAAGAATTACATCTTAATTATAAGTACAATTTCAAGCTTCCAAATTTTTACGATAGTGATATGATTGCGAATGAACATATTTCTAAAGTAATAAAAGAAAGATACAAAAATAATAAACCTACAATAGTCTGGCAAAATGGATTAAAATATAGAGTTCATTTACAAGATATTGGATAAACTTGCTACCTATTCCCTAGCTCTCCAAAGTCAGGAGACTTTGGAGCAAATAAAAAAAATCTTATTTCATCAGCTTAAAGTTAGGATCATTTTCCATAGCACAAATCAAAAAATAAAAAATCCCAGCTTTCGTTGGGATTTTAAGCAAAAGATATCTAATATATTTACCTTATTTTTTCATCACTCTACCCTAGGATTTTGTGCCTTGCTCAACCGGGGCTTTCTGCAAAATTTGTATTGCTCCGGTAGAGGTATTTCCATAAAGCTGAATATAAATATCATCACCATTTGCTCTTCTAATGACATACACTTTTACGGGTTCATTCCAATAATCTATGGAGCCTTCTTCGCCGAAGTATTTGGCATCTTCTTTTATTCTGTCAAGCTCTTGCTGAGAAACTTTACCATCAAATATTTTTACACCACCTGCTTTTGTAATAGCATCGTCATAGCTTTTCAAAAAATAGGGCAATGACCATTCTTCTGTATTACCTTTCGCATTAACTACATATGTTTTCCATACTTTTCCTTCTATGGGTGTCATTACGCCGTTAAGTGGAAAACACAGCATGTCAAAGCTTCTTTGTACCGGTTTGTTTTGAAAGTCCAGTCCTTTGGGAAAACTGAAAAAGGGAAAATCTCCTACTTCAGCGGTGGAAACCGGCAAAGAGTTGATATCAAATTGATGTGTTTCTCCCGAAGATTTTTCTGAGGCTGTCGTATTTCCTATGGCGACAGTATCCTTAGCTGCCTCTGTTTTCTGTTCAGTCTTTTTGTTGCAGGCAGCAAGTAAAGCGCCTATTGATAGAATAATCAGTGTCTTCTTCATTTTAATAAATTTAGTTTTTGGGTGTATAATTTTTTTAAAATAGTGAAAGATAAAACAATACGAATCCTTCTTCATCAGAATCGTTCTGTATATTTTTATCCTGTACTATTTTTGCGGCACTAACTTACAAATAAAAATAAGGATGGAAAATCCCTAATTTTAAGGAGTTTAATGAATAAAAAGATAATATACTGATGATATTTGACGGAGATTTTTATTTTTGAAACTGATAATTTTTAAGATAGCAAAAATGTAGAATCAACTTTGCCGATTCTCAAAACGCATGGATAAGCGCACCGCTTCATGAGCGACGAAATCGAAGCCCTGACCTCACTTACAATACAACGAAATGATCAATGGACTTTGCATTAAAAATAATTCCGGATACGAACTGATGAAAGATTTAAAAACTTATGTCTTCCTAATTTCATTCCGCGTCAGACTGATATAATTAAACATACAAAACGTCGCCACCGCCCCGAAAGTATGCCATAAAAAGTGCGTTCCGAAGCTGAACCATTCCCATTTATCAGCGATCCGGAAGGTCAGTGCAAACACAAATGACAATACAGCAAAGCCCACCCATTTGCCAGCTTTCCATTGGGTATACATCAAATACCTTAGTACCGAGAAAACTACAAATGAAGCCATAATGGCATAATTGACATTGATAAAAAGAGAAGGGTTATCTGCCAGAATCCAGTTTCTCAAACCTACCATAAGTGCTGTATATACCAGAACCAGGACAACAGCATAATACCATCGGGTACTCTGCGCGATAAAATAAAAACCGGCAGACAGACAGAGCAGCATAATAGGCAGCCAATCCATCATGATAAATACCGGCCATTGTCTGAAAGAATGGTAAACCGTTCCCCCAATGGCACCAATATATAATAAAACCAGGCAGTAGCTTAAAAAAGGATATTTTTTAAAATTCCCCTTCATTTTGAGAGTCCAGAAAATGGCGATGGCTAAAAATAACAGGGCTGTTATGGCATTTAAAGGCTCAGGGAAAAACTGAGACATATCTGTTTCTTTATATAACAGGCCTCCGTCCGGAGGTATTAGGTTTACTGGCATTGTCTTTTTTTATAATATTTACAGGCATGTTTAGAGTGTACAATACAAACACAAGCCATTTTTCTAACTATTAGTAAAACATTTACTTACTTCTTATAAATATAGAAAAAATTATAGCATCCTATACCTGGATGTGCCGGTTATATTTTATAAGACAAAAAAATAAACCATTTTATTATTTCCGAATAGTAAGACAAAGGCTATTCCGGCCATTAAAAGCAAACCGGAGAAATGCACTGAAAACGGATCAAATCCGGGTCTGCCAGCTACTCCTTTCCGTGTAATCAAAAGAACAGAAAATACTGATCTGCTTAAAAAAGTACCACATTTCTGTCCAATGGCAAAAAAATTGTAATTATTTAAATCAAAATAACAATCGTATGAACAATATCGTAAAAATTACATTGGCTCTTGCAGCAGGAAGTTCTTTGCTTTATCTGGGCCTGCGAAAAAAAAGTAAGAAAAGTAAAGTTTATCTTGCTCCTGATGGAAACACTTATAAAGAAAATCAGATTTACCGTACTTACGATAATACACTTTATAAGAACGGCAAGGAGTTTCATTATTCCATGCCTCAGACAGATAATGATCAGTATTCCAATAAAAATTACAGCAGTACCATTGACAATGTTCAATCCAACTATAAAACTGATCATAAAAGCACCCAATATCACCATAAAGGGGTAAGGCATCACTAAGAGAAACCACCTATACATAACACTAACCACAAAAAAATAATATTATGAGAAATTTACTATGGCTTGTTGCAGTAATCTGCATCGCTGTCTGGCTTCTGGGAATGCTTGGCATAATTCCGGGTATGGATACAGGAAGTTTAATTCATACACTTTTGGTTGTTGCCATTATTGTAGTTCTGATCAATATTTTTACCGGCAGGAAGCCTCTTAACTAAAAGAAAAAAAATCAGAGCAGCAATAATCTGCTCTGATTCTTTTCTGATCAGCAAATATGTAAAAAACAGACTACGAATTATCTGAAAAAAGCATATCTTTTTCAGTGGCTGTTTTTACGGCTTTATCATTCACATACACAGGTATACCGCCTACCCAGGTTTCCAGTACCGGAATGTCTCTCATTTTCATGTATTGTAACGAAGGGGTATTTAATGAAAGAGGATCCTGTTCCAAAATAACAAAATCAGCAAAGTAGCCTTTGTTTAGGGATCCCACCCATTTGTCTGCATAGCACTGCCAGGCAGCATCATAAGTAACGGCAATCAAAGCCTGTTCCGGAGTAATACGTTCCGCACTGTTTAAGACTTCAATCTCGTTTGGATTTTTCTCCATAATTCTGGTAATCGACTGTTCCATCATTCTCAAAGGACCTAGAGGGCTCACCTCATTATCGCTGTGAAGGGTAATTCTCATCCCTGCCGCAAGCGTTGAACCACAAAGATCAAGCATTTGTGCCTTTTCCCCGAATATCACTTCTTTAAAAGCATATCCCCAGTAGCCTACGTGGCCGATCAGGAAACTTGGGGAAACTCCCATTTGAAGCATATTGGTAATTTGCTCTGATGTAAGCAGTGAGCAGTGCTCTATACGGTTACGAAGCTCCCGTCCTCTATATTGAGCCAAAGTACGCTGATACGCATTAATGGCAAATGTTACCGCCTGATCTCCATTGGCATGAACCATCAGCGGCCAGCCTTTTACAGCGACCACGCTGTTGATTAATGTATTATAGCCCGGCGGAATCGTATGGGCAGGAATACCTGTCTGCGGAAAATTAAATACTCCGGTATTGTTGGCAGGATTACACAGATAAGGAGCACTCTGATACCCTGTCAGTCCCTGGTTGGAGCCATCTGAAACCACTTTAATATGCCCATAATATACAGGTTTATAGTGTTCCGGCTCTTGATAAGGCTCCAGGTTGTCAACATCTTCCTGGCTTGAGCAAAGATACGCGCCGCCAGTTCTTACCCGTTCGGGGTGAGTTTCGAAATATTTGGTTAAAAGTATTTCTGAACCTTTATTCAGTCCGGCATCATACATAAAAGTAACGCCTCTTGAATTGGCTGTATTGAAAAGTTTCGTAAGATACCTGTTGATTTCTATGCTCATCGCAATGATCTGCAGCTTTACCGTCTTCAATGCAGGAGTCATTTGTAAGCCTTCCTGCAGCTGACCTTTGGTCTCAGCTATATAATTTTCAACGGTTTTATACTCGTTACTGATATCGGAATTATTTTTAAATACATATTCCAGCGCCTTGGTATTCAGATAAAGAGTGTGCATGGAAGCACTTAACAGCATCATTTCTGTAGTATGATTAATACTGTCCAGTAATATATTATCAATGGTTATTAATTCTTTTTTGCCGTCTTTCTCCTTGAAAGGCATTAATGACGGGTCTAGTCCTCTCCCTAAAATAACAGTTCCCGGAATTTTAGGAATATGATTGTTGATGATGGTTCCCACAGAGTTTAAGTCATAGACCGCTTTTAAATTCTGTCCTTCAAAAGGACTAAGATCCAGCCAGCCCTGCATCATTGCTGTTGGAACCATATGAACATGAGGCTCTATCAGACCAGGGAGTAAAGTTTGAGCACCGGTCAGCTCTTTTCTTTGAAACCCCTGATAGTTCGCTTTCATGTATTCTTCCACCTGGTCTTTTGTACCGGTTACCACTACTTTTCCATCAGCGATCCCAACAGATTCAACGGTAGCAGTTGATCCTCCAATCATAGGGCGGATAATTCCTCCGCTTACCATCAGCGTCTGGGGTTTTTCGTGGGTTGCCTTTCCGGAACCAGGATTGAGTTTCGTCATATTTTCTGCACTGAAAATTTCTTCTTTCAGAACATCCAGAACAGGATTATGGCAAGAGCAATGAGTGCAGCCATGTGTGTGATTGTGTGATTTTTCCATAGGAATAATTGGATTTAAGGATTTGTTTAAGCTTAATTTTGTTGGTGTTGTTTTTTAATCAGGCTTTATCCTGATCTGCATAGAAATGCAGGCCTCTCATCAGATGAGGCTAACGTATCGGTTAAATGAAAGAGAATTTTTAAGGCACTAGGTTAGGTTGAATTCGGGAACGTGAATAAATTTCATATATTTTCATGTTTTAGTTTATTTTATAAAAATAATAAAAATATTCATTCAAAATATTTTTTATCACTCAATATTGATTAATTTTAAGTGTCTAAAATTTTAATTTACAGCACATTCCTTTTTAATTCACGATCCCACATGAGTATTTTCTAATGCTACATCATGCACTGCGTCCTGATATTTCCGGCATTAAAAACATTATTACTTTCTTTTCTCTGTTGTGAAATAACTTCTTAAATATCAATTCCGGAAGTCTATAAATGACTACATTAGCGAAGAATTAAAATGCGCTGAGATTTTTATGAAAAATATGTTCTGTGTATTGCTTCTTTCGATGGTACAACCTGTACTGGCGCAAACCAAACTGGAAAAAGCAATTGCTAATCTTGAGAATAATTACGGGCAGGAGAAAGTATATGTGCTCACCGACAAATCGCAATATGCAGCTGGTGATAAAATCTGGTTCAAAAGTTTTGTGTTTGACGGATACAACCGCTCCACATTATCCACTACCTTGTTTGTTGAGCTGTATAATTCTGATAAAAAATTAATAGACTGGAGAACCGTACTTCTTACAAATGGTGAAGGAAACGGGGATTTCCAGCTGAAAGAAGACCTTCCCGAACAGGTTTATTTTGTGAGAGCTTACACTCCTTACATGACCAATTTTAATGAAGATTTCCAAATTGTTAAAACAATTCCGGTTTACAATCCAAACTCTGCAGAATCACTGGTCATTGCAAAAAGCTCCGACTGGTCTGCCAAAGTTTTTCCGGAAGGCGGAACTTTCATTAACGGTACGCCTACAAAATTTGCTGTCAGGTTATCTTCCGGTTCTGCTCTCCCGGAAAACTGGTCCGGAAAAATAATAGACAGCCAGAATCCTAACAACCCTGTAGCTACATTCAAATCTTTTGATAAAAATGTGGCTTCTTTTAAGATAACTCCTGTTTCAGGAAAGAAATACCAGGCTATCATTCAGGATAATACCGGGAAAAGTAAAACAGTAGATTTGCCACAGGTTGCAGACAGCGGCCTGAATATAGAAGTTTCAAGTTCCAAAGAAGGGATAAAATATAATATAAAAGGTGTTAATCTGAAACAGCAGCTTCAGGGTTATAAAATTGTCGGACTCATCAATAATCATCTTGCCTACAGAGCCAATATCAACCACCTTACCAATGAAGCATCAAGTCTTATTCCTACAAAAATCAGTAACGGCGCGAATGGCATTTTGCAGTTAATAATTTTTGATGAGCAGGACAATCCTGTTGTACAAAGGCTTTGTTTTATAAAACCCGGTAATTTAAAGATAGAGAAAGCAGAAATAGTAGGCCAGAGCTTAAAACCAACGCCAAGAGCTTTCAACAGTATTGATCTTTCTCCGGAATCTTATTTCAAAAATTATACAGTTGTGGTAAGTGAAGATAATGGTACCCCAACTCCTGAGGATGAAAATATTCTGAGCAGTCTTTGGCTAACGGGAGATTTTACCACAAGAATAGACAGCCCGGCACAATACTTCTCTAAGAATGCCAATACCGAAGCTTTGGACGCTCTTCTTATTTCTGAAAACTGGAAAAGATTCGACTGGAACACTGTACTCAGCGGAGCTGCGCCAGCCATTAAAACCCAGTCTCAACAGTATCTTTCCTACAGGGTAAAACCTGTTAAAAATAATGCACTTCTGGTCAATACAACGGTCAATTTATTATCGAAATCGGGGCAGAACCAGCCTGTATTCAGTCAGTTCAAAACAGATCAGAGCGGGTATATTTATTTAAACAACCTCAACAATCAGGAACCTCTGGAAATTTCAGCCTTTGTGAATTCAGAAAATAAAGAATCAGGAAATGATGATTTGTTTGTCACCATAGAACCTTTAGTTACGCCTACAACCTTCAAAGGCAATTTTCCTGCTACAAAATATACGTTGGTAAAAGCTGATAAAAATAAAGTTCTTCCTTCAACTATTTCCAGAGCCATCAATACTCAGAAAAATATAAAAAAGAAAGAGAATAATGATATACAGATCCAGGAAGTCGCTTTAGTAGGAAAAAAGAAAGATCCAAAAGCTGAACTGGATAAACAGTTGTCCAGCGGAATGTTCAGTTCTGTTAACTCTACCGTATTCGATTTCGTGAATGAAGATCAGAACACTTCGGGATACACCAATATTTTAGACTGGCTGCAGGGAAAAGCTGCCGGCTTAACATTTCAGAGAAACAACTCAGGGGCTAATGTACCTTATATCCGCGGCCAGCAAGCTAAACTTTATTTGGATGAAGTACCTACTGACCCTACCATGATTTCCAGCCTTCCTGTGAATAATATTGCAATGGTAAAAATCATTAAGGCATCAGGATTGGTAGGTGATGCCGTAGCCATCTACACCATGAAGGGCAATATGCAGGCTAAAACCAATGAAAAAGAAACGAAAAAGAACAACTCATCCATCATCAAAGGCTATGACACCCCTTCAGAATTCCCTATTGAAATGATAGATGATGATGCTCCGGAAAAAATTGAAAATGATACCCGTGAAACACTGTACTGGAATCCTAATTTATTTGATAGTGATTATGTTCCGCCAAGAATTAAATTCTTCAACAACGACAGTGCAAAACAATATAAAATGTTAATCATAAGCTTTGATGAAGATGATAATATTCTTTATGACCAACAGGTTTTAAAATAATCCTTAAAAAGGTTTTGAAAATAATAAAAGAGACAAGTCTAAATACAGACTTGTCTCTTTTTATGACATTGTATGAATTGCCCATATTTTCCAGCATGGCAAATCAAACATTCTAAAAACAACAAAATATCCTTGTCAAGGTTTAAAACCTTGACAAGGATGTCTGCATAAGCCCCTTTGCCTGAAAATTTATACCAGACAGGCAAAAAACTTATTTTGTATTTCAATAGAGATCCTTATGATTAAAAAGGAGTGTAAACAACAGACATTGTGGCTCCCATCTGTCTGTACGATCCGCCTTTATTACATGCGCTGTACGCATGAAATTGCTCTCCAGCATTCAAAATAAAAACAGCCGTAATATTGGTATATCCATTGCCTAAATAATTAGATCCATACTGTTGGGTAAGCTTGTCTCCCCCAGTATTCCTTACCCCAACAGTTACGCCTCTGTAATGGCTTTCATCTACTGTTCCCTCAGGAACCTGGTCGAAATGTGCCGTAATGTTTATAGTGTATAATCCAGTTTTGGTTGCCTGAAAGGTACCGTTATCTATTCTTGTGAGATAAGCATTATTAGAAAGATGGGTATTCTCAAACCACATGATGGCTGCAGAGCCATCTGCCAATTTTAATGAAGGTCCTGTTCTTGTTGCTACCAAAACACTGGCTGGCGCTGTAATATCTACTTTTTTAGCAACCCCGTTAGCATCCAATGCCATTAACATATCTGTACTGTTCATTGTGGATGACGGAACCCCTCTGAATCGTACATTTCCGTCCACATCAAGCTTTTGCGAAGGAGACATTGCATAATTGGTATCATTACGTCCTATTCCCATGTCTCCGTTTTCATTAACGACAACAGCCGGCCGGTCACTGGTAGAAAATGTAAGAGCTGAAGAATTGGTTAACCCGTTTCCCCAGTAATTCGCTTTTATACCTGCCAATGGAAAATTAGCTCCCGCAATCTTTCCGTTAAAGGACAATTTTCCAAGCTCTGCTCCGGAAGATAAATTATTGACAGCTGTTCTTTCCAGATTAATTAATGGAGCACTATTGGTTGACTGCACTTTCAACTGATTACTGTCAGCATTGCCGTTTTCCTTTATATGCAACGCTGTATCAGGGGATTCTGTCCCTATTCCCACTCTTCCATTGTCTTTAATAACAAAATCGGTGTATAAAGATCTGGCAGTTCCTGTAGAAGCTGCTCCTAATTTTACCATTGTATTGGCGGGATCATCAATAAAGGCATCTGTCGTAGGATCTCCTACAGCGACAGTTCCTGAGTTCAACTTTTGCCAGCGGTTCAGATTGCTGTCAAAATAAAAATACCCCGTGCTGGTTACTTCTGCTGTCTGTCCGGCAGGAGCCGTATCGGCAGCTGTTACATACACCAATGCTCCCTGTTGTTTTTGGGTGTATGCTTTTGCCCTGAGTTGTGCTCCCGTAATTCTGGGAGCAATAATACCATCAAATACATTTGTGGAGGTGGGCTTACCTACGACGTCCAGGCTGGCCTGAGGATTTGGTGTATTAATACCTACTTGCGAGAACACCTGAAGGCTTATTAAAAAGCTTCCAAGTAATAGAATTTTTTTTTCCATCATTTGATCATTTTGTTGGCGCAAAAGTAATGAGATAAGAGACATACCAACAATATGTACATACATCAAAAATGCATTTTTAACAAATTATACATACATCAATGATGCATTTATCCCTTGTATACGACATATAAGCTGGCTGTATTATTAATCTGTTGTAAACGTGTTCTGACTATGGATTTTAAAAAGTGACAGATCTGATTCTGTTTTCCTCTTTCATTTTTTGTACAAATTCCTCATCTGATTTTTTAGTATTCCAAAGCAAACATTAAGAACAACAAAAGGGTCTAAATTTTTTTTTGATCAGAATAATCTATTGCCCTATCTTCTGTACGGAAAATATCTTTGCTAAGGTTTAAAATCCTGACAGGGAGGAAAACAGTACTTTAGTTTTTTTACTTTAGCCCTGTTAATCTCTGGAGATTTTTTATGTCAGGAACAACGGGAATTTCAAAAAAAACATCATCTTTCAAAAGAAACTCTCAAATATTCCGTTTAATTCTTAAATTTGGCTTATGCGAAAGAATCTTTATTTCATCATTCTATTATGTACACTTACCAGCTGCTATACCTATCAGGTAAAAAAGCCCGCAGATCCGGCTCCTGCTGCTAACAGCAATCAGGGCGCTAGAAAGAATACCGACATAGCGAATAATACTTCTTCTCAAATGATGGGTACAATCACTGCCGCTCCAAACCTTGGTGCACAGCCAGCTCCTGCACCCGTCAATATTCAGGAAAAACTGGCTGCCGGTAAAAATGTCAGAATTGAAGTAGATAGCAAGAGTTATAAAATCATTGTTGACCGTTGGGAAGGAGACAGTCTTGTGGCCCATCCGGTACGTAATGCTAAAAAAAGTCTGAAATTCCATAAAAACCAGATCAACAGCGAGAGAATTGCAGAGAAACGTTTTTCACAGCCTATCGCAGATATTCTTACTGTTACAGCTTATGCTGCCATTGGAGTGGGAATCTATCTTCTGGTCAAATAGGTCCCAACCAAAAAAGTCTGAAAAATTGACAGAATAAAAAAACTCGAATTAAAATATAGCAAAATAGACTGCCTTGTTGAGACAGTCTATTTTATTATACTTATTTTGTTGTTTAAGGCCAGATTACCCCAGATTGTTTAGGGCTTGTCCATGGTTTTCCTGCAGGGCTTGTTCCCGGATGGGCAGCAAGGCATTCACTTACCCATGTAGCACCTACAGCGTGCGATTTCACTTTTTTCACAGAGCAATAGGTAGTGCCGAGGTTATCTTTATACAGCTGATAGTTGGGATAAGCTCCTTTAGCAATGAATTCTTCATCACCAAGAAGTTCAACATCATCACTCACCTCAGCCGGATAATCCACAATAGCACCAAGAACCCATGCTATGGAATCTCTGTTGTTACCTGCCACAAGACTAGGTGGAGGGCTGAGTGTGATCTTGATTGTAGATTTGGATTGGTCTACGGAGATAGAAGATGAATAAGTAGATTCTTTAACGCTTGCCAATGGAATTCCTAAGAAAGAAAGCGTGGCTGAAGAAGATTGCTCAAAAGTTTTTTGAATACTTTTATAATCTTCACCTGTTACCGTGATTTCTACAGTAGGATAATTGGAAATCGCTACTCCATTCAGTAACCCGAAAGGTCCTTCAGGTCCGAATTTCATCCCCGGATCCGGAGAAAACTTATATCCTGAGATATGTTTTTCTTCCTCTTTGTCACGACTGTTGATCTGTGCTTTACGGATAGGATCAAACCATGCCCAGTACATATTGCTGGCAATATTAAAATCTTTTGGTCCAAAGTTCACAAGAGTAACCCCCGTAAACATCATGGATATTTGGATGGAGTTTTTGCTTGTCGCAATATCTTCACTGAAATAATTGGCATTGCCTCCGATTCCCAGCGTAAAGAAATCAAAGATAGGAATAGAAAAACCCGTTTTCCCTTCTACGGAAACCCGGAAACGGCTATCAGATTCACGGCTTACTTCCATATCGATCTGAGCAGTCTGAGAAGTATTTTTAAGACCATTTAAGATCTGGTCAAGCGGCGTGGTCACCTCAAAGGCCGGTAAAACACTGTCATCATTCAGGAGCAGTCCCCCATTTTCTTTTTTAGGATTCTGTACATTCTTCAATGCTTTGGATAAGTAGCCATTGTTCATTGTCACATTGTTCTGCAAAGATATCGTGGCGCCCAGCGCATCCAGATAATTGGCCAGCACAGGAATAATAGGTTTGCCGCTTGCCGGTGTCTTATTCAGTAATGCATCAAGGTTATCACTCTTCTGAATCTGGTATAAAGTAGTAGCCGGATTAGCCCATTCTGTAGCAATTTTATCCATAATGATATCAATAGGCTGCATAGTATCAGTAGCGGGAGGAAGTGTGTTATAAGCAGCTACCCACGCATTAAGTAAGGCCATTTGCTGATCTGTAGCTCTTGTATGCGCATCGTTCAGTACAGCGGTATCTTCTACAGATAAGGAATAGTTCACTTTTGAGAAAGCGTCAATAAAGTAATTGGTAAATACCTGGTCCAGCTGGACAGGCTCAGTACTGGCTCTAAGATTGGAAGAGATCCAGTCATACGTTTTCTTATTAAACTTCAGGTTAGAAGGGTCCTGCCAGTAATAAGGAAAATTTCCTTTTCCATTAATAGTAATTGCAGACAGGTCTGTACTTAACACACTGGCAAGAATATCATTGGCTCTGTCTTTCAGTTCTGTAATAATTTGTGCTGCTTCTACAAAGGGAGCAACATTTTCTGGATTTTTCATGATAATAATATTGGGTATGGTTCCTACTCTTTTCCTGGCTTTTCGGATGCTGCCGTTGTTCAGGGTTTTGAAGCTTCTTTTGAACATACCAAAGTAACGATGAAAAAAAACCGGATTTCAGAGTATAAATTTCCGATTTTGAAGCCAGGTATTTGTACTGTAGACGATAGGCATTTGTACGTATAAAAAACAACGCATCATTTTAACCATAAGCTTCTGTGAAAATATGCGTTATCTCTTGGAAAATATAAACCACAAAAGTCACAAAAGTTTTTAAGTATTTTAGTAAGATGAAGAGCATATCATCACACTGAAGAAGTACACATAAATTTTTAAAATGCTTGAGAATAAACAATACATTATTTTAAACATCAACATCTGTGAAAATCTGTGCCATCTGTGGGAAAAATAAATCTTCTGTAATTTAATTTTTAAAGATCAGACCACTAAGCAAATAGCGTAAATAAATTCTATATTTGAAAACCAACCAACACCTATCTCACACCATGAAAGATATTCAATACGATATTAAACTCAGGCCGACTGTAGTGGAAGATTTAGAAACTCTTTTTCAGTTTCAGCTTGATGATGAAGCGAATCATCTCGCTGCATTTACATCCAAAGATTCAGCGAATAAAGAAGCCTATATCGCCAAGTTCACCAAATTACTGGCAGACCCCACAGTGAACAACCAAACGATCATTGCCGGAACAGTGACCGTTGGAAGTATTGCCAGGTTTATCATGGAAGGTGACGCAGAAATCACCTATTGGATTGATAAAAATTTCTGGGGAAAAGGGATTGCCACAAACGCTTTGAAAGATTTTCTCACCCTTGAAACCGCAAGGCCCATTTTTGGACGGGTTGCCTTTGATAATCTCGGCTCACAAAAGGTGCTGGAAAAATGTGGTTTTGTAAAAATCGGTACCGATAAAGGATTTGCTAATGCCAGACAAAAAGAGATTGAGGAGTTTATTTACAGACTTGATGATTAAAAGAAAACGATATTCGTCTGCATAGGCTATAAATGAATTATTCGTATCTTCGATAAAACTAAAATCTATCATCATGAATTACAAAGTACTCTCCAATTTTATTTTAGAGAATTTAGAAAAGGAAGTTAACGACTACATCCTCCGCGGCTGGAAACCTCAAGGCGGAATATTCGTTAATGCCTCAGGATTCTACCAGGCCATATCCAAAGTATAGTACACCTTTATCATCTTGCTGCTGAGGATTAACTGTCCATGACTGTAATTAAAAATCAAACTCCAGGCTTCTCTTTTCGTGGAGTTGGAGGGAATCGACCCCTCTTCTGAACTTTCCTGGAAGAAGGGACTCGAACCCTCAGCAGATCATCAGATCTGCCTCACAAAATATTTCCATTTCTCAGATACCTGACTCATAATCAGGTAGCCGTAAACTATTCTCTGTAAGGATGTAATATAAAAAACATCCATTTTTAACTGCCCATTATCCATTCAACTTTGCAACAGCAAAAATGATAAATGCCACCTAAAAATTTAAACTACAGTAATTGCGATGCATATTAACCAAAAAAGCGTTCATTCATCTTATTAATTACCGTTTCTATACCTTCTTTTCTCAGCCATTCATATTCAGAAGTTGCCAGTTCACCAGCAATATAATGAAGCTGCTTTTTGTTGTCTGTAGCGGCTTCATACACGATATCAGCAATGGTTTCAGGAGCATCCCGTTTGGCAGATGAATCCGTTCTCATGGCTGTTATATATTGATTAAAAACAGGCTGGTAATCGGGATGGGAAACCATTTGCGCATTGCTTCCGAAATGGGTCTGCATATAAGCAGGAACTACTGTTTTACTCCTGATCCCCCACTCTTTCAGTTCGTAACTCATTCCTTCTGTCCATTTTTCCAATGCAGATTTTGTGGCAGCATATACGGAAACAAACGGGTAAGGAATATTGGCAGTAGATGATGTTATGGTAATAATTGTTCCATTTTTTCGGGCTCTTAAATACGGAAGAAATGCCTTTGTTACCAGTAGTGTTCCTAAGAAATTGGTATTGATCTGGCTGGCAAGCTGTTCATCTTCAATTCCTTCAAAAGGTCCCATAAGTCCGTAAGCAGCATTATTAAGGACTACGTCTACCGGACCTATTTTTTCTGCTTCTGAAGCAATGCCGGAAATCTGTTTCGGATCACTGATATCTAATTTCAGGAGATGGATGTTGGGAAATTCTGTAAGTTCAGTTTCCTTTTCGGGATGCCTCATGGTAGCAATTACCGTCCAGCCTTTTGAGGCAAATAGTTTGGCGGTGGCTTTTCCCAGTCCTGATGAAGAGCCGGTAATGAAAATTGTTGGGTTCATTTTTTATTATTTTAGATTGATATTGCAAAGTTGCAACGATAAAAAAAGAACCTGTTTACCATTTGGTAAAAAGCATCTTACCGGATATTTTTTCTGATTCTGCTTAATGACTGCTGGGTAATCCCGAGATAAGAAGCAATGTAAGACAAAGGAATACGATTGACCAATGTGGGATATTTTTCCATAAATTCCAGATAGCGTGTGGTAGCATCCTGAGAAACTAACGGACTTACTCTCTCCAGCTTTTGGGCAAGGGCTTTATTCGTCACTTTTTGAATAATATTTTCCCAGTCGATAATGGTATCTGAAATTTCTTTCCAATCCTGATTAGAAAACACCAGCAGTTTACAATCCGTAGCGGCCTGAATATATTCTGTAGAAGGCACATTTTTCAGATTGAAGAGCAAATGTTTTTCTTCAATAAAGATCTTGGTAATTTCTTCCCCTTTATTGTTATAATAGCAGATACGAATGATCCCGTCAAGAATAAAACCTACCTGCCTGAGGACTTTTCCTGCTTCTGCAAAATACTCATCCTTGCTCAGCTCAATCTCTTTTGCTTTGCTTGTGATGAGGTCTATCTGCTGCTGGTTCAAATGACCAAACTGCAGGATATATTCTATAAAATCTTTCATGATAACAAAGTTAGCCATTATCATCTGGGCGTATTTACCATTTGGTAAAAAATGATGTTATTAAAATGACTGTAGTGCTATTCTTTAAAATCTGTAGATGAGGAAAGTTCCTTCCAATATTGTATCTGTTCTAAAGACATTAAACTGCCATCATCTTGGGGAAAATCACTTGATAAAGTTCTACATTTATTCCTGTAAAACTCATCAAGGGTCTCGGTAGTTTTTGCCATAGCCTTTATTTTCCTGTTAAAATTTATACCTCTAAATGCATATCAATAAAACATTGTAATGCCCTTGACTGCGGTCCGTCTTTTCTAAAAACAAGAATGGTATTCATCGTTCCCAGCTGCTTATTCAGTCCATAGGTCTTAATTCCTCTTCCTGCATAATATTTAGTAACCACTTCTTCCGGCAATATGCTGACTCCCAACCCTGCTTCCACAAAGTTGATGACTCCTTCAATAGAATTCAAAACTGTACTTTTATAATTAAGAATTCCTTTGTGGCTTAACCAGGATTCTAATCTTTCCCTGAAAATACATCCTTCATCAAAAACCACTATTTTCAAGGGTTCTTTATCCATCAATGTCTGCAGATCCGGGCCTTTTGAGGAAGCCAGAATCACAAGCTGTTCTTCCTTAATGCAGATTTTCTCCAGTCCTTTGGCATTCACAGGAGCGGAAACAAAGGCAGCATCCAGGTTGTAATTCAAAACATCAGACAGCACTGAATCTCTGGTATCTGATTTGAACTCAAGCTCAATATCAGGATATTTTTCATCAAAAGTATTGAGGATTTCCGGAACTTTTAAGGCCATGGTTGTTTCTATACAGCCTATTTTCAGGCATCCTCTGATATTATCACCACTCCGGATATTATTTTTTGCTTCTTCCACCAAATGCTGAATCTGTTTTGAATACTGCATCAGGATCATCCCTTCAGAAGTAAGCTCTACCCTTCTGGATGTACGGGAGAAAAGCTTTGTATCAAATTCATCTTCAAGGTTTTTTATTCTTGCCGTAACGTTCGACTGAACCGTAAACATCACAGAAGCTGCCTTTGTAAAACTTCCCGTTTCAGCTACGGCTTCAAATATTTTTAAATCATTAATGTTCATTTTAATTAATCATTATTAGTGATTCAATCCATTATAATTAATCGTTTTTAATAATCAAATATCCGTATTAATTTTGGACTATCAAAAAAAATAAATGAAAAAAATTTCAAGACAATTCATTGCAGGTGTATCAGTTGCCCTTTTCAATGGCACTATGACAATGGCACAAAACAATCAAAAATTATATGTAAATAATCACATTATGGAAAATCACCCTGTTCACTACCGCAACGTCAAAGTAAATGATTTAAATCTGTTTTACAGAGAATCAGGTCCGGCCAATGCACCAACGATACTTCTTCTGCACGGATATCCTACTTCATCTCATATGTTCAGAAATCTAATCCCTATTTTGAGCAAAAAATACCATGTCGTAGCACCGGATCTGCCGGGATTCGGATATTCTGAAGCTCCGGATCATAAGGAGTTCTCTTATACCTTCGACAATCTTGCAGTAACAATGCAGGCATTTACAGAAAAGCTGAATATGAAACGTTTTGCTATTTACATCTTTGATTATGGTGCTCCGGTAGGTTTACGTCTCGCGATGAACAATCCTGAGAAAATTACAGGGATCGTTTCACAAAACGGAAATGCGTATGAAGAAGGATTAAGCAATGAATGGAATCCGATCCAAAAATACTGGCAGGACACAACGGAAGCCAACCGTCTTGCATTAAAAGGTTTTGTTTCTAAAGAAGTTACTTTGTTTCAGTACCAGCATGGTGTTTCTGATCCTTCTTTGATTGCCCCGGAAGCCTATACCCTTGATCAAAAATTCCTTGACCGACCTGGAAATATTGAAATCCAGCTGGATCTGGTTAAAGATTACAGAACCAATGTGGCTTTATATCCAAAATTCCATGAATATTTCAGAAAGTATCTGCCCAAATTATTACTGGTATGGGGGAACAAAGATCCCTATTTCCTACCTGCAGGAGCCGAAGCTTATAAAAAGGACTTACCGGAAGCGAAATTAAAATTTTATGACACCGGACACTTTGCCCTGGAAACCCATGCTGAAGAAATAGGTGCTGAAATCTTTGAATTTATGGGGACATTACCTCGATAGTACCTATCACTATTGAATCAATTTTAAGAAATAAGCGAAACATTTCATTATGAAGACAATTGTCATTAAAAACTATGGCGGACCGGAAGTTCTGCAGCTTGCGGAAATGCCTGTTCCTATTATAACCAACCCTTCTCAGGTAATAGTAAAAGTAAGGGCTACTTCTATAAACCCTCTTGATTATCAGATAAGACGGGGAGATTATGCATCATTTTTCGAACTCCCTATTATAACGGGTCATGATATCGCTGGTGATATTATTGCAGTAGGTGAAGCGGTCAAACAATGGAAACCTGGTGATAAAGTATACTATTCTCCCCGCTTTGGCGGCTCCGGAAGTTATACGGAATATCACCTTACTGATGAATCTTCACTATCCAGAATGCCGGAGAACATCAGCTATGAAGAAGCTGCTTCCATTCCTCTTATCGGAGGAACGGTTTGGGAAATGCTTGTGGTAAGAGCTCAATTAAAAAAGGGAGACAGCATTCTTATCCTTGGCGGAGCCGGAGGTGTTGGAACTCTTGCCATACAAATCGCCAAGGCATTTGGGGCTTTTGTCTACACTACCGGGCAAAGCATTCTGCATGAGGAATTAAAAAACCTTGGAGCAGATGTTGTCATTGATCACCATAAAGAAAACTGGATCGAGGAAATACAGACCTATACTAAAAGAAAGGGTGTAAATGTAATTATTGATACTGTAGGAGGAACAACACTTTCCGACAGTCCACTTGCTTTAGCGGATTATGGTTCTGTGGTAACGCTGGTAGATATTCCGCAACCTCAAAACCTTATCAATGCCTGGGAAAAAAATGCCACCTATCATTTTGTTTTTACCCGACAAAGCAGGGATGAGCTGCATCAGATCACTGAATTAATTGAAAACGGACAAGTAAAACCTGTGATAGACAGTATATATCCGCTTGAAGAGGTTCAAAAAGCCCATCAAAGAATAGAGGATTCTAAACGGGACAGACCTTTATTGGGGAAGATTGTACTTACAGTGTAATTATTTTATAAGAAGGTCTTCAAAATCGAAAACATCATTGTATTCAATGATGTTTTCGATTTTGTAAAATGCAAAATATTAACAACCTGAACACTCACAATAAAATCAATCTTTAAAATGATAAAGGAAAATCACATCTCCAGTATAGGCAGGTTTCACATGGTCTTTAATCAGAAGTTTGGCCTCCACGATTGCTTTTACAGTTCCTCTGAGGTTAGTAACAGATTTTACGGTTGCCTGTAGTTTTACCTCACTATTTACGGGAACAGCTTCTCCAAACTTAAGATTTTCTATTCCGTAATTGATTTCCATTTTTACATTTCTCACATCTGCAATCTGTTTCCAGAGATAGGGAATCAAAGATAATGTTAAATACCCATGAGCAATGGTTGATTTAAAAGGGCCTTCTTTCTCTGCCTTTTTCTGATCTGTATGAATCCACTGCTGATCCAGGGTGGCATCTGCAAATCTATTAATCTGATCCTGACTTATCGTATGCCAGGCAGAATCTCCCAGCATTTGCCCTTCAAGAGACTTATACTCATTAAAATTATTAATAATAATCATATCTTTTTCTGAACCTTTTAGGAATTACAATATGTACAGCTCAATCATTATCACCGTAGCCGAGTGTATATTAAGTCTGCATATTTATGTCTCAGGCATCTGCTCTTAGTCTGTCAATATTCAGACCAATTGCTACCTTATTTTCTTAAATCCCTGAAAACCTCTTACATAAAAGTAAGAGGCTAATGAACATCATGAAAATAAAAAGTAATCCGTATTACATCAATGTTCTTTCAGACAATATATCCAGATCCAGAAGTTTCATGGATTTGAATAAGAAAAAATATAAAATATGAGGCTTGATATGGCAAAGTATATTATTTCAACATATTTGCAATTAAGACTTTTATTATGCCAACTTTACGTTAACAGCATTTAAACCTTTATCGCTTTTTTGTATATCAAAAACTACTTTATCATTTTCACGGATCATTCTTGTGTTTAATCCTGAAGAATGTACGAATATATCTTTACTTCCGTCTGCCGGAGTAATAAAACCGAAGCCTTTTGCTTCATTGAAAAATTTTACGGTGCCTTCTTGCATTGTAATTGTTATTAAAAAATTGTGTATTATGATCTGTAAACGCTACAGATTTTATTTATGATATTCTGAGAGGTATTGTGCTTCCCATCAATGGTTGAATATTTTTAAGATCCGGGTGCTTCATCGTCTGTGGTATTGAAGATGCAGGATCTGCAATAATCTCTACAGGCTTGTTCAGGATTGCTTTGGCGAAATATTTTAAACTTCCCGGCATTGCAGCAGAAAAAAGCAGGTTTTGTCTTCTATGAGAAACCAGATTTAATATTTTTTTTATATGGTTAGCGAATCCCATATCAAGCATTTTATCGGCATCATCTAAAACAAACAGCTCAATTTTAGAAAGATCAATATGTCTCTGATTTTCTACATCAAGCAATCCTCCGGGTGTTGCCACAAGAACATCTACTCTTTTTCTCAGTGCAGCAAGCTGGCTTCCAATGGAAACCCCTTCATAAATAGAAAGCAGAGATAATGGTAAATATTTACTGTAGATTTTAAAATTCTCTTCTATCTGTATTGCCAGTTCCTGAGTGGGTGTAAGTATTAAAGTTCTTATTTCTTTATGATCCGGAGTTTGTCTTTTCAGCAGCTGTAAAATAGGCATCGCAAATGCAGCTGTTTTTCCAGCACCTGCCTGTGCAGACACTATAATATCTCTTCCTGCCAAAATATACGGAATTGCAGAATACTGTATTTCAGTAGGCCTGGAATATCCGGCTTCTGTCACTGCACGGATAATAGGATTAATTAGATTTAAATTTTTAAAATTCATTATAAATTCCGGCATTCCCGGTATCTTAAAACAAATCTGTTGATCAGAATTTGAATCGGTATATTATAATGACAAACAAAAGAGTATTCTTTTCTGTTCATCTTTCTCTTGCTTCAGCTACAATAATATTTTTATCTATATTACGAATGGCCCGGCAATAACGTGTCGCTCTTATCTACAATAGAACTTTATAATCTCTTATTTCCACTATGAAAACAAAGGCTATAAATTGGTAGCTGAAAAAGCAAAACTGAAAGAAAAAAGTGATTTTAAACTATGACAGAATAGCAAAGGCAGTGACCTGTTTTTATAAATGTTCTGCAAACCTACAATAAAAAAAACGAACACCACCTTATTTAATCAACTGATTATCAAAAATTTATTCGTACCTTCTGCAAATTAACCAAATTATTTGCTGACGCGGATGATTTTAAACTCCGGAATATGCAAGCTTCCTCCCCCATCCCTCAATCTGCTCCCAGAATATCAGAATCCCATTCCGGCCCACATGTAAGAATTGCTTATTTCATTATGATACATCATAAACCTGAAGTATTTAAAAGCATGTTTGAGAAAATCTATACAAGGGATCAGTTTTATCTTATCCATATTGATAAAAAAGCGAAACAAGAGTTCATTGAAGAAATACAACTTTATATCGTTCATTTTCCCAATGTCTATATTCTGGACAGTATGAATATAGTTTCGGGAGGTTTCAACATCGTTCAGGCAGAATTGAACGCTATGGAATTCCTCCTGAATGTAAGCAAAGAATGGGATTATTTTATTAATCTGAGCGGTGAAGATTATCCACTGAAATCACAAAATATTATCCGTAAATTTCTTACGACCAATAAAGGCAGGAATTATCTTTTTTATTATGATCAGAAGTTTTACAGACCCGACACGCTGAAAAGAATACAAAATCACTTTACAGAATTGGCTTATGTTATTTCATCTTTCATCTACAAAAGATCTTTTATGAAAGATGTGATTCCTTATATAGGTGGTAAATGGTTTATGTTTACAAGAGAAACCTGCTTATTTTTAACAAACAACAAAATGGTAATGGATTTTGAAGACTATTATCTTCATACTTTTTTACCTGCAGATTCATTTTTTCAGACTGTTCTTATGAATACATCGTTCAATGATATTATCGTCAATGATGATAAAAGAGCAGTACTTGAGACCTCCTTTTTTCAAAATACACAGAATACATTCAATTATATTCAATCATTAAAATCCGGTAATCAGCTTTTCATCAGAAAGGTTAACAAAAAAACGGATGAAAGTATCAGAAAGTATATTGAAGAAAGCTACCTTACTCCCCTTCCTTATATAAATGAAGTAGAAAGAGAATTGAAAAGAAATAACCGTCAAAACAACTGATTTTTGCACTTCATCCTCAATATACTTAAGTCAGATAGTCTTTAATGTTTTTCTGCCAAATCATTATATTTGGAGGAACATCATCAAACGTGCTTTATTCAAATTAAAATATGGAAAAGAAGCTGACACCGGAACACTTAAAACTGCTAACATTAGACAGTCAGGGATTAACACAAAATACACCATTCGGAACCGGAAAAACTGCAGTTTTGAACGCTTTGGAACATCTCGGATATATACAGATTGATACGTTATCTATGGTAGAGCGGGCGCATCATCATACACTCTGGACAAGAATTCCGGATTTTCGGGCAAATGATCTGGAAGAACTGGTAGAAGAACGTAAAGTATTTGAGTATTGGTTTCATGCTGCTTCTTACCTTCCGATGCAGGATTTCCGATATGTTTTGCCTCAGATGCTGATGATTAAAAGAGGGGAATCCCGTTATTACAATGCTGATCCTAAAGTGATGAAGTATGTAGTAGATAACATCCGTAATGAAGGGCCTAAAAGAGCAAGAGATTTTGAAAATGAAAGCCATAAAGCAGGAAGCTGGTGGAATTGGAAACCTGCCAAACTCGCTCTTGAAAGACTTTTCATGCAGGGAGACCTGATGATCAGCGGACGTTCCGGAATGCAGAAGACCTATGATCTGGCTGAAAGGGTTTTGCCATCCTTCATCGACACTACGGAACCTACTCCACTTGAGTTTGCTGAATATCTGGTGAAAACCAATCTGCGAGCGTATGGATTTACAACGTTAAAACAAATCACTCACCTCAGAAAAGGAAATGATTTAAAAACGAATGTCAATAAGGTTTTACAGATGATGCTTGAAGAAGATAAAATATCAAAAGTGACTATTGAAGGAGGATCTTCTGTTTTTGTTCAAAATGAAATGCTGGAAAGAACATTTGACCAGGCAAGTTCCAGTGTATGGCTTCTGTCTCCGTTTGACAATTCCATTATTCATCGGGAGCGGATTAAACAGATTTTTGATTTTGATTTCCGTCTGGAATGCTATACTCCAAAGGAAAAAAGACAGTACGGTTATTTCTGCCTGCCTATCCTGTTTGCAGATCAGTTTATCGGAAGGGTTGACTGTAAAGCTCACAGAAAAGAAAAAAAACTGGAGCTTATTCATTTACATATTGAAAACAGTACTATTGACCTTGATTTATGGCTTAAGCCTTTTGCAGAAACCATAAAACGTTTTGCCATTTTCAATGGTTGCGAATCTTTGGTTCTGACTAAAGTAAGTCCATCAAAGCTGGGTTCTTCTGTAAAAAAGGAATTGTCCAGATTAAAGTTTAAAAAGTAATCGATAGCTATTTAAAAGACAAAAGGCTGTCTCAAAGGTCAAATAACTTGGCTTTTGTCATTCTGACGAAGAAAGAATCTTATTGATAACCAAATATATGAGATTCTTCACTACATTTCATTTCATTCAGAATGACACTTTTGAGACAGCCTCTTTTTTCAGGATAATTCCGATTAATTTAATTTCTGATTTGTTTTCTGAACAAAATCATTCCATTGCTGGTTCAAATAAGTTATTGCTTTCTTTTTTTCACCATCGTTCATAGAAGAATAATTAATGGAATTAAAAACCAGTTTTTTCAATGCTTTCACATTAAGTTCCCAATAGATCTGTGTTACCCAAAAATCATAGCTCAGACCTGTGTATCCGTACACTGAAGGATCATCACTGTTAATGGAACATTGTACTCCATTGCTCAATAAGACTCTTGCCGGATGATTTCTCAAGTCACTTACATATCCTAAGATCTGATTACTAAGTGGACTTACCTCTACCAGCCTATCCTGTTTTCTGATCTGTTCCATCGTTTTTGGGAAATAGATCAGGTTCAGTCCATGACCGATTCTCTTATTGTTTAGCAGCGCTACATCCAGAATATTTTTATTCAGGATAGAAGTACTTTCGCCTGCATGAAGGAAAAGAGGCAGTTCCACGCCATATTTTTTACTAAGTATGTTCATTTTTGACCAGCTTTTCTCAAAAAAGCTGATATGATGCCCTGCTGCTTCATCTGCCACAAGATCAAAGCCTGAGATCATATCCGGAAATTCTTTCTTCATTTCAAATGCCGTTTCCAGCTGCTTTTCAATGTTTTCATTATCAAAGAATTTGAAGCTTGAATAGATCAGTTTCAGAGTGAACTGCGGGTATGATTTCTGTACTTCTTTAAGAATATCCTGAAGATCTGTGATTGTAGTTTTCAAAGGATATTTTCCATGCTGAAAATCATAAAGTTCATCAAAGATATATCTGATTTCTACGTGCTGTACTTTGTCTTTTATCAAATCCTGAAATCCTTTCAGATAATATGCCTTAAAGAAAGGACGGTACGGAAGCAGCAGACCGATGCGCTTAAAACGTTTTTCAAATTCAATCCAATAATCTGTGTAAGAGCAAAAGTTATCACGTTTCAGCGTAAGAAGGTTTTCCAACTCCTTTTCAAAACCGGGTGTTGAGGTCAGCTTTTTATCAAGGCTTACAAATCCTTCCGGAACTTTTCCTTTTTCAAAAAAGGCCAGCTGTCCGGAAATATACTGATCATTATCCTTCTGATCGAAAACATAGCATTCCTGATATTTTCTGGCAGCCGAAATAATCCATTTCACGTCTGTAATTCCCCCACTGTGGGTATGCAACAGACCTCCTTTCGGCATGGTCTGAAGGATTTCAAACATTTTGCTGCTTTCTATTAATGGTTTTAATTCATTAAAAGAGCTGTTATATAAAGATATTTTCTTTGCTTCCGATTCATTGAGAAACTGTTTACGAATCTGGAAGAGTTTTTTATCCAAAGTCATTTCTGCATCGGACAATTTTATGTCAGCATCAAATGCCATGGCTGCATTTTCTTTCTCTGATAACGCCAGGTTTTGTTGGTATGCAGATTCTTCAGTCACTTTACCTTGCCCCCAAAATAAGGGTGCTGCAAAAAGCGATATATAAATAAGGTATTTTTTCATCATACTAAATATTGGAGGGGTTTGTACTATCAGTTATGTTTTAAACCGATAAAATAAAAGTAGCTTGTTATAGCAAAAATTGTGCAAAATATAGCTAATTCAAAAATAAGATTAATTTTTTTGTAAAAAAACCTTCCGATATTTCTTTTTCTAACCTATTAAAGTTGATTCTGTGTTTTTTACTGAAAAGAAGTCCTGAACTCCAGGGGAGAAAGATTGGTTTTATTTTTAAACAGCTTGGTAAAGGATTGGGGATACTCAAAACCTAGTTCATAAGCAATCTCACTTACGGATAAGCTGGTGGTAGAAAGCTTTTCTTTTGCTTTTTTAATCAGTTTATCATGAATGAACTGCTGAGTGCTCTGTCCGGTAAGCGTTTTCAATAAACGGCTGAGATAATTGGGAGAAATACCAAGCTCATCGGCCACAAACTGTACGGTAGGCAATCCTTTTGATATTAAATCATGATCATTGAAATAATCCTCCAGCAAAACTTCCAAACGGTTGAGAATGGTATGATGAGTCACTTTTCTGGTGATAAACTGACGCTCATAAAATCTTTCTGAATAATTAAGTAAGGTTTCAATATGGGAAATGATAATATTCTGGCTGAATTTATCAACCACCGAATGGTATTCCCGCTCAATATTTTCTAGAATTCCATTGATGGTAAGTTCTTCTTTTTTTGAAAGGAATAAAGCTTCGTTCACCGAATAATCAAAAAAATCATACTGGTTGATGGTCTTCGCCAGCGAAGTATGCCATAGAAAATCCGGGTGAATCAGCAGCATCCAGCCGGATTGGTTTTCCTGCACGTTGGGATCTGCTTCTATTCTGAAAATCTGCTTTGGGGAAATAAAAAACAGCGTTCCTTCATCAAAATCATATTCCTGCTGGCCGTACTTCAACTTCCCATTCATGCCTGTTTTTAAAGAAATCTGATAAAAATCCAGCATCCAGTTGACCTCACCGATATCAGCGGGTCGCTTTACCTCTTTATAATCAATTACACTGATCAACGGATGTTCAGGAGGAGGCAATCCTCTAGAACGGTGAAATTCTGTGATGGTTTTTATTCTTTTTATAGCCCGCTGTTCCATATCTATAAAATTACAAATTGTTTTACAGTGAATGCTGCCATTTTTCCCTGAATATTGCTTAAACTTTTGTGGTTTATATTTTCCCACAGATTGCACTGATTTTCACAGATGTTTGTGGTTAAAGGAGTGCGTTGTTTTATTCTTAGGTGTACTCTTCAGCGTAAGAATATACTCTTTTTATTACTAAAATGCTTAAAAACTTTTGTGGCTTTTGCGGTTCACTATTTACGCTTCATCATTTTGATAAGCTTCAGCAAATTCTTTTGCAAAGTCTGCCAACTTTACTTTCCCCAAGACAGGCTGATGCTGATCGTAATCTTCGTAGAGAATGCCACTGCCCTGGCTTGCCTGTGTTTCTACAAAACCCTTAGCCACCTGTTCATTGAAACCGATATCCAGCCAGTTTTTCAATAATTCTTCATCGGAGATTATTTTCCACTCAAGATCCGGCTTTCCAATTGCTTTACCCAATGCTTTTGCAATTTCATCAGGAGAAACTTCATCACTGGCGACATAACGTACTGTTCGTTCTACAAATGGTTTTTCTGTTTCTTCCGCTACAACAGCTGCAATATCCAACGGAGAAACCCAGGGCTCTTTCTGATCTCCTCCCCAATTGGAAATAATAGCTCCTTTATTTTTAATTGTGCTGATGAATGAAAACATATTGAAATAAATGCCTACCGGACGGATAAATTTAATGCTAACATCATCCTGAAGCTGTTTTAAAATCTGTTCTACATGATGATGAAATACAATAATGCCCGTTCCTTTATCCGTGTGCGCTCCGATACTGCTAAGATGGATTATTTTCTTAACCCCCGAACGTTCCACAGCCCCTTTGTAATGATGACCAATTTCACTGATTTTTTCAATAAAATCAATATTTTTATCAAATAAATCACCTGCTGCTTCCATGGTTTCCATCAGATACACAATATCTGCTCCTGTGAATGTTTTGGTTAGAAAATCAGGATCAAACATACTGCCGATAGCTGCTTTTGCGCCCAAAGCTTCAATGGCTTCCCTTCTCTTTTCAGTACTGCTTATTACCGTTACGGTGTGTCCTTTCTCTACCAGTTCTTTTGTAAGTGGTTTTCCAATGTTCCCGATGGAACCTGTTAAAACAATATTCATTTCTTTAATTTTTTGTTGGGGTAAAATTCCGAAATGCCAGTAAAGAAGACTTCGCCGGATCTATCTTCTCTTTAGCCAAAAAAGCATAAACGAGAAATACCTTTATTTTTTCAATAAAACAGCCTGCTTTTTAACACTTTTTTAATCTTTAACGGTTGCACTTATTTTGAACTTTACCTACCTTTGCCTCTGGATGCGGAAAAGATTTTATCAATATTTGTACAGCTTATTATTTGCGTTGCTTACCGTTTTAGGATGGTACTATGGGCAAATTCAGCAGTATATTTCAACGGATATTTCTTCTGATCTTCATTTTACCACTGATCTTCTTGTTCATCAGAAAAAGAGTTTCAAAGAATCTTTTGCCTTTCTCAAAAATCATGAGGCCAATGATGCTTACAATGTCAGCCATCCCCGCTACAACAAAATCAGAGCAAACCTTTCTGAAAATGATAATGAAAATGACGACAATGTAGAATCATCGGGATCTACAGAACTTATTGCTCTTTTCAAAGATGGCTTCTGGCATCTTATTTCAGGCTTTGTCACTACATTTCACAACAGACAAATTGCTGTTTCACTTGCTCAATCAGAACATTTAAAGACCTTACATGATGATCTGTACCTCCAGTACAGGGTCATCCGCCTGTGATTTTTATACTAATTTTTTCGAAAACCTTATCTGCTTTCATTCTTTATGATGAGAGCCGGTAACTCTATTTTTTCAATTATAAATTATTATAAAAACAATATTTATCATGGTCAAGAAAAGTCTCATGTATATCAACTTGTGCCTTATTTTCTTGTTTGCAGGCTGTCAATCTGAAAAAAAGGAAAAAACAGAAGCAGCGTCATTCAACGTTACAAGCCCTCTTATAAAAGATACTTTAGTCAACAAAGATTATGTTGCGCAGATCCGTTCTATCAATCATATTGAGCTTCGTGCCCAGGAAAAAGGATACATCCAGTCTATTTATGTAGATGAAGGGCAGTTTGTACAGAAAGGGCAACTGATGTTCAAAATCATGCCTAATCTTTACGAATCTGATGTAAACCGCGCCAAAGCGGAAACCAAATACGCAGAAATTGAATATCAGAATACCAAAAACCTTTCTGACAAAAACATCGTTGCTCCTCAGGAAATGGCTATGGCTAAAGCAAGATATGAAAAAGCTCAGGCTGAGCTTTCTTCAATGAATACCCATTTGAGATTCACAGAAATCCGTGCTCCCTTTACCGGAATTGTAGGAAAATTACATGTAAGAAAAGGAAGCCTTGTAGATGAAGGCGAACTGGTAACAGAGCTTTCAGACAACAGCAAAATGTGGGTATATTTCAATGTACCGGAAGCTGAATATCTTAATCAGATGGATGCGAAAAAAGATGAGAATCCATTGCATGTACGCCTTAGAATGGCCAATGGCAAAGAGTTCACACAAGACGGTATCGTACAAACCATCGAGTCTGATTTTGACAATGAAACAGGAAATATCGCTTACAGAGCTACTTTCCCGAATCCAAAAGGACTGCTGAGATACGGTGAAACCGGAAACATTGTTATTACTTCTCCTTATGCCAATGCGATGATGATTCCACAGAAAGCAACTTTCGAAGAGCTGGAAAAGAAATATGTCTATGTGATTGGTAAAGATGGTAAAGTACATGCAAGAGAAATAAAAGTAGCTGCCGAATTACCTCATATTTATGTAGTGGCTTCAGGACTTGGAAAGGATGACAGAATCCTACTTGAGGGTCTTAGAATGGTTCAGGAAAACCAAAAGATCAGTTCAAAATATCAGAAACCTGAAAAAGTAATGTCGAACCTGGATCTGTACGCCGAGTAACCCAAAAGCAGCATTATGTTTAAAAAAGTAATACACCGACCGGTTTTCGCCATTGTGATATCGGTTGTGATCCTGTTTATGGGAGGTATCGCCATGAAGCAGCTTCCTACGGAACAGTTTCCAAAAATTGCCCCTACCACTGTAGCCGTTTCTATTGCCTATCCCGGCGCGAGTGCAGATGTATTGGTAAAATCATCTTTGATTACGATTGAAAATGCCATCAATGGAGTTCAGGGAATGCGTTACATCACGACCGATGCCACCAGTGCCGGAGAAGCTACGGTAAACGTCGTCTTTGATCCCGGAACCGATCCCAATGAGGCGGTAGTTCTGGTAAAAACCAGAGTGGATCAGGTTATGCCTTTATTACCCGAACTTGTACAGAAAGAAGGTGTTGTGGTAAACCCGATTCAGCCGAGTATGCTGATGTACGTAAACCTTTACAGTACGAATAAAAGTATGGATGAAAAATTCCTGTACAACTACTCTATGGTAAATATCATCCCGGAGATCAACCGTATCCACGGAATTGCAAAATCTCAGATTCTGGGTAGCCGAAGATATGCCATGCGTATCTGGCTGAATCCTGACCGTATGCGTGCGTATTCTATTTCTGTAGATGAGGTGATGAAAGCTATTGGCGAACAGAGTATCATCGGACGTCCGGGAAGAATCGGGCAAAGTTCCGGTATTGCGGCACAGTCGCTGGAATATGTATTGACTTATAAAGGACAGTACAACAAACCGGAAGAGTATGAAAATATCATTGTCCGTTCCAATGCAGAAGGAGAAAATGTAAAGCTGAAAGATATTGCCAAGGTAGAGCTTGGAAGTGAGTTCTTTGATATTTATTCCAATCTGGACGGACATCCTTCCGCCTCTATTGTTTTAAAACAGAATTACGGAAGTAATGCCAATGATGTGATCAGAGATGTGAAAGCGAAACTGGCAGAGATGAAAGGGAACTTTCCTCCGGGAGTTGATTATAAAATCAGTTATGACGTATCTCAATTCCTTGATGCTTCTATTGAACAGGTAATGCATACGTTGAGAGATGCGTTTATCCTTGTAGCCATCGTGGTTTTCATTTTCCTTGGAGACTGGCGTTCTACATTGATTCCTATTATTGCCGTACCGGTTTCTCTGATCGGAACTTTCTTTGTCATTCAGTTCTTCGGATTAACCATCAATTTGGTTACTCTTTTCGCATTGGTATTGGCGATCGGTATTGTGGTGGATAATGCCATTGTTGTCATTGAGGCTGTTCACGCCAAAATGGAAGATAGCAATATTTCTCCTTACAAAGCAGTAAAAGAAGTAATGGGTGAAATTGCAGGCGCTATTATTGCGATTACAGCTGTGATGGTAGCCGTGTTCATTCCGATTTCATTTATGACGGGTCCGGTGGGAACTTTCTATCGTCAGTTTTCGATTACTATGGCGAGCTCTATTGTGATTTCTGCAGTAGTAGCGCTTACTTTGACTCCGGTTTTGGCGGCAATGTTATTGAAAAACCATCATGGAAAGCCTAAGAAAGTCAATATTTTCACCAAAGCTTTAGACTCATTTAACAGCGGGTTTGATAAAATAACAGGAAAATACGCTTCATTCCTTAGAAAAATTGTGAGCCGAAAGGTGGTAACATGGGGAATTCTGATTGCTTTCTGTGCCGGAATTGTGATGATTAATAAAGTACTTCCGGGCGGATTTATTCCGAATGAAGACCAGGGAACAATTTATGCGATTATCCAGACACCTCCGGGTTCTACGCTGGAACAAACGAATAAGGTTTCCAGAACGTTGCAGAAAATCTGTATGGGTGTAGATGGTGTGGAATCTGTATCATCTCTGGCAGGATACGAAATCATGACGGAAGGACGTGGATCGAATGCAGGAACCTGTCTGATCAACCTTAAAAGCTGGAACGACCGTGATCATTCTGTAAAGGAAATCATGGAAGAACTGGAAGAAAAATCAAAAGATCTCGGAGCTACCATTGAGTTCTTTGAACCACCGGCTGTACCGGGATTCGGTTCTTCGGGAGGTTTCTCTATGAGACTTCTGGACCTGAACAGAACAACTGATTATCAGGAATTTGATAAAGCCAATAAAGATTTCATTGCACAGCTTAAAAAACGTAAGGAACTTTCAGGAGTATTCACCTTCTTTGCAGCCAATTATCCTCAGTATGAACTGGTATTTGATAATAATGCAGCGATGCAGAAAGGTGTTTCTATCGGAAAAGCGATGGACAACCTCAACATTCTGATCGGTAGTACCTATGAACAGGGCTTTATCCGTTTCGGACAGTTCTTTAAAGTATATGTACAATCGTCTCCGGAATTCAGAAGACTTCCGACAGATATTATGAATCTGTATGTGAAAAATGACCGTGACGAAATGGTGCCTTATTCGGCATTTATGACGATGAAAAAGACACAGGGACCAAACGAAATCACCCGTTACAACATGTACAATTCTGCAGCAATCCGCGGACTTCCGGCTGCAGGATATACTACTGCTGATGCTATTCAGGCCATCAATGAAACGGCAGCTAAAACACTTCCTCACGGATATAAAGTAGCCTGGGAAGGATTGTCTTACGATGAGGCACAGCGTGGGAATGAAGCCATCTATGTATTCCTTGTTGTGCTGGTATTCGTGTATCTGGTTCTGGCAGCTCAGTATGAAAGTTTCCTTATTCCGTTTGCGGTACTTTGCTCTTTACCAGTGGGAGTTTTCGGGTCTTTCTTATTATTAAAAGCGATGGGACTTGAGAATGACATTTACGCACAGGTTGGATTGATCATGATTATCGGATTACTGGGTAAAAATGCAGTACTTATTGTAGAGTTTGCCGTGAAAAGGCGTCAGGCAGGAGATTCTATTCTTGAAGCTGCCGTGGAAGGTTCCAAAGCCCGTTTCAGACCGATTCTGATGACCTCTTTTGCCTTTATTGCAGGATTGGTTCCGCTTGTTTTTGCAAGAGGTGCCGGAGCGATCGGAAACCACACCATTGGAGCGTCTTCACTAGGAGGAATGCTGATAGGAACGTTATTCGGAGTAATTGTAATTCCGGGGCTTTACTACATATTTGCCAAGTGGTCTGATGGTAAAAAAATGATCAAAGACGAAGATGAATCTCCATTAAGCGAAGACATGATCCATTATGAATAAAAGAAAAATATATCAATATGCAGGTCTGGCAGTCGTCTTATTAAGTCTTACTGCCTGTAAACCTATCGAAATAGCAAAGCGTGCTGAAAATAAAACCGTTCCTCAAAAATACGGTTCAGCAGAAAATGACACTATCAATACGGGAAAAATGAAGTGGAATGAATATTTCAGTGATCCTCATCTTCAGGAGCTGATTAGTCAGGCCCTTCAGAATAATCAGGAACTGAATATTGTCCTTCAGGAAATTGAAATGTCTAAAAACGAAATCAAAGCCAAGAAAGGTGAATATCTTCCTTCTGTAGGTTTAAAAGCCGGAGCTGGCGTAGACAAAGTAAGCCGATACACCAATATCGGAGCGATGGAAGCCAATACCGAAATAGAACCCGGCAGAGAAATGCCGGAACCTTTATTTGATTTTGGAGTTGGTGCTCAGGCGCAGTGGGAAACCGATATCTGGGGAAAACTTCATAATGCCACAAGAGCACAAATACAGCGATATCTTGCGAGCATTGAAGGAAAGAACTTCATGACCACTCATCTGATTTCTGAGATTGCCGATTCTTATTATGAACTTCTGGCAATGGATAATGAGCTGGTTATTTTGAATCAGAATATTAAAATTCAGAATGATGCGCTGGAGATTATCAAAGATTTAAAAAAGAATGCCCGATCCAATGAACTGGCCGTGCAGAGATTTGAAGCCCAGGTTCTTAAAACTCAGGGAATGCAGTATGATATCCAGCAGAAGATTGTTGAAACGGAGAATAAGATCAATTATCTGGTGGGAAGATTTCCTCAACCGGTGGAAAGAAGTCAGGATTCTTTTGATTCTGTTGTTCCGCAAGCGGTTTATGGAGGAATTCCTTCTGAATTATTGGAAAACCGCCCGGATATTAAACAGGCTGAATATGAACTGGCTGCTGCCAAGCTTGACATTAAAGTAGCCAAAGCAAGGTTCTACCCTTCTCTTGATCTTTCTGCCGGAGTTGGACTACAGGCTTTTAATCCTTTGTATATCATCAAACCTCAGTCTTTTCTGTTCTCTCTTGCAGGAGAACTTACTGCTCCACTGATCAACCGAAGAGCGATTAAAGCGGCTTATAATAATGCTAATGCCAAACAGATTCAGGCGGTATATCATTATGAGCAGACTGTTTTGGGAGCTTATATTGAGGTAGCGAATCAGCTGTCTAAAATTCATAATCTGGAAAGCAGTGTGAATATCAAAACGAAGGAAGTGAATGCTTTGACAAAGTCTATAGACATTTCCAACGACCTGTTCAAATATGCCCGTGCTGATTATATGGAGGTTTTACTGACTCAAAGAGATGCCCTGGAATCAAGGTTTGAGCTGGTGGAAAAGAAAGTAAACCAACTTAAAGCAAGTGTTGCTGTGTACAGAGCTCTTGGTGGTGGTTGGGACCAAACTCCTTTGGAAGTTCCGGATATTACCAAACAATAAATTCTTTTCAATCTTGTTTTTATAGGAGTCTGCCGTGAGGCAGGCTTCTTTTTTTAGGTTTTGGCTGAAGCCTGATGATTTTTTTAATCTTCGGTAAACGGGCTAAAGCCCGTTTCTATTGAATAGGATAGAACGACTATAAAATAAATAAAAAGTCTACAAAATAAATAGACTTCTTATTTTAATTTTAATTCACACTTGAAAATTAACTTTTTTATCATTTTTTAACATTTACAACAATCCAACCAACAAATTGATAATCAATCCATTACTTCATTAAAATCTAAATACCAACCATTAACCTACTAATTTGGTAGACTAATATGATTTATCTCATATACCTTTTTTGTAAGGGTTCACCTTTTATTAAATAATTTTGACCCAGTTAAAAAAATCATAAACTTTATTCTCATGAATAAGAATACCTTTAATTCTTACCTATGCACCATTACGGTGGCAGCTTCTGCACAGCAAAATTGTTGTGGAATGTCTGCCCTTTCACAGCACCAATGTATTTCTCAAGATATGTGCTTTGATATGATGGGCATGATGATGATGTGCTAACTTTTTAAGAGATCCATTCATTACTGTAGGAATTAAAGCCAACAAATTCGAGGCTTCTTTCATCCGGGTACATCTCCTGTAAATTTAAATCTTCCATTTTTGATATCCTCCCTGAAAAAGGAGGCGGGAAACTATTATTTGTAAGGAGAGATCAGCAGTAATACACAATTCAGTTTTAAACCTAGATTAATATAATGAAAAAGAAACAATGCAAGCTTGGTGTATTGGCCTTACTGCTGTTCGCGGAATATGGTTTTGCACAGAGCAAAGACAGTCTTTCCAAGGAAACCTCCATCAAAGAAGTAGTGGTAGTTGCCTTTGGAAAGCAGAAAAAAGAAGAGATTACAGGATCTGTACAGTCGCTGAAGGCTAAAGATCTTTCTAATCTTCAAAATGGAAATATTCTTCAGGGAATTGGAGGGAAAGTGGCCGGAGTACAGGTGATTTCATCTGGACAGCCGGGTTCACAGCCTACCATCAGAATGAGAGGAATAGGCTCTATCAACGCATCCAGCGACCCGTTAATTGTACTAGATGGTATTCCGTACAGCGGAAACCTGAACAGTATTGCGGCATCCGATATTGAAAGTATTTCTTTTCTGGAAGATGCCTCTTCGAATGCTCTGTATGGTTCCAGAGGAGCCAATGGTGTTATTATTGTGAATACCAAAAGAGGAAAAAGTAAAGGTGTAAGTATTGAGGCTGATGTAAAAACAGGGGTTAATTTCAGATCTATTGAAGATTATTCGGTTTATACTTCTCCTCAGGATTATTATACCGCCTATTATAACAGAGCCAGAATTGGCGAAACTGCAAGACTAAAACAACCGGGAGCAGTTCCTTCGGGCCCTTCTCCTCATGATGTGGGACTTTCAGCATTAACCAAACTTGGGTACAATGTGTATAATGTTCCGTTTAATCAATTGATATCAAAGGATGGTTCTTTTAATCCGGATGCAAAATTACTGTATCAGGATGATTGGAAAAAACTGCTTTTCAGACCTGCTTTGCGAAGAGAGGCTACGGTAGGAATCAATGCCAACGGGGATCAGGTAAAATCTTACACTTCCCTTAATTATCTGGATGACAAGGGATATTTGATTTCATCAGGTTTTGAAAGATTCGGGATCAGATCTAATGTAGATTACGCTATCACTTCAAAGCTGAAATTAACAAGTGCTTTATCCTACACGTACAGCAAGCAGGATTTCGGTGAGACCGGAGGTTTCTCCAACCCTTTCCAGTTTGCCCGAAATATTGCACCTTTCTATCCTGTTTTTCTGAGGGACAACAACTACCAGAGGCTTTATGACAGTTATGGAAATGCTTTGTATGATTACGGAGACGGCCAGGGACCTAACGGAGCGGCAAGATCTTATGCGGTGTTTGAAAATCCTGTAGGAAACCTTCAGAAGAATAAATCACAAATCGTAAGTAATGTGACCAATCTGAATCTTGGGTTAAATTATGAAATCATCAAAGGACTGGATTTTACCTATAATTTTGGTGCTTATCTCGAAAATAACAGAAACCTTCAGTTCGGAAATACGGAAGGAGGAACTTCTTCTTCTGTGGGAGGAACTATTTCACAAAGTTCAAACTTTAAATATACACTGAATCACCAGCAGTTGCTTACCTACCAGAAAAAACTGGGAAATCACAGCTTCAACCTCCTTGTAGGACATGAACTGAATAAGATAAAAGATGATGGCTTTTCAGGATCAAAACAGCAGCTTTTATTACCCGACTCGCAAGCTTTTGATAATGCCGTGAAAATTACCGGTTTATCAGGAAGCGGTTATGAATATGCGGTAGAAGGGTATTTCACAAGGTTACTCTATAATTATGATGGAAAATATTTCTTCAATGCCAATATCCGTAGAGACGGTTCTTCTGTATTTTCTCCGGAGAGCAGATGGGGAAATTTCTATGGACTTGGTCTGGCATGGAATATCGCAAAAGAAGATTTCCTTAAGGACAACAGCGTGATTAATTCTTTAAAATTAAAAGCTTCTTACGGCCAACAGGGAAATGACAACATTCTTTTAGGAGGTTCCAGCAGAGATTATTATGCTTATCAGGATATCTACGGAATCAACAACTTCGGGGATGACAAACCTGTTCTGTCGCTTAAAAAACAAGGAAATAAAGATTTGAAATGGGAAACTTCCAAAAACCTGAATGCCGGTTTTGAAATTTCACTTTTAAAAAACAGAATCAACCTGAATGCTGACTATTTTGAAAGGAAAGTTTCGGATATGATCTACACGCTTCCTCTTCCTCCCTCCAATGCAGGCTCCTATGTGAAGTATGGAAATATCGGGGATATGACGAACAGAGGTGTTCAGGCTAATATCAGTGTGGATATCCTTCGTGGAGATGAGTTCCAGTGGAGTTTTTACGCGAATGCCACCCATTATAAAAATAAGATTACAAAATTACCGGCTGAGCAGAGAAATACAGGACTTGTTTCAGGTTTATTTATCCTGACAGAAGGTGGAGACCGTTACACGTATTTCCTCAAAGAATTTGCCGGAGTAAATCCTGAGAATGGTGATGCTTTATGGTATCGTACAACCATTAATCCTGCTACTCAAAAGGAAGAAAGAACAGTGACCAATAATTATAAGGAAGCCACCGATTATAACACCGGAAAGTCTGCCATTCCAAAGGTATATGGAGGATTTGGGATAGATTTCAGTTATAAAAGATTCAATCTTGCAGTGAATTTTGCTTACCAGTTCGGAGGCTATGGCTATGATGATATTTACAGAAGTTTATTCCATTCTGATACCTATGGATCTAACTATTCAACAGATCTGGATAAAACCTGGACTCCAGAAAATCCAACAGCGGCTTTACCAAGGGTAGATCTTACGGCTACGAACCAGAATGGAAATTCAACACTGTATCTGATCAAATCGGATTATATCAGTCTTCAGGATGTAACCCTCTCCTATCAGCTTCCTGAAGGCTTTGCCCAACAGGCAGGATTATCAGGATTGAAAATTTATGTAACAGGAAACAACCTGTATCTATGGTCTAAGAGAAAAGGATATGATCCAAGAGCTTCACTGACGGGAGTTTCTGATGCCTACCGTTATTCTCTTTTGTCCAGTGTCTCTTTAGGCTTTAAACTTAATTTTTAAAAGAACAGGAATGAATACAATAAAATACTTGATAACAGCTGCGACCCTGAGTTTTCTGGCTACCAGCTGTGCTAATGATCTCAATACGTTACCGGAAGGAGATATTTCCGGGGAGCAGCTCAATAACGATGCCAACAGTCCGGAAAAAATTCTGGGTGGAATCTATCTTGATCTTCGAAGTAATGGTGCAGGCGGTACCACCGTTCACTCAGATTTCGGAATCATGGGAATCAAAGCAGGTGCTGACCTGATGTCAAACGATGTAATACAGTCTACTAACCAGCATTTAGGAATGTTTTATAATTACGAAGCTACCAATGCCAGTAATATTGCTTCTGAGATTGTATGGACCACTTTTTACGCAAGAATATTTGTGATCAACAAACTGCTTGATGGTCTGGATAAAAATGCCAATGCAAAAAACAGAGCGATTGCGGGACAGTTGCTCGCTTTAAGAGCTTATTCCTACTTCTATCTGGTTCGTTTTTATGCCAATGATTATAACGGACATCAGTCTGAGCCCGGACTTCCATTGGTACTTACCGCAGCTAATCCAAGTCAGGGACTTCCGAGATCAACGGTTGCTGAGGTGTATACGCAAATCAAAAAAGATATAGAGGAATCTGTTTCGCTTTTGGATACGTATGCCCGCCCTTCCAGAGCCCAGATAGACCAAAGAACTGCCAAGGCTATTGCAGCCGAAGTATTTCTGGAAACAGCAGATTATATCAAAGCAGCTAAATACGCTGAGGAAAGTAAGCAGGGAATTGCCCTGATGACCGAGGACGATTATACCAATACCGGATTTTCCAACATCAATAATCCTGAGGTAATATGGGGTTTTCATAATACGATTTCCACGATGAGTATCGGAAATTATTATGCTTCTTTCTTCTCCATGTTTGATAATACCAATGAAGGATATGCAGGAGCAGCACAGATCCGTAAGCTGATAGACAAGCGTCTTTATGAAGCCATTCCGGCATCGGATTACCGTAAAAAAGTATTCAATGGAAGCCAGAATGCAACGTATACTTTTAATGGGAAAACGAAAAACTATCCGCCTTATGTAAGCTGGAAATTTAAAGATCCTACGCTTTTTGAAGGAGATTATATTTACATCAGAGCTTCTTCTCTGTATTATATTCAGGCTGAAGCCCTTGCCAGACAAGGACGAGAAGCTGAAGCCAGACAGGTATTATTTGACATTACCTCAAAAAGAGATCAGGCTTATACATTGTCTACGAAATCAGGCAGTGAGCTGATTAATGAAATTATCCTGCAAAAGAGAATAGAACTTTGGGGTGAAGGTTACGCCTGGTTTGATATGAAAAGGCTCAATACTCCTTTAGAAAGAGTATACACAGGGACGAATCACACTTTTGGAAGATTCAACCTGACCCCGGATAAATTCAGATTCCAGATTCCTAATAAAGAGATTAATAATAACCCACAAATCAAACAGAATGAATAGATAAACAGAAACAATTTTACATTCAAATATATTCAGTGACGAGGCGCCATTTACTTGTAAGTGGTGCCTTTTTACGTCATATTTGTCATTTCGGGCATAACAAGGAATCTAAAATAATCTCACGCTGATTTTAAAATTGGGTGAAATTTCCAGAGTCTGCGAGATATTTTTTAACGCAAAGTTTCTTTGATGCTTTCATAATTTTTAAGGAAGCAAAGTTGGAATCAATAAATTGATTCTTTCCAAGCAAACGCATTACGATTCAACTTCCTTAGCGACAAAGTCGCTTACTTTGCTCGCTTACTATATTTTTAGCTTTATTAAACTTTGTGTTTATGATAGATCATCTCTTGCTTGTCTTTGGAAAATCGCAAAGACGCAAACTTTTTCTAAATTTTGAGTATAATTTTAAGACGCAAAAAAAGCAAAGATTTTTAGCAAGAGAATGTTTAAAATTTTTTCGTGATTTCAACAATTTTTGCATAAAGATCTGCTTAATTTGCAAAATCTGCGAGAGATAAAAAAAATCAGCAGATTTTTTATTTTATAATAATATCAGACTTGTAATGATCTTTCACCAGCTCACCATTTTTATACAACCTCTGGTTAACAACCTTTCCTTTTTCATTAAAGTAAAGCCACAACGCATTTTTTCTTCCTAAAGAATCCAGACGCCCCATTTCTTTCGGCATTTTATTGTTATGAAGAATCTGAACAGGATATAATCCTTTCAGGTCTTTCAGGGAATCCATTTTTTCGGGGAGCAGTTCATAGTCATTCCCGATTTTGAAAATATACTTTTTTCCTTTATCACTATTCAAAATCAATTCATCACCTGATATCTTATATTTACCTTCTGAAAAAGGTGCTGTTACGATTTGATCATAACTTATAAGTTCTGTTTTTAAAAATTCGAAATTTCCATCTTTTATATAAAGAGAATAGTTTCCATTTCCCGATTCCAATTCAACATATTTAGGATATTCTCTATCTTTTTTACAGGAAATAATAGTGAAAAAAATAACAGTAAGGCTAATAGTTTTAATTTTCATGGAAACTAAATTATTAAAATATTTGAATTAAAAGCAAAAGAGGAAATACATATATTTGGAAACATTTTAACATCCTGTATATTTCTTATTTTTTCAGTAATACAAATAAATAATGACCATTATAAAATTATTCTTCACGAGTGTTTTTTTCGCCGTATTATCTGTTACCGCAGCAGCTCAGAAAAAGGACAGTTATGAGCACAAAATCGACAGCATTATCACCGCTTCCAACCCGATACAGTTCAACGGAGTTGTTTTGGTAGCTCAAAAAGGGAAAATACAGTATCTTAAATCTAATGGTTATAAAGATTTCGAAAAGAAAATACCCTTGAAAACGGAGGACCAGTTTGAAATCATGTCAAATTCCAAACAGATTACTGCCATTTTAATTTTACAGGCTGCCGAACAGGGAAAACTGGATCTTCATACTCCTATCAAAAAATATCTCCCCGGGCTTACCCAGACCTGGGCAGATACAGTAACAATCCATCATCTCCTGAATCATACTCACGGAATCAGCAATCCGGAAAAACCTGCAGCGTTCAAAGCGGGCACCCAGTTTAAATATGGTAATCTTTCTTATATGATGCTTGGTGACATCCTTAAAAATACAACCGGGAAAAGTTTCACTGAATTGGCCAATTCTCTTTTCAAAAAACTAAGAATGGATCATACTTTTGTTTACAATACCAAGAATAATCAATCTCTGGTTTCAGGTTATATGAATGAAAACAATAAGTTTGAAAAAGTAAAAGAGTCCTTTCTGAATGAGGATATTGCTCCTGCTGCAGGAATTATTTCTACGGTACAGGATCTTGCCAGTTGGGATGAGGCATTATTTAAAGGTAAGCTTCTCTCCGCAAAATTTCAGAAACAGATGATGACCCCTTCTACCCGTTCTCAGCATGATGTATTTGGAAAAGAAAGCATGGGATTCGGGTATAATATAAGGTTCATCAAAGAAGCAGGGCTGGATTATTATGCAGTGACGGGTCTTGGAGATGGCTTCACCTGCCTTAACACTTACTTTCCTTCCACAGATACAATATTGATCATTCTCGAAAATCAGATGCCGGAAAACCGTGAATACTGGAGTTTCAATGAAGCTGCAATAAAAAATACCGTTCTGAAAGCAATCACCGCGAAATAAACTCTAAAACTATTAAAAAGTATCCACCAAAGGCTTTTAAAATACACAGCATGCAATTTTATCGCAGATAAAATCTTTGCGTCTTATAACCACTTTATTAATAACATTTTGCGCCTTTGCGTTCTCTAATTAAACCTTTTATATTTATGTTTTTTTGGAAAACGCAAAGGCGCAAGTTTTTTTAATATTATATTTTTTTAAGGCGCAAAAAAATCAAAGATTTTTAGCAAGGATAATACTTTTTCATTTTTTCAAAATCTATCCTGAAGATGGTAGAGATCTTACAATTCTTTTTAAAATTCTTGTTTTAACAATAGAGAAAGGTTTTTCTATCACCAATCTGTAGAATAAGCCTCCAAGTATACAGGCAAAAAGACAAACCATAAGACTTATGTTATCTGATGTTTCAAGGTTGAAATAATCCAGACCTTCCTGCACGAGATGAATAATTCCCTTATGTGAAAGGTAAACAGCATAAGATAAAGCTGCCAGCTGAGCAGTGAGATAAGATTTTGTCCGATACAGGAAAGATGATGAAGAAACTGCAGCCATAAGAATGACTCCAAAACTTACAGCTACCAACGTAAACCCAAATATAGAAGCTGTTTTTGAAGCCTGCTCATTACATATCCAGAAAGATATTCCCAACAGTACAATTCCCAAAAAGAAAAGTCTGTTTCCGTTGTTATTTACCATTTTTTTGAATTGTGATGAATACAGCATCAAATAGCCGATCAAAACACCTATCCCCAACCCATCCAGCCTTGTATGAGTGGGGTAATATATTTTCATATACCATAGTTTCCAAAAATCAGTGGAAGCTGTATCCAGCCCTGATATATATTCATTCCATACCATCAACCTGAATACAATAGAAAGTCCGATAACAGCCATCATCAGAACCGCCAGATATCTGACCAGTTTTGTTGGCATTACTATCAAAAGGAATAAAGGAAGAATGAGGTAAAACTGCTCTTCAATACACAATGACCAGGCATGAGAAAATGTTCCCCGGTTAATAACATCCAGCCCGTAGTTTTGGGTAAAAGTAACAAATTTCCATAACGGAGATAAAGCTTCGCGTTCTCTGAAAAAAGGAAATGTAAAATAGAGGAAAAGCGTAAAAAAGTAAGCTGGAAAAATCCTGAAAAACCGTTTTATATAAAATACTTTCAGATTGATATTTCCTTTATTCTTTATTTCTCTGAACAACTGTCCCGAGATCAGAAAACCACTTAAAACAAAGAACAGATCTACTCCTGTCCAGCCAAACCTTCCGACACTGTCTATCCAGTCAGGATGTTTGAATGCCCGGTAATGATACATGAGCACCAATAAAATGGCAATTGCTCTGAGATGATCCAATCCGTAAAACCTTTCTGAATATTCCTTCATTATTTTTTTATGCAAATGTGGATGAATTCAGGACTGATTTCCGAAGTAATATCCGAACAGCAGTCTATTCATGATCAAAGACAAAATATGCAGTTTAAATCGTGAATAATGTTGTATGTCATTATTTTAATGTCATTGGTACAACATTTTCCTGAGGTTGTTTAAGATTTTATATTTTTGAAGATGATGAAAACTCCGTCAGAAATTCAGATCAGACAAAATCTATACTTCCAGCTGCTCTTCTGGACGGCTTTATTTTTATTCGGAACGGTAAGAATGTATGGAGAGTATGATGGTGAAGCTTCCCATGAGTTGATTATTTATAATTTCTGCCACTGGATTTTCCAGATTGCGGGAGCCAATTTTATTTATTTTGTTCTGATTCGTCATTTTTTTGATCAGAAAAAGTATATTGAATTAATACTGTCTATTCTCCTTAGCCTTTATATTATTTCTGTCATCAATCGTTTTTTTATCGTTTATGTTGCAGAACCTCTATTCATCAATGAGATGAAAGACACTCCTTTTGAAATTTTCACAGATATTCCTTACCTGCTGCTTCATTATACTTTTCCGATTATCAGCGCTGCCTTTATCTTCATCTCAATTATGTTTATCATACGGTATAAGGATGAAAAAGAACGTACGATCAAACTGCAGAAGGAAAAGACAGAGCTGGAACTTCAATCTCTCAAATCTCAGCTCAACCCTCATTTTCTCTTTAATACTCTGAATAATATTTATTCGCTGTCCATCAGCCATTCCGATAAAACCTCCCAATCCATCAGCCAGCTGTCTGATATTCTGGATTATATTTTATACAAAGGTCAGAAGAAATGGGTGCAGGTTTCTGATGAACTGGATATTATAGATCAATATATTGCTTTGGAAAGCCTCAGATATCATGAGGAAAGGTTAAAAATTCAAAAATATATTACCATCCCCTCTCCCAATACCATTCCGCCACTGCTGTATCTTACTCTGGTAGAAAATGCTTTTAAACACGGTGCCGGAAAAAGTTCGGAGACCACAGAAATAAAAATTGAGATTAAAACGAATCAGCAGCATTCTGTTTTTACCATTGAAAATACCTTTTCAGATCACCCCACAAATCATGAAAAAGGAATTGGACTCCAGAACATACAAAAGCAGCTTCACTATCATTATCAGGAAAATTTCACCTTTCGGATCTCAAAAGAAAACAATATTTTTAAAGTAGAAATAACAACACCTTCCCATTATGATTAACTGTATTATTGTAGATGACGAACCTTTAGCTGCATCATTACTGGAAAATCATATCTCAAAAATTGACGATCTCAGGCTTACCGGGAAAGCCCAAAACGCGATAGAGGCTTATAAAATACTGCAAAAACAATCGGTCGACCTTATGTTTCTGGATATTCAGATGCCCCATCTCAATGGAATTGATTTTCTGAAATCGCTGCCACAAAAACCCAAAACAATTTTCACCACAGCCTACCGGGATTTTGCGGTTGAAGGCTTTGAACTGGAAGCGGTAGATTATCTTCTGAAGCCCATTACCTTTGAGCGCTTTTTCAAAGCCGTAGAACGTATATTAAGAAGTACTGCCGGCAATACAGAGGATTTCATCATCATCAAAACGGAGGGAATGCAACGCAAGATTTCTCTTTCGGAAATCGTATATTTTGAAAGCCAGGGAAATGATATCAAAGTGGTACTTACCTACGAAAGCTTCACTGCAAAAAGTAAAATCACAGATTTAGAGATCATGCTTTCTGATAGAGGTTTCATCAGAATCCACAGATCATTTATCATTAATAGTTCTTTTGTTACCGCTTTTAATAATAATGAATTGGTTATCAACAAATATCAGATTCCTGTTGGAAGGAGTTATAAACACGAGTTCGATCTCTTTATAGCCGCTCTTTCCAAAAACAAACTGTTATAATTTTTTTATCTTAATTCACCAAAGCCCATTTTAAACATTTATTTTTAATAAATTTTTAATTTTATCACACCTGAGTAATTTTCAATCTGTTTTTCAACACCTTACACGATATCTGAAATTATAAACTGATGTAAACAAAAATGCCAGCCTCTTTAGAAAGCAGGATCAAAGCAATGATTAACAACCCCTTATATAAACCATGAAATCCATAGCATCAGAAGTAGCTTACTAATAAATATTAAAAAAAAGTGTTACTTTTGCTTTAACGAATTAAAATTGCTTTTTAGCTTTTTTATAAGTAAATTTATGTGCACCAAGTTATAAAACATTAAAATTCATTCCATGAGAAAAATAATTCTACTTATTACCTGTATGTTCGGTATTTCAGTTTTCTCACAGATCAAAGTGTTGAAAAATGAAAGTTTGGTGGAAATTGGTAAAGATAATTCCGTTGGTCTCTATAAAAAGGAAGATAAATTTACAGTTAACTATCAGGATCTGAACACCAGCAACCTGAATACAATCCGTTCTTTTTCATTCCAGAATCTTAATGGTGATGTGGCAGGATTATATAAACTGATTATGGATGGTTTTATTTCCACTCCGGAAGAAAATGTTGTATTGGAACTGCCTAATGATATCATAGAGCTTCATTATGAAAAGAACTACGGGCAGCAAACTATGCAGTTTATCCAGGTGATCAATAAAAACCGGAAATACATTGGAAAATCACAGTTTTTAACCCAAAAACAGGTGGATAAAATCTTCGGAAGAACCAATGGAAAGTACGCGATGTATGACAAACCTTCCAGCATAAATCCTGCGGCAGTAAAAGGAGCTACCAATACAGCATCCACTGCAGCTCCTGCATCTGGAGGAGCCAAGAAAAAATCAAGAAAATAATTATATTTTATAAATATTGCGAACTCATTCTATCGGATGAGTTTTTTTATTTTATTTTTGCAGAAAGATCGTACAACTTATGCCACTTCAGATAATCAATTTAACCAAAAAATTTGGTGAACAGACTGCTCTTGACAACATCAACATTTCTATTGATAAAAATGAAATCATTGGTCTTCTTGGCCCAAACGGTGCCGGAAAATCTACCCTGATGAAATCTATTGTCGGTGCACTGAAAATTGATCAGGGAGAAATTATTTTTAATGGAATGAATATCTCAGATCATGAGATCGAAAGCAAAAAGAAAATCGGTTTTCTTCCGGAAAATAATCCGCTTTATCTGGAGATGTATGTGAAAGAATACCTTCAGTTTGTGGCCAACATCCACAAGATTTCTGAATCCAGAGTAGATGAAGTGATCGAACTGGTAGGAATTACTCCCGAAAAATCTAAAAAAATCGGACAGCTGTCTAAAGGATACAAACAACGTATAGGGCTTGCACAGGCCATTATTCATCAGCCGGATTTACTGATTCTGGATGAGCCTACCAACGGTCTGGATCCTAACCAAATCATTGAAATCCGTAATGTGGTAAAAGAAATCGGACAGCAAAAGACGGTTTTACTTTCTACCCACATCATGCAGGAAGTGGAGGCGCTTTGCTCAAGAGTCATTCTGATCCATAAAGGAAATATTCTTCAGGACTGCCCTATTGATGAGTTTAAAGGTAAATTTGAAAGCCTGGAAGATGCTTTTGCAAGTTATACAGCATAAAGAATATGAAATCGCCCGAAAGTTCTTCGGGCGATTTTTTAATTTTTAATGATGTATCCTACAGGTGCTGTAATTTTCAAAATCTCATATTTTTTGTAGTGAATCCAGAATTTATTTTTATTATTCAAATCCTGATTCATATAAAGCGTATCTTTTTGAGGCATAAGCACAATATAAATATCCTTATCAGCAACTCTCATTTTCTCACTTACAATATGAATATTGGACAATTCTTTTTTTGAAAAAGATGAATTACTCTGTTCTATTTTTGAAGTTTCTATATTTTCTACAAGTTCATTTTTAACCCAATGATTGCGTACTGTAATCATTAAAAAAAATAAAATCAAGCTAACAAGCATACCAAAAAATGCCTTTGAACTTTTTTTCGCCATTTCACAATAGATTTCAATAATGGAGAAAACAAAAAAACTAATAATCAGTAGTGCTATAATGAGCTGAACGATATAAATCATTTTAAAAATTCTAAATTTGAATTAAGTTTACGTTATTTGTCAATTGGGTTAAGAATTGTTATCTGGTTTTTCTCCAGTAGCAGCAACGGTATCAATACCTTTCTTCTGAACCTGTTCCAAGAGCTGAAGTCCTAAAAGTCCACTGATTCCTCCATTCGCAGAATCTCCGCTTCCTCCGATTAATACTTCAGGCATTATTCTTACATTCTGACTCGCAATATTTTCCATGATTTTTAATTGAGTGAAATTATTACCGCCCATTGCTTCTACAGACAGTTTGTAAGATTCTGCATTAGATTTACCGATGGCCAGAATTTTTTCTGCTTCCGCATTACCCGTCAATGAAATCTGCTCAGCACTTGCTTTGGCCAGCAACTCTATTTTTTCTGCTTCAGCTTTTGCGAGAAGCCTTGTTTTCTCTGCTTCTCCGGTTGCCAGCAGCTTTAATCGGTCTCCTTCAGCATTGGCCTGCAGTCTTACAGAATTGGCGTCTCCGGTTGCTTTTTTCACCGATGCATCCGCTATTCTTTCTGCAATCACAACGCCCTGATCGGCTTTTACAATTTCTTTCTGCATATCCGCAACAGCCGTTTCTTTTTCCAGTGCCTGACGGGTTTCCTGGGCCAGCATCTCAGTTTCGTAAGTAATCTTCTGTTCCTCCGCCAGTTTTCTGTCTGTTAGAGTTTTCATTAAACTTTCCGGTGGAACAATAGCTCCTATCAAAGTATCGACAGCGTTGACATTATATTGTTCCAAAACACTGCTGATATGGTCTTTTGCAGATTGCTGTCTTTCTTTTCGGGTTCCTAAAAAAGCAATCACATCACTGTCCTGTGCTGAGTTTCTGAAATAATTCCCAATCGTTGGCTCTAAAACCTGGCTCACAAGATTGATCATATTCCCGAAACGGGCAATTACTTTTGGTGCTTCATAAGTAGGAATATGAATGATCTGGGAAACATCAAGATTGAAAGGGAAACCGTCTTTACTTCGTACGGTAATCGTTGAAAGATTTTTATCGAGTTGGTGAGATTCGCTTCTTTCATACGCCCAGTTCAATACCAAGTTGGTAGTAGGAACAAGCTCAACCTTCATAATATAAGGGTTAATAGGATATTTTCCGGGGCCAATAGGTTCTGCCCAAACGCCCTTATGACCTTTCTCAACGATATTTCCATGTTTAAAATCAACTCCGCTGAGATCTTTTCCTTCTTCACCTACATAGCTGATGATTACCCCAACATGGCCAATCGGAATTTCCGTCATTTTTACCATTTCCACTTTTGTAAACCAGGGATTCAGAAAATACGAACCAGCCAGGATAACCTGCTCCTGAAGGCCTTTATATCCTCCGTTATTTAAAAAAGTATCTACATCCTGGAACTTATTATGATCATTGATAATCTTACCGGCAATCTGGCCTTCTTCCAAAGGACTTCCTTCCATTGTTGTGATAATTCCGACTGCATTGTCAGGAATTTGAGTCATCTCCGTTAATTCAATTTCAAACAGCAGGGTATTGATCCTGTAAGATCCCGGTGCAATAATTGCAGTCTGGCGGCCTTTTCTTCCACCGTTTTTTAAAAACGCTTCAGCATCCTGAAAAGAATCACAGTCTACTTTTCTGGCTAGAATCCTTCCTGTTTCCAGTTCAATCCCATCCTTTGCCAGCAGTAGCCCTATTTTACCGGTCGGAATCACTGTAAATGGTTGAAAATCGATAGAATACTGCCAGATCCATTTTCCAAAATACACTCCCGGAGCCAATGTCTGAGCCTGAAAACCTGCTTCTCCGTTGGTGGCAATAATTCTACCTTCCGGAAGTTCCTGTTTTCCTACCAATACAAATTTTTTGGTCACCAAACCAATTTTGTCCTGAGGAACAATGATCAATCCAAAGAAAATTCTTAAGATGAATTTGTAAAAAAGTACGCACAAAAGCGCCATTACGGCCGGAATCATCCAGCCATGAAAATCTAATTCCATAGTTTGTTTTGTTTTTTAATTAAATTTTAAAACAGGGATTGCGCTCTGATTCTTCAGAATACGAAAAAACAGAGTACGAATTATGTGATAATTCTTTTGAAAAAATTAAGAAATTACAGGAGGAGATGTATTAAAAATCGTGAAGATGATTTCTGATACTTTTAATAGAAAAAACTTAAAGTTAATTAGTTTCATTTTGATAATAAAGGAACGAGATCCTTTGATGGTACAAATGTACATAAGAAAAGTAATCAGTTGTTTTAGAAACTGACAATATTTCACCAATACAACAATAACAAATTGAAAATCAGTATTATTATTTTCTAAAAACACGCGTCCGACAGTTGTAAAAATCTAATTTTCAACACTATATATTTATATTCTAAATTAAAAATGGCTTTATATTTGATAGAATCTAAAATGTTAACCAATAACCACTCAATATGATAAAGCATATTTTATTAGGAGCTTTCTGCTTAGCTCAGTTTTCTTTCGTTTATGCCAAAGAAGTTCCGGCTCCTAAAACAGACGGTTTTATTACTTCTTCTCCCCTTCAGCAGGTACCGAAGACTGTTATTATCAAAACCAAAAAGTTCAAAATCAGAATCGACAAACAACCGAATGGCAAGTACCTTTACCAGTCGTGGAATGCCAACACAAAGATTACGGCAAAACCAAGCATGATCATCAGTGATGGTGAACTGATTCCTGATGGTACAGGAGGTAACTATTACATCAACTTCAATAATGAGGGACACAGCTATCAGATCTGGAGAAATTATCTTACGGATTCTCCGAAAAAAGCACCTTATACATTGGTTGTAAATGATACGAATGACCGTGAAATTGTTCGCCAGGACGGATATGTAGTGAAGAATTAAGCTGGAAGATGTAGGCGAGAAGCTGGAAGTTGTTATCTTCTCTTTTAGAACTCAAAACCGTTTTTCCGCTTTTATAAAATAAAATCCTGTATTCAATTGATACAGGATTTTTTTATGTTCCGGATTGTCTTAATTCTGTGAAAAAGGTACTTTCTTCGTAGCTTTCTTTGGCGGCTTTGTAACCGATATTGAAGATCTCTTCCAATCTGTCTTTCCTGCGTTCAAAAGTTCCGTAGGAAGATAATTTTTGGGACGAAATAAACCAGTCACAGTAATCAAATTTTATTTTTTCGATCCTGTAGGATAGAAGGTCGTAAGAACGGGAAACGATAGCCTTAATGGAATTCAGATCCTTGATCTTTGCTTCGTTGGGCGGGGATACAAATACGCCAATCAGCTTATCACAGTCTTCCCTGATGATATCTGCCGGGAAGTTATTCAATACTCCTCCATCACAATACATTTCATCACCAATGATGTAAGGTGTCGTTATTCCGGGAATAGAGCATGAAGCAATAATGGCATCAACGATCTCAAAATCTTTATCAAAAATCTTCTGGCTTCCCGCAACAAGTTCTGTAGCTACAATTTTCACCTCGATATCAAGATCTCCCAATTTCATTTCATGGAAAATAGGTTTCAGATAGTTTCTGAAGATTACTGAAGAAACCAAACCCGGCTGATTGAATGTAAAGTGTTTCCAGTTGAAAAAATAGACGGAATTGAAAAATTCCAGGATTTCCTCAGGGGTTTTTCCTATTGCATGAAGGCATCCTACAATAGAACCTGCACTGCAGCAGGAAAGGATATCTACTTCAATATTTTTTTCCTGTAAGAATTTTAATACTCCTGCATGAGCGATTCCTTTGGTACCGCCTCCTGATAAAACAAGTCCTACTCTCTCAAAATTCATTGAATAAATGTAAGAAAACAGCCTGAGATAATTAAGTTAATTTTTATAAATATGTTGATTTTAAAATTATTTTAATAAAATCTATAATAATGGGTCAAAAATTTAATCTAAAAAATGGAAATACCTCTATTCTTCGATGTGGTTATTATTTAATAAAGATGTATTAGTATCAAACCTAACAGGTTTTTGAAACCTGTTAGGTTTACTTTACCCCTATTTCTTTGCAGCATCAACAAAAAAAGCCTGGATTTCTCCAGGCTTTTATGATATATTTTTCTGTATTTCAGATTAGATGTGAATCACTTCACCATAAGCAGCAGCAGCAGCTTCCATAATAGCTTCAGAAACTGTTGGGTGCGGGTGGATAGACTTGATGATCTCGTGACCTGTAGTTTCTAGTTTTCTGGCTACAACAGCTTCAGCAACCATATCAGTTACTCCTTCACCGATCATGTGGCATCCTAACCACTCACCATATTTAGCATCAAAAATCACTTTGATAAATCCATCCGTATTTCCGTTTGCAGTAGCTTTACCACTTGCAGAAAGAGGGAATTTACCAACTTTGATTTCATATCCTTTTTCTTTAGCCTGCTTTTCAGTAAGACCTACAGATGCTACTTCAGGGTGGCAGTAAGTACATCCAGGGATATTGCCATAGTCGATTTTCTCAACGTGCATTCCTTTGATCTTCTCAACACAAGTGATTCCTTCTGCAGAAGCAACGTGAGCCAATGCCTGAGTCGGGATGATATCACCGATCGCATAGTAACCAGGTACTGAAGTTTCGTACCATTCGTTTACCAATACTCTTCCTTTGTCTGTCTGGATTCCTACTTCTTCTAATCCGATGTTCTCGATATTAGCAGCAATACCTACAGCAGATAATAAGATATCAGCTTCAAGGGTAATGTTTCCGTTTGCTGTTTTCACAGTAGCTTTTACTCCTTCTCCGCTTGTATCAACACTTTCTACAGAAGCGTTTGTCATGATCTCAATTCCTGTCTTTTTAAGAGATTTCTCTAAGTGTTTAGAGATTTCTTCGTCTTCTACAGGCACAATGTTTGGCATGAACTCAACAACAGTTACTTTAGTTCCCATTGTGTTATAGAAATCAGCAAATTCTACCCCGATAGCTCCGGAACCTACAACGATCATAGATTTCGGCTGCTCAGGAAGAGATAATGCCTGTCTGTATCCGATTACTTTTTTACCATCCTGCGGTAAGTTCGGTAATTCTCTTGAACGAGCTCCTGTAGCGATAATAACGTGAGTACCTGTATATTCGGTTACTTTTCCTTCTTTATCGGTAACAGAAACTTTTTTACCTTTCTGTACTTTTGCAGTACCAAGAATTACGTCGATCTTATTCTTTTTCATCAAGAATTCGATTCCTTTGCTCATTTTGCTGGCAACACCACGGCTTCTCTGAATCACATTCGGGAATTCAAAGCTTGCCTCCACTTTATTCAGACCATAATCTTCAGCATGGTTGATATAATGAAAAACCTGAGCAGATTTCAATAAAGCTTTAGTTGGAATACATCCCCAGTTAAGGCAGATTCCTCCTAAATTTTCTTTCTCGATAATTGCGGTTTTGAAACCTAATTGCGCTGCTCTGATTGCAGTAACATATCCACCAGGACCACTTCCAATGACAATAATATCGTAATTCATTACTTTAAAAATTTTTATGCGAATTTAAGGAAAAATATTGGATGTTTTATGATTCTTCAAACTGATCTTAAAATGCATCAACAAAGGCATTTTATTCCATTTTAAATAAAGAAAGAGAATACAAACGTATTCTCTTTCAATAAATTTCATATTCTGTTGAAAACTTATTAAAACTTAAAGTATAAAAAAAGGTTTTTCCTATTTTATTAATTGCAAAAATACTGTACTATTTTGCCTCTCTAAGTAATCGTTTTTCAGTTGCATATCTTTGATTTAAGGCTTTCATCTGATCCCTCTTCATCTGTTTGGTAGCAAGAGGATGATTAAGGATAAGCTTTTTCTCAAGATTGTATTTTTTGGTAAGCTCCTGCATTTTAATATTCACCAGCTCGCTTTTTGAAGGATGCGGCGGTGTAGGTGGATGTTTCTGCGCTGAAACATTCATGGACAAACCTAATAACAATACTGTTGAAATTAATAACTTTTTCATAATGTTCATATTTTTGAATGGTTTCAATTAATTCAATATCATTTAATGAAATTCATTCCGGTTCATGATAAATCTTGCATATATCGTACCAATATTTTTTCAAAAAGCAAAATGCAAAATACATGGATAGTTGTTTATGGAGTGGTGATCTATTTTTCATACATTTATTCATCTTTTAAATAAGCACTTATGAAGACATCAGTGAAAAAAAATCATATGACCAAAGACAATATCTGGCTGAAAGAGCCTGAAGATCATGATTTTCCTGCTGCTCAGGATTATCTTGAACTCCTTTTCCAATCTGAGGAAGCAAAAAAAATGGTCGAACAATTAAAGGCAGCTCCTACAATTATAAAGAAGTCGAAAGACATTTTAAGAGCCAGTAAACTCACCCTTCTGCCGGAGACGAATATCCATGTGAAAGAAAACCTTAAAAAGGTGGAAAAAAATAAAAAGCTTTCCCCAATATTACTGGTTAGAGGGCAAAATGAACTGATCATTGCAGATGGCTACCACCGGCTCTGTTCCAGCTATTATCTTACCGAAGATCTGGAGGTTCCCTGCCGATTGATTTAATCCTTAAAAAAACAACCCTTCTCACCAGAAAGCGATTTGGTTTAAAATATTCATCATTCGGTGACTTTTAGTTATTTTTTTATATTTTTGTTTAAATCCAAATTTGTACAATATGAAAAAATACATTTCGATCTTTTTATTTGCAGTCGTTCCCCTAACTGCACAAGTAGGTATTAATACAACAACACCTAACAGTACACTTGCTGTGAACGGTTCTTTAAGGGCTGGTTATACTCAGATTACTGCTACAACGTACAATATTCTGTCTACTGACCATTATATTACCTATAACGGAACGGCGGATGCTACGTTTACTCTTCCCGTCATAGGAACAGGCACCACCAGTTTTACAGGAAGAATTTATAAGATTAAAAACATTTCTCCCAATGCTATCACGTTGCAGGCTTCCAGTGGAAATACTTTGAGAATTGACAATACCCCGGTTGCTTCATTTGTAATTCCTACAGGAGCGTATGCTGAAGTTGTAAACAACAGCAATACTTCCGGAGGAACCTGGGATTTATCTTTTACAGTGCTTCCCAAACCAAGTAATGTTGAGATTTATGGTACACAGCTTTTCATTCCTCCTCATGCACTTGGAACAGCGGCCCTTGCTGACTGGACCGCTCATGCTAATGCAGGTTATGATTCAGGTGCTGCAACAGACAGGTGGTGGATTGTGAGCAAAACGTCTGTGGACAGAGCCCAGACTGCTTCCTACTCCAATGCCAGCAGAATGACCCTTGTTTATGAATATCAGGGTACTCCTTTCAATGTTACCAATATGTATCCTATTCTTACTGCAGGAAACAACTCAAGTTTCCCGGATGTGTTTACAGCCTCTTTTGTAAGTCTGGCCAATAATGGTACTGGCGGTAAAACCAGGCTTACTGTATCTGTTGCCCGTGTAGACTTTATTGGCACCAATGGCGTCACTACCAATAACAGTAACTGGGCAGGAACATTCCTGTTGAACGTCCTATTGGCCAGAAAATACTAAATATATTCAAAGCTATATACGTAAAAAGAGCAGAAAAATCTGCTCTTTTTTAATTTCTATAAAATCTCAATATTTTGTTTTAAAGGAAGACTCCTGGAGGAATTACCGATCATAATTCTGTACGTTCCTTTTTCTACAATCCATTCCATCTTTTCATTTAAAAACTGTAATTGTTTTACCGGAACTTCTATGGTAACTGTTTTTGATTCTCCGGGTTGTAATTCGATTTTCTGAAATCCTTTGAGCTCAATAATTGGTCTTGAAACTGAAGCCAATACATCTTTTATATACAACTGAACGACTTCACTTCCGGTTTTTGAACCTGTATTTTTCACGTTGACTTTAGCCACAATGGTTTCATTTTCCGAATACTGGGTTTTATCCAATTGCAGCTCAGAAATTTCAAAAGAGGTATAACTGAGTCCGAAGCCAAACGGATATAAGGGTTCTCCACTCAGATCATGATAATCATTTCCTCTTCCTGTCGGGTGATGATTATAAGTTAAAGGCAGCTGACCTTCCTGCACCGGAAAAGTAACAGGCAGCTTACCTGATGGGTTCTCTGCCCCGAAAAGGGTTTTTGCCACCGCATTTCCTCCTTCTTCTCCCGGATACCAAATGTCTAAGATGGCTCCTACCTTGTCTTTCCACGCTGTTGTTTTTATGGCAGAACCTCCTATGAGAACAACAGTTACAGGTTTCTTCAGTTTTGAAACCTCATGAATAAACGCTTCCTGATTTCCAGGCAAACTTAGTGATGATCTGTCCTGAAATTCTCCTTCATGAATTCCAGCCGTAACAAGAATATAGTCTGCTTTTGAGGCAAGATCTAAAGCTTCTTTAAAATCTTTTTGATAATCATACAAATCATAGTTCCAGATCAATTCCAGATTGGCTTCGCCACGATTTTCATGAAATTCGATCTTAATATCATATTTTCTCCCTTGTACAAAATCTACATTCACTGTTTTGGTGGAATAGCTCAGCTTTTCCCACTGATCAATCACTAAATTTCCATCGAGGTATAATCTGAAGCCGTCATTTCCACGTAAACCTATCTGATATTTTCCGGAATTTGGAGCTTCCAGTTTTCCCGTCCAGCGAATACTATAATTGTCAGACTGCAGTTTTTCCGGATCAGGAGAATATAAAGTCCATTTAAAATTGAGTTGTTCATCCTGCCTTTCAAAGGCCGGATTGCCTTTTAGATCTGTATTGGAAAAATAAGTGCCTTTTAATCCTTTTTTATTTTCAGAGGATAGATATAGGTTTGATATAGTGGCAAAATCTTTTACATTCCAGTCAATTCCTTTTGAATATATAACTTCAATGTCTGTATTTTTCAAATAATTTTTAAGACCATCCAGGATATTTACTTTTTTGTTTCCAGGCCCTGAGTAACCTCCTAATCTTGCATCCACAGCATCTGTTCCTACCACCAGAATCTTTTTAACATTCGCGGGAACAGGAAGCGTTTGGTTATTGTTCTGAAGCAAAACAAAAGACTCTGCCGCTGCTTTTTCTGCCAAAGGTTTGTGATTAAGTTTTTTTAATTCACCAATTTCCTTAGCAGAAACATAAGGGTTTTCAAATAATCCAAGTTCAAATTTGGCTTTCAATACTCTTGATACGGCATCATCTATTCTTTCTTTTGAAATCCTTCCATCCAGGAACGGTGGAATAAAGAGCTGATAATGTTTATATTCTGTCTGGAAAATCACATCAAGACCTGCGTTAATTGCCTGTGCAGAGGCATCATCATAATCTTTTGCTGTAAAATGCAGCACATTTGCTCCACCAACCGCACTTGCATCACTGATAACAAAGCCTTTGAAATCCCAGTTTTTTTTCAATTTTTCCGTTAACAGCCAATGGTTTGCAGTTGACGGTCTTCCATCAAGCAGATTATAGGAAGTCATCACTGAACAGCTTTTTCCTTGGGTAAAAGCATTGTGGAAAGGTATTAAATGGGTTTCTTCAAGATATCTTCTGCTCCAATGAATCGGGTATGAATCTCTTCCTCCTTCTCCTACATTGGCTAAAAAGTGTTTAGGGGTGGTAATAATTCCCCTATTTTCAAACGGAGTAACAAAGCTGACTCCCATTACAGAAGTCAAAAACGGATCTTCACCATAGGTTTCTTCTGTTCTTCCCCATCGTACATCATTGGCAATGTTGACTACAGGAGTCAGGATCTGACGGATTCCTCTCAGTCTTGATTCTTTTGCAATGGCTGTTGAAACCCTGGTCATTAATTCCGGATTAAAAGTAGCAGCCAGGCCAATAGCCTGAGGAAAAGCTGTAGCATCTTCCCGAACCAACCCGTGTAAAGCTTCATCAAAAGGGATGATTGGAATTCCCAATCGTGATTCTTCCACAAAATATTTCTGAATGGCATTAATCTTTTTCACAAGTATCTCTGCTTTTTCACTGGCATTGTATTGCAGCAGTTGTCCTGCTGCTCCGCCTCCCTGATTTCCTGCGCTTACCTGCAAACCAAAAATTCCATGGGAATATTGTCCTTTCGGAACGTTATCCAGATCTCCGGGAATCATAAAACACTGCCAGAATTTTTCCTCCGGGGTCATTCTCTTCAACAGATCCTGAACTCTGGTTTCAATGGGTTGTTGGGGGTCTTTATATAAAGGTTTTTGAGCAGAGATAAATACTGAGCTCAACAAGAAAATTCCTAAAATTTCAAATCGAAGTTTAAAACACATCTAAAGAATAATTTAGTTTAAAATTTGTTCTTTTACCTTGAAGCAAAAGAACCAAAAGTTCAAGACCTGGAACTCTCCGCTAAAAATAAAATCTGTTCTCTAAAAATTCTAAAACTCGCGCGAATTTGATGTTAGTTTTCCTGTTCAACAATTGTCTCGCGCTCAAACAGTAGAATTTTCTTAACGTTCACAGACTTTATTCTCTTAACGCTCCGATTTCCTATGTCATTTTAATATAAAAATGAGTCACAAATTCAACTATTGCAGTATTTGAATGACAGTTGAATATTTTAACTGAGCTCTTTCTTTAGGTAAATTAATTTCAATTGAATTCCCTGATTTTTTCCATTGAATTTTGTTTGGTAACCCTAAAATTTTCAAAGATTTCGGTTTAAAATTTTCCGGAACTATAAAATTTAATGTTGATGGAGACTCATAATTTGTTTTTTCATCCAAGTGAAAAATATTTACTGTTTTTCCATCTTTGCTTTGTGTATAATAAAAATTTCCGTCGTGATAAGGCGCAATGCTTCTGGTTGCAAAAACCGCAGACTGATTTTTCTCCATCCAGGCTGAAATTTGCTGTAACCTTTCATAAACTATCGGATCATAATCTCCGTTAGGTCCGGGCGCAATATTCATAAGGTAATTTCCTCCTCTTGAAATGATTTTAACCAATGTTTCAATGATCTTCTGGGAGCTTTTATAGTTGTCATTGGGAACGTAAGAAAAGGAATCGCCCATGGTGATGCAGCTTTCCCAGGGAATGGAAAGCGCGTGTTCCGGAACAGCCTGCTCAGGAGTGACATAGTTTTCCCATTTCCCGGAAACCGTACGGTCAACAATAATAATACCAGGCTGATTTTTTCTTGCCATCGTTCCTATTTTATCCATATCGATATCCTGTTCTACTTTGATGGTGCGCTGCCATTCCACTTTTGGATCTATGGTATGAAAGGGACGTACCCAGCCGCCATCCAGCCAGAGAATATCAATTTTACCGTAATTGGAAGTAATTTCGTTCAGTTGATTGAAAGTGATTTTTTTAAAGTTCTCCCATTTTTCCGGATGTTTTTTGGGATCATAATTGACATTTCTGTCCTTGGGCGGAAAATAAGACCACCAGTAATCATCGGAATGCCAATCTGGTTTTGAAAAATAAGCACCAATTTTAAAGCCTTCTTTTCTGAATGTATTGAAAATTTCTTTCGTCACATCAGATTTTGGATTTTTTGAAAAAGGGGTTTTGGGAGAAGTGATTTTATAATCTGACTGCTGAGTATCAAACATAGCAAAACCATCGTGATGCTTGGTGGTGAAAACCACATATTTCATTCCTGCTTTTTTTACAGCATCTGCCCATTTCTGAGGATTGAACTGAGTTGGATTGAAAGTTGTCTGAAGATTTTCATAATTCTTCACATATTCATAATAAGATTTTCCATGTTCAGGTTTTCTCTGTGTCCATGATTCATCTTCCGGGCATAAGCTCCAGCTTTCAACAATTCCCCACTGGCTGTAGGTTCCCCAATGCATAAACAACCCGAATTTCATATCCTGCCATTGCTCCAGATTCCGGACAACCAATGGGTCTGTAGGCTTCTGATAGCCTTCTGATACATTATGAGCTTGTGAAAAAGCAATTGAACTTATTAACAAGGATGAAAGAAAAAAGGGTTTTATTTTGGATATAACCAGCATAAGGAATAGTTTTCTGCTAATTTAATTATCCTTTGGGAAACCCGCAAACATTAGGATTCCAAGAGATTAAGAATCACTTCATCAAATGTGGGATATGAAAACTGAAATCCGCTTTTTATAAGTTTATCAGGGTAAACGTTTCTGCTTTTTAATAATAATTCTGTTTCTGTATTCAGGAATAGGGAGGCAATTTCCAACTGCCATACAGGGGCATTGAGCCCAAAAGGAACTTTCATTTTATGTCTCAGTTTTTTCATCATGTTTTGATTGGAAAGAGGAGTCGGAGCGGTTATATTCACTGTTCCTGAAAGATTCTGATCCTGAATAAGCCAATCCACTGCTCTACAGAAATCTTCAATATGAATCCAGCTTACCATCTGATTTCCTCTTCCCTGTTTTCCACCTAACCCCAGTTTTGTAATCATTTTCAGTTTTGGAAAAGCACCGCCATTATTTCCAAGGACAATAGAAGTACGAAGGGCAACTTTTCGTATTTCTTCATTTTTAACTGCAAAAAATTCTTTCTCCCAGCTCTTGCAGATATTCATAGAAAAATCGTCTCCGATAATTCCGTTTTCTTCTGTATTGAGATGGTTTTCGGAATGAACATAAATGGTTGCAGAACTTGCATTCAACCATATTTTTGGTTTTTCAGCACATTGGTCTACGGCTTCCTGCAGTATTCTTGTACTGTTGATTCTTGAAGAATAGATCTCCTGTTTATTTTTCTCATGATAACGGCAATCCACAGATTTCCCTGTCAGGTTGATCAAAACATCTGCTTTTTCAAGGCTGTTTTTCCATTCACCTATCGTTTGGGCATCCCAATAGATTTCGTTTTTACGTTGAGGATTGCGGGTAAAAATACAGACCTGATTTCCTTTTTCTGTAAAGTATTTTTCTAAGTTTTCACCGAGAAATCCGGTGCCTCCGGCTATGATTATTTTCATTGTTTTAAAGTTTAAAGTTTTGAGTTCAATGTTTAAGGTTTTCGCACAGATTTCGCAGATTTTCACAGATGATTATATTGTATTTTCCTTGTGTTTATTTGTGAAAGTATTGGTGATATTTGTGTTTAAAATAATTTGTCGCAACTATTATTAGACAGTGTTTTTTGCCCACAGATGACACAGATTTTCACAGATGATTATGTTGTATTTTCCTTGTGTTTATTTGTGAAAATATTGGGGATATTTGTGTTTAAAATAATTTGTCGCAGCTATTATCGGAAAGTGTTTTTTGCCCACAGATGACACAGATTTTCCTTTAGATTTACAAAAGGATTTAGTTATAAATTAGATAATAATTATATTCTGAAGAACCAGAGAAAATAAAGTGAACT
>NZ_JAVCWI010000015.1:0-89265 GCF_030846215.1 Chryseobacterium sp. WLY505 | reverse complement strand
CTTATGCCTTTCAAATAATATTGTCGGTGTGCCATCTGCCTGAAAACCTCCTTTAGGAGCTTCAACTTCACTCACAGCCTTTATTGCTGAAACTTCACAACCTAATTCTTTGGCTGCATTTATATAATCTTGTTCTGTTAATGTTTTCATTTATTAATTTTTTGATAAGTTTTAGAAAAGATGTCAGGCTTACAAGGGTAGAATTCATCATTAACTCCTTTGATGATAAAATCACCTGTAACAGCCCTCATTGTTCCTTCTAATGTTTCAATATTTAAAGACCCATCTGGACCTTTTGTTATTTTCACATCATATTCATTCGCCCAGTCAATTATTCCTTCCTGACTTTCGGTTGAATAAATTAACTCTGTTGCTTCAATTTCGACAGGGATTTTTGAATATCTTTTTTTCATTACTTAAAGTATTTATAGATTCCAAATATTATAATTGCTACTACTCCACAAACAGCCAGAACAATCCATATTCCAGCCTGAAAGCCTTTTACTTTAACTTCCTTTGCCTTCTGTTTAGCTTCCTTAAACCTTTTTTTTATGTTATGTTCTTCAACAATATTTTCTGAAAAATCTTTAAACTTTTCAATGACAGATTCTGAAACATTGTCTTCTCTTACATGGTTTAACTGAGCAGCTTTTGTTCGAATATGGACATCTGCATTACCATTTACTCTAATAGCTTGTAAGGTGTCACCATTCTCAATATTGTATATTTCAATCGGCTTGCCTGTCTCAGCTTTTCCTTGAACCTCAAAATCGGTCTGGTTTACTTTTTTTTGCTCTAAGACTTCAGAGTTTTTTATCTGTTGTTTATCTTCTACTTTTTCACCTTTACTTTCAACTTTTTTAGCAGAATATTGTTGAATTTGCTCGATCTCTGTACTTTTCGATGTTACAACTTTTTTAGTCCTACACCCCGTCAGAAACATCACTATTAATATCAGTATTACTGTTCTCATTTTGATTTTGCTTTTTATAATTTGCTAATAAGTCATGAAGAACGTCTTCCCGTTTTTCGAGTATTTCCAGAACCTGGAGCATTGAAGCATTTGTTTTTCTTCTGAGCTTGTTTTCTGCTTTTTCCTGAACTGATTTAGCCTCAGTGAATACCAGAACAACTGTAGCCAAAAGAGAAACAATTGGCACCGCTGATATAGGAAACTCGAAGAAGTACGTTATTGGCACAATTGCATCAAATATGAATGCATAAAGTAGCATTCCGAAATAATGATTGAACTTCCCAACGCTTCTTTTATAGCCTTCAGATGTACGCATTTCACCTATTTGCTTTGCTTTTCTAATGCCAAAATAAAAATCAATTATCATTGCAATTAAAACAGCACTCCACAAAATACCAACGACAATTAATTTCATAATAATTGCGCTGTAATCCTCTTTTATAAATTCTAATATCATTATTCTATATTTTATTACCCTATAAAAAGTCCATTCTGGAAATAACAAATTGTACCTCCTATTGTTTTTTGTCCAGAAAAACCCTCAACTAATTGTCCTCCCAATGCCGGAGCATACACTTTAAACCCTTTGAATCCATTGCCGCCGATGTTATTTAAGAAAACATATCCATCGTTAATAGTCAATGCGTAATTGTTACCCTGTGGACCTGTTGCACTAAGTTCTAAGGCGGTATTTCCAAAGTTATTTCCTGATGCCGATATTGAAGCACCAGTATTTATTACATTGCCAGCATCCTTAGATGATTTTATGATAAAATTTCCTATGTACTGATTATTGGGGTGAACATCATTAGCGATCATAAGCCCATCTACTAAATCTCCATTATTATTCGATACACCAAAAAGAATCTTACCCGTTGCACTTGTCAATGTTGAAGCAGTGATATACCATCCATTTGTACCGCCAATTGTACCGGTTTCCGCTTCAATTACCCCTTTTATATTAGCATTCTGGGCAATCAATTTTCCATTCTGTAGTACTTTGAAAACGGCATCATCTTTATGTGCATAATCCGCACCGGCACCAAACCGAATGCTTTCCGGACCTGCATCAGTTACAGACGAAATAAAAGCGTTTCTTTCGGTATTATTTCCGACCTCAACAACCTGTGTCATGAGCAATCCATTATCTATGGAGGTGAAGCCGTCTGACCCATCTGTGAATTTAATTTTACCTTTGATTTCTTGCGTATCCAGGTTAATTGTCATTTGGCCATCAAGCGAAGAAATAATACCGGTTCTGATCAAACCACCATTGATGGTTGTTGTTCCTACGGTTATGGATAATACTCTAACGCCATCGACAACGGAGTGAAGAATTCCGATTAGGAAGTAATAATCATTCGCGTCTGCATCAAATTTGATCTGTTCCTGAGTGAAGACAATTGCGCCCGTTTGATCGGTTTTTGAACATTTACCATAAACATATCTAAATTGATCATCCGGAATTGTTTCCACATTCTCCGGAATATTCCACTCTTTGTCAAATGTTTGAGAGTAAATAATTCCCGGATTGACTTTGACTTTATTTTTGTCATTTTCAAACATTACATAGAAAACAACACTGCAGCTGATCTGTTGACTACGGGCGCCGACTGAAAGCATATTAGTTTCGACCGAACCGGGACGAATATTTTCGGGATCAAAGTAACCATCAGGGTCAAATGTCAAATTCTTAAGCTCCTCAGTGGTTTTTAAGCCTAATTTTGAATAGTTTATCTGTCCTAAATTGGTAATGGACATAACGTTTTTGATCTGCTTTATATCGAGTACAATCTGTGATGCATAATTAATTTCGTATGAGTCAGCAATGACAATTTTAGTACGATATGGGTTATAATCTCCATTTTGGATGAAATCTATTGTTTCTTGATTTACTCTCAAAACCTTATCAATTCCAAGAACCGGATCATACACTTGGATATAATCACCAATGTCAAACTTCCCTACTCCAATTTTTTCCATGTAAGCCGGATCGACATTGAGATCATAGGAAACTTTTGCGTTCTTGTTTAGCTCAAATTGTTCCAGTCCTTTCTGAAGAAGTTCATTCTCTGCATTGTCTATATAGGTTTTCGGCATTACAATATCCAGTAATACATATTCATCACCGACAGCAAATTGAAAAGCAGTTGACGCTTCATCCGGGAAACTTTGCCCCTGGTTATTTTTGAAAGGTATTATTTCAAAAGTCTTCGTTGTATGATTGTACCCCCCTTTCTTAATCTCGAATTCGTAACCTGCCAGATTACCGGTCTTTACACTAATCTTTGCAGAAGTCCCGGGAACCAAGTACTTTGTCGTTACCCCGTCAGCTTCTTTCTCGCTCAAATCAAAATCCATCGTGGAGTCTGAAAATTTGAATTTCGTATCTCCTAAAGAGGTTATTTTTCCGGTTCTATGAGGGTAAATTTCATCGAAAGTAATTGATCCTTCTTTTAGTCCGAAAGCTGCTATTGATCCGGAATCTTCCAAATAGTCAGCACCTGGTAATTTTAATCGCTTGCTGAAATTCCGGTATTCATTTGGGATATTATTTGTACCTCCAAAAACATAAAGCCTGTTTACAATATCGTTATCATCAACATTATTGCGGGATAGCGAGTATAACCCCTTTCCTTTTCCATACTCGAATTTTAAAGGAACTTTTTTGCCGTAGTCTCCGGTATGTATTACATATTTACCATTTTCGTACTTAATCCAAAAATCAGTCTTGAATTCATTGCAGATCTTCTGCATTGCTGAAAGGCAAGTGTCATCTCCGAAAGTGATTGTTTTGGTCTCACCGTTGGTAAAATTTCCAAGCTCCCAATTAGCAGAAAAACGCTTCATATTGTTTTTTATAGCCAGCAAAAAAACTTCAATAGTTCCAATCAAAGGAAATTCCAGATCCGGACCGAATCCGGTTGCATCTGCATTAAAATATTTGCAACGCTGCATATCGAACATTAAGCCCTGCGCGGTAATATTGTATTCGTATGAAGTATTGTTGTTTTTTACTAATGCAGGCAACATATTGATGCGGTATACCGAATCAAACAACACGAAATAATCATTGATCAGAATATCCAGCTTTTCCCGTGAATTCAGTTTTATTGAAACCGAATCATCCGAAAGCATTACTCTGTTAAGTGTTGCAGATTCTACAGAACGTTTCCCCCGCTCAATCAAATTGAACAAGGGTGATCCGTTTCTGTAAAGTGTTATATTATTCATTATTGACAATAATTGTAAAGAATATTATAGAACAGCGTGTCTGCCATCTGAGCATAGCCCGCAGCGATCGGGTGAACATCATCAGTGTATACTTTCTTAGTTACTGAATCTCTTTTGTTTACTGTTAAATCTGTTGTAGGGTAAGCATTGTCTGGGAAGAATGTTCCCATGTATGAAATATGCTCAACCCAAGAAGAATAACCAGATTCTGAAGCTATTTTTTCATAAATCCTAGCAATAGTCATAACACGTTGCATTGTTGACATGTAAGACTGTTGGCGCGTGCTTGTGCCATAATCCTTATATATATCAATTGGTGGAAGCTGCATTGAAATTAATTTCACTCTTACACCTGATTTTTGCGCTTTAATTAGATCAAGCCACTGTCTTGCAAAAGCTTCTATTTGTGCCGGAGTATATGTAAATACATCATTCCAACCAAGCTGGCAAAGTATAATTAAATTACTGGCCGTAGAATTGACTCCTGTGAAGTTATTCTGAGTCAGATAATATCCCAGATCAAATTTAACAGCCCCTGAAATTCCGGTATTCCAAAATGCATTTGTAGCTCCTGATTTTGAAGCAAGGTTCAGATAATCTGAAAATGACCATCCTCCACGGCCCTCATGTTTAATAACCTGGTCACCAATGGTTCCGATGAAATTAATATTTGTCAATGCCAAGGCCGCCGGCGCGGTTGCAGGTGTTAAATTATATCCTACGCCTGTTAATCTTCTGGAAAGCTCGTTTACAATAGCACCTTCAATACCACTATTTACAGTGCCTTTAACCGTAGAATCACCAAAATGCATAAAATACAGCGCAGACGATGGCGAATTTGCATTGATACCCACCTTTATATTTACGTAACCTAATATTACATACACACCATTTGGCTGCCTTTGCCTCACTGGGATTTGCACATCAGCTGTAGGAATTATTCTAATGAAATCTTCATTCCCGTTGGGTGAATTAAAAAAAGTATCTCTCGAATAATCCTTAGGATGCTTATTTACAAAACCATTTAGGTTGAGAGATATAGCCTCCCCCGCTTTAGCCCATGTTTTAGATGGAAAAAACGAGTCATTAACGAATGTTTTTGCAATTGCATTTATATCTACTCTACTTTGGTCGAAATGTGTTGATGTCAACCTTTGCACATCACCCGCACTGTTACGTGCCGCAGCTATCACAAAATCAACACCAGCTGGCACTGTGATTTCCTTGTCTGTAAAATTGCCTTGTGCTGATAAAGAAACTACTGGATTCAATTTTGAATCATAGCCCCAAATTGGATAGGCCGCTGATGAAGTAATTCCTGTGTATAATATCTTTTGATCTTTTGTAACCGGTGTTGGTGGGGTTAATTTCCACGAAGTGCTACCAAGGACCAAGCCTCCTGTACTACTTAAATACCCTGAAATAGCATTAGTAAATGCATCATCGGAAATTACCAATTTATTAAGTTCTGTAATTTTTTCAAGATTTCTTACCGCTTCTGTTGCAATGAATCCGGTTTTAGATATTGAAAATTCTCCAGAATAGGAGCTTGCGGAATTCGTTCTTATCTTTCTGGTTCCTGGAAAAAGATCTGAAACTTTTACTAAATAGGATGTTGAGTTTTGGTTGTAATATCCCAAATACTTACCGTCAACGTCAAAACAATAAATTTCAGCTGCTGCTGAAGAAGATGAAACAGCTGATCCCTTACGTAAAATTGTATCAGTTGAAACAACATCAATTAAATCTGATAAAAGCCAATTTGTTGATGAAGTCAGCGAGGGAACCTGTCCTACCATTGATGTTTTTGCTATATAATTTGTGGTTGTCGAAAATGCGATGTTTTGCTGCCCAGATTTTAAGTTTTCTAAACTACTATACACGACACCTCCGCTGACGGAATGCGGATCATCCTTTACGACCGATCCGGTAGGCGATGCAACAGGCATCTTTACTTCTGTTCTCGTCCAGATAGAACCTTTTTTATAGAACATTGTATCATATCCCGTCTTTGCTCTCAAATTTCCTGCATTTGGATATATCTTACCCCAATCCGCAGTACTACTTGGATCAGTCGGCTTATCGTCTTCAGAAGAAACAGACGGTTTGTAAGTTCCATCTTCTGTTGGTGTTGGATCTGTAGGTGTAATGTTTCCTTTAAAATTTGAAACTATCATATCCTGAACATCACCTTTTAATTCTGCAATATCTTTTTGTTGCTGCTCCTTAGAAACAGCATTTCCAATTAATCCATTTTCGTCTATTGTTGCTATATTTTTAGGCATAATGCCGTCTACAACACTTATCGTCACCTGATCTTCTAAATCTGCCATTTTCTTATATTTTATATTTTTTCCCAAATTACTTCCGCAGGAGTTTGAAGGCTTTTCAAGTCTTCAATATTACCAGCGATGATTATTGTTTTTTCTTTCCCTAACATGTTTTGCCACTCACCCACAACCTCAGCAGTTTCAATTCGTGGATTGCTGTAAACTATTCCCGGAATCTCATTCCCGTCTGAGTCCAAAACTTTCAGTATGAATTTTCCGTAGTCGGGCATGTTGACTTCTTTCACTACTGAAACAGTGTTTTTGCCAGTCAGCCCTTGGAAAACCGAACTAATAGCAACGGCCTCATATGCATTATTTAACTTTCGCCCGATTACGTACAGTTTTATATTTTTCGGGGTTTGTAGATCAATTTCTACAGAGAATTGATACAGATTCGATTTATCCGGAACTGCATACACTTCAAAATACTGATCGTTAACTCCGCTTACACTTATCAGCGACAATCCGGAATTTTCATAGGAAGGCGATGAATAATCTTTTGTAAGGCTAACATTTCCGCGGCCGGTCTGCTTGGTGCCGTCTCCGAAGAAAATCTCTGTTTCAGAATCTATTTCGTAGGACAGTTTAAAAGTATCCAGAGTAGTTTTAAGAACTCTTTTTATAGGATTTGGTTCAATGAATTTTAATGAAAAAGTCGCAAACATTTCTCCGTCTGAGAATTGCTTTTCTGGCTTTACCTCATCTTTCATATACACTTCGTATGGAAGCGTTTTAAATCCGAATGGTTCTACATGAAGTCTTTGCGTTCCGGATTTAGAAAATTCTCCGATGACAAATGCCATAAAATTGTTGAACAACTCTTCCCAATTATTACCACGGATGAAACATTTCAATTCAATAGTTCTTTCTTTGAATTTGGGCTTTCTTAAATCCGGAGCGATACCATGATATTCTGCCCAATCGTACTGAGTGATATTTTTTGACTCCAATAAACCAACAAGACCGATTGACTCCGAAACATATACTCCGAAATCTTTGAAAGACTTACCGTTTAAAGAATATTTTACTTCACTCATTTTTTGAAACTTGTTTTTGTGATTCTAACATCACCTGCGCTTTTAACCTTTCCACCGTACTGGAATACTTCTACTCTCGCGTTTTCTAAGCTGGTAATTTCCGCTTCAGCATTATCCAAAAGGTTAACAATGAGAATTGCATTTTCTACTGCCGTAATCTTAGCCTTTGTATTATGTCTCAAAATCAACTGTGAGACAGAAAACCCGTTGTAAATCATCTGGATATTTGAATCTCCAAAAAAGGCAGCTTTTGCAAGATTGTTTGGCATTCCTTTATAATCTGTAAAGATTCCGTGAACCTCACTCTTTCCCTGGAACTTTCTCAGAACATCAACCTTTGGGAAGTCTTTCTCCATTGACCAGTCATCACCATCAAAGTACATGGAACAAAGGTTTTTGATCGACAAATCAGAACTCATTCTAACATCGCATTCGCGGGAAAGTCCAATTTTTTTTGCTTCGGTATATATTTCTTGTAGATTCATGATTATGGAATACCCGCTAGTCCGGGCTTTATTTTATTGTTTAATTCAGCCATATCTTTTCTAATCTGTATCAAATTAGAAGTGTTACTCTCTATTTTTGAAAGAAGAACCGTTTGAGCATTTGCTACAGTTTGATTTCCCTTCATTATTTTTAGGACTTCTGAAATGTTTATTCTGACAGCATTGAATTGTCCCTCTAAAGCACCAGCTGTTTTCTCTGTGATTCCTTTGATATCGCCTTTGAGCCCCTGTGCATTTTCTGCTGATTGACCGAAAAGATCCTGGTATTGTTTCAAGGCTTCCATGTATTTTTTCATGGCGTCCTCTCCCATAGCTTTTATCTTGTCTCTTTCTTCTTGGGTTAGTCCGTCAAAGCTCCCGTTTGAATAAATTTCAGTTAATTGCTGTTGTAATAATTTTAACTTTTCTAGCTGTTCTTTCTGGATATCCTTTAAAATAAGACCTTCCTGAAAGCCAGCCGTTTTAAGTTTTTCTTCAATCTCTTTTAGTTTGCTTTCGACAGCAGATATTTCAGCTTGAACTGCAGATGTACTAGAATTTCCAAATCCCATTGAAGAATAGAGTTGATCTACCATATTCTGTACTGCTGGCTCAAGAATCTTAACCTTCAAGGCGTTCTGGACAGCATTACGCATTACGTCATCTACAACCCTATCAAAAGCTTTTGCTGCATCTTCTCCTTGCCCAAATGCTTCAGTTAATGCATCAGCAAGTTTTTTAGAAAGGTCTTTAAATTCAATGGTAGTTACAGTTTGTTTAAATGTGTAAACCAATTCTTCTACCTGGGCGCTTATATCCCTTATCTGATTGCTGTAATTATCAACTTTATCGACGTCTGGATTCTTTTTTTCAGATTCTTTTGTACGCATGTCAACAAGCAGCTGTTGTTGTTTTTTAAGGTTAGCGATTAACTCACTATATTTTTTTATGGATGCCTCACCTGCAGTTTTCTCGATTTCCTTATTAAGTTGCTCATATAAATATTTAAGGTTCTCAATATCCTTCTGCCATCCTTTTATAACCGCCTCCTTTTGATTATCACCATTCATAATCTTAGATAGCGCACCAACAATTTGAATAATACCGGTGACCATTTGCCCTTTATTTCCGTAGAAACCCTTAAATGCATTATATACGCCCTCAACAAGCTGTTCTACGTCGCTAATAGTTGCTCTCAGTTCATCGGACATACCTCCAACTGCTTCAGTGATACCTGAAAAGTAGCCTATCATTTTTTTTGAAGCATCGTAAGATGTGTCAACTATTTCCTCAAAGGAACTTCTTGTATAATCTAGTTTTTGTTGATATGCTTCACTGTCTTTGCCTGATTCTTTTTCAATTTTATTTAGTTCCTCTCTTTTCTTCTTGTACTTTTCAACCGCAATTCCTATGGCTTCAAAAGGGTTACGATTTTTAGTAGCTTCATCAAGTTTAGAATACACCTCATTAAGCGCTTTCAAGTCTTGAATATTTAATGCTTTACCGGGTTCAGATTCTATAAATTCTTTGAACTGATCACGCAACTTTTTAAGAGTACGGGGCCCTACTTTTTCAAGATCGCCAAAAGCCTTAACATAAGCATCTGTCTTTTGGAATTGTTCCCATGACATGGTGGAAATTTCTTTTGCTTGATCTTTGTTTGCTTCTTGCGTTTTGCGAGATTTCTCCTGCTCTGAATCATTGGATTGCTGAATTCTCAAACGTATATTGTCATACCTTTGTGTGATTTCCGTTTTGCGTTGTTCAAAACTCAGGTGTTCTTTTTCAAATTGGATGTATTGATCATGTTGTTGCTGAAGAACTCCGTCAGATAACTCTTTGTAATATTTATCTTTTTCGTAGAACTTTCCGGGATTATTAACATTAACAATTTTATTTACTGATCTAAGCTTATCAATAAGATCAAGCTGTTCAGTAAGTGAAGGAATTGCTTTCATGGCATTCTCAATACCTTTACGAGTATTCTCAAACGGGGTATCTAAACCTTTTAGACCGTTTATCTTTTCTCGGATGAATACTAAATCTTGTTTTTGCTGGCTGGTAAGTACACTTTTTTCAGATAGTTTTACTAATGCCTGTTCTTGCTTTTCCAGATAGTCCAGATAATTTTTAGCCCCATTGAACAAATCTCGATATTGAGCGTCTGCCGATTCTTTTCCGTAATATTCTGCAGTTTTGTAGTAATTATTCCACTGTCTTTCTGATTCGTCTATCCTTTCCTGAAAGTTTCTCAGCTGCAATGCTTTAATTTTCGCGTCATACTCTTCATAGAGTTTTACAGCCGAGTCCATTGTAATAGTTTCGCCAGTAAAGTATGGATTACCTTGTTTATCTTTATCATTACCATATTTGTCAACTTTTCTCAACTTAACAATACCATCAACTGCAGTATCCATTGCCTCCTTAAGCAAATTTGCTCTTCGTTGAAGTTCTTTAATAGATCCTAAAGGAATAATTTCTGCTAATTGTCTTCCTTCTTTCTTATCGCCTTCCGGACTTATCTTCTTTCTGTATTCCTTGATTTTTGCTAAATTGGCAAGATATTCTTTGGAGCTAACTTGCAAATGATCATTTGCTTCTTCCATTCTCTTTATCTCATCTTCATACCACTTTTTGGTCCCACGTTTGGGCCCGTCACTCAAAACTTCCTCTCCAACATTACTCCAAGCATTTTTTAACTCTTTATCATTTTTCTTGCTTGCATCAGCTATTCCTTTAGTAACATCATCTGCAAGGCGGGTAAATTGTTTATTAATTTCATCTTTTGTTTTTCTTGCATCTTTTACTGGATTATAAGCTGAGTAATCAATATCTTTTTCAAGCATAACTTCATAGTACATACTTGATTTTGGCAACGAGCCTAATTTTTTAGCATTGTCAGCTCTTTTTCGGATGTTCTCAATTCTTTGTCTTTCATAATCTTCTTCTTTGAAAACAAGGTCCAGGTCCGCCTGCGCTTTCTTTTTAGAAAGTTCTTCTAATAGGGCTGCTTTTCCTTTCGCAATAGAAAGTTCTTTTAACCTGTCTACAAGATTCCTATAGGCATCAGAAAGCCTTTGTGTAGCCTTATACTCCCCATCAACTGTCCCAGTAAATGATTTATTAAGCTTAATGAGATTTTCATAAGCTTTCTTTCTCATTTCAGTTGTCGAATAGCTAGATTTTAATACGGTTATTTCTTTTTCGATAGATCCAACCACCGTTTCGGAATTTCTTTTATATGCTGACGCAATTGAATCACTTACAGCTTTCTGGAATTCCATTGCAGAAGTAAGTTTTTCAGCTTCATCTTTTGCATCAGCCGAATATGTACGTAGATATACCAAAGCGGCTACAACAGCGGCAATTCCCGTAGCTAGAAGCACATATGGATTTGCTTGAACTGTCAGATTAAATAATGCCTGAGCATCAGCAGCTGTACGAATACTCATTGCAAGAGATATCCATACCTTTACTGTTTCCATGGAAATAGATAATTTTTGAAGATATGTTGTAGCAATTAGGACAGCTTTATAAGTTCCATAAGCTGCAACAAGCATGGATATTATCTGTATCACATCCTTATAATGTTCAACTAAATACGTCAATCCTTTAATCCCATCTGATAAAAGCCCCTCATTTGCTTCTCCGATTTTATTAAGCATCTGATCCCACTCATCACCTAGATTGGCAATTTGCCCAGAAAGAGATTGAGATTGTTTCTCCATCAAGTTAAAGAACATACCTCCTTGATTGGTCATTGAAAACAATACGTCTTTAACATCTTTGAAACCGATTTTCCCTGCAGAAACCATTGCTGATATTTCAGCAGTTGTTTTCCCGAATTTCTTTGCAAGTTCAGCAACCATTGGAATACCTGCCTCTGTAAATTGGCGGAGATCATCTCCCATCAATTTACCTTTTGCTTTCACCTGGCCATATACTAGGTTAATTCTTTGTATAGGAACAGAAAGTCCAGCTGCAATATTCCCCATTCTTGTCAACGTATCCACCACCTCACTAGCTGGGATCTGAAATGCTAACAACTGTTTTGCTCCGGAAGAAACATCTTGTAAAGAAAATGGTGTTTTAGCCGCAAGCTCCACCATTTGCCCCATTAACCCTTTTGCTTCTGTAGCATTACCGATCATGGTAGTAAAAGCTATTTCCGTCTTTTGGAATTCACCACGAACATTGATCAGCTCCATTACAAAGCTCTTAATAGTACTTACAGAAAATGCTCCAGCAATACCCAAAGACAAATTCTTAAAGGAGGAATCCATATTACGAGTTTGCTGCACAGTTGCCTGTGAAAGCCCAAGAATATCTCTTCGCATAGAGTCTATATCTCTACGCCACTGAGTTCGATCTATTCCTGCTCCAAAATATAAAGCTCCGTTATTGATATTCATTACTTGTATTGCTGTAGTTGTGCGATTAAGTCCTCTGAGTTCTGTTCATTCATCTTTACGGACTTGGTATTTGAGTTTTGATCGTTTCCTTTTTCGTCTTTCGACTCATATTTAGGGGCGTCTATAAGCATTCGCTGTACAATACGCCAGTCTATTTCCCAAAGCAGATAATCTAAAGTCCATCCGAAGTGGTGGCAGATTTGCCCCATTGCTCCGTATATAGTTTTTAGACCACTTTCTCTATCGGCATTGCTTTGGTCGGACGGTTCCCGTTCATTAATACCGTAGAGGTCATAAAATTTTGATAGTTTGAGAATTTCAATAGTTCGAGGGAGAATTTCATTACCTCTTCGCTATTGAGAGAGTTTAGGAAGTGCCATTTTAGAAACCATTTCGGCAACTTGCTTTCAACTGCAACTGCCACGGCTTCCGCCAAAAGGCTTGCATTATCTCTTACCGCTTCATATTGTGCCGGTAGCTGAATAGAAAGATCACTATTCGAAAGGGCGTCTTCATCTACTTTGATTTTAATGGAAATCTTTGAAATTCTAAGCATTTTACCCATTGAAAGCTTTCCAATTTTCCAGGTCCTTTTCTTTCCTAGAAAAATGGTTTCAAAGCTGTATCCTTCACCAACCAAAAATTCTAACTCCTGCTTCTCTAATTCTATGTTTTCCATATAGAGTTTTTATTAAAAGGGCCTACCCAGAGATAGACCCATGGTGATTGTATTATGGAGTTGTTGGATACTTTGGATTTTCGAAGTTTGCCAGCCCTTCCTTTGTTGGCTTTAGAACCGTAGCCGTAACAATAACCCCTAGCAAGGAATCTTTCCCCATAGCATCAGAAAATCTTGCAGAAATCTGAGCTCTTGGAACATCGAAACCATAGCCAATCTCAGGAGTGATCTTTAAAGATCTTTCAATTGGCATTAAGTTGGTTGGCGGTGTAAATTTTCCGGTTGTGGCATCAACAGTACCTCCCCATACTTGCTTGAAGGTTGCAGCATCCGGATTATGAATTTCAAATTCAAATGCTAGGGTCCCCTTTTTCTGTCTGATAAAAATTGGATCATCATGTTCCTCCACTTTGAATTCCGTTTTATCTCCTTCTGCTTGGTTTACTTTGAAAGTTCCTTCTTTCACTTCACCCAATCTTTCCAGAGTTGTTCCCATTCCACCATCAGCGGCAATGGCTCCTATTTCAATTTTGGCTAAGCCGTTGTTAATTGATGACATTGTTTATATTGTTTTAGTTATATGCTTTTAAATTGATTCTGAAATTGATGTAATTGGCTTTTTCTGCCTCTTCCTCAAAGGTTTTGTGGCTTTCCACTGTGAGATTGAATTGTGGTCTGAAAATGTTCTGAAATACTGGACTTACCGCTTGGGCAATTACTAACTGTCTGTTTGTATCCGGCATATACTGAGTAACTCCATTAAGACTTACCGAAAGCATAGGTACATAGCAGTTAACATTGAATACACCGTCTTGCAAGAAGGAATTGTCCATTGAAATATCATTGATAACTACATCCTCTTTCTTGCTTCCTGATGGCCTTTTGTCTTTGTAAATATTTCCGGAAATAACAGATCTAATATTCGACTGTGTAAGCAGCTCAAAAATCCACTGTTTGGCTTCTAATACTGTCTTCATTGCTTCAGTTGATTTATCATTTGTGGGATTGCTCTTTTAGCGAATTGTTCAGCTGACGTAAGAACATCCAATCCTCGACTTTCCACCTTTGCAGCGTAATCCATTCCATTAACGACTACCAGACTAATCATTCCTCTTCGAGTATCGGAAACCTGCAAAGCCAATGCTCGTGCCTTTGTAGCGCCATTCCCAGAAAGAAAACCTTCAGCTTTAACTACACCATCAATCATTAGGAGAAAACCGTTTGCATTTCTAAGGTCCCCTGAAACATCTCTATAATTTCCATTTGCCCTGGCTGCGGCCGCTATTACACGACCTGCGTCGGCCAGAATCTGAACCATTTTAGCTTCCAATTGTTGCGTTGCTTGTAGAATCTGCCTTTCAAATCCGGAACTGTCTAACGTTAAACCCATAATCTTGCGTGCAGTTGTTCTTTTTTGAATAGCTTATTATCTCCTTCGAGCCTTGTATTTCCATCTTTGTCGAATACTCTAACCTTTGCCCCTAATTCTACAGACGAACTGGTTTTAGGCAGGTAAATGACAGCTCCAAAGACATATATTTCTCCATCTGTGGTCACAATCCTGTTTCCTCCTTCGTTTCCTTCGTCTCTACAGTTTGAAACTGTAATCCATTCTTCTGATCCAGGTGTCCAATTACCGGTATCCGGATCATACTGAGCTTCTGTCTTTTTTAGGACCTTTAACGTATAAGGAAATTGCTTTATCCCCATCTTGCAGTTATATCTGTGATTGTATTTTCAGAGAACAAATCTGGCTTTCCAAGTTTCCGTGCTACCATTGAGTAGTATTTCATGAGAGCGGTTTTATCATAGGAGATTGAATAACCACCCTCAGAAACACTGGAAGGCATATTAATGATATCGGGGATGATGTTATAAAAGAAATCGTCTAGGTTTATTTCATTCGTTATGGTTTCGGATGGATTAAGGTTCACGCGAGCTAATTCAGCTGCAAGCATACCATCGGAAAACTCAACCGACCAAAGAGAAAATTTTTCTTGTATGTACTCCCCGATAGTCATTATGCTAATTTCGTTTTCAGAATTATGTTTTTCTTAGTATCGTTAAGCACCGGCATTGCGAATGCTGTCCCTTTAGTAGAAACTAACACGGGATCCTGAACTCCAAAGGTTTTAACCAAAACAAATCCTTCTGCAATTGTTTGTGCCGTTGTGTCACCGAAAGTCATATTGAATTCAGGTGTAGTTGTGTACTGTGTATTTCCCAATTGTGGAGAAACCGAAAACAAGACATTCCCTAATTCCCATCCGTTCGTTGATGACAAAACACCTGCTTTATTCTCATGAGCAATTGCACTTTCCCAAACTCGAATAGTTGGCAATCCATAAAGAGCTAATCTGGTATTAACTTGTTCAAGTGTTGGTGTAAAAAATTGTGTTGTTCCCCCATTATTTGCTACCCCATAAACAAATTCTTGAACCGCTTTTAATTCTACCAATTGATTGGCAGTAACCTGATCCATGGTCATTGTTACAAATCTGTAACTCTTGTCTGTAGCTAACTTTTGGATAACTTTAATATCCGCAATAGGATTTGCATCAGCTGCAACGAACCAATCCTTTGCAGCGTTTTGCATCTTGACCTTAAAGTCGATAGTCAAATCAGCAACACCTCCTGCATTATTATCAACGGTTGTTTTGAATTTACCTGTAGAGGAAAGTTGTTTTGCAGTCCATTCCAAACGAGCATTTACAGCATCCAACACATAAGTGGAATCACCATAAATCTTATCGATCATTTTATTTTTGATAGACGCGTTATTCGGATTCAAAGCAACTGAATTTCTCAACTTTTGAATTAAAATCAAATCATGTTCGTCAAGATCTCTCGCTCTTTCAATCTTTGGAAGTTCACCTTTGATTGCTTCTACGAATTCACGTCCCGCTCTAGGTGCTTTAGAACCAATCGAAACAATAGCGGCCATAACCTTAGCAGTTGTCGTTGCTTCTAGATTCGAAAACGTTAGATCTGTATTGTATTCTAAAGGAAAGTAATTTCTGTACTGTAAATCTCCTAAGGCATAGCTGTTGATAATCGCTTCGGCATTAGGTTGTGAAAATTCCGGTACGATATTATTTGCGTTAATAATCATTGTTTATTATTTATTTAGATGAAGGAGATTCTTGGTAGTGCTGCTTTTAGTAAAGCAATCCCTGTTTTTTCTTTGTCAGGCAAAGCGTCCACTCTTGCTGTTCCTGCCATTACAATTGAGGCAAGAGGATAATCGTCAATTTTAATATCATGTGATACTAACCCAATAGTTCCCGCAAGTAAAGGTGCTGTCAAAGCCACGTTTAAGACTTTGTATCGTCCATCAGCATCTGGTACCACTACGGTACCGGCTGGAATAACCCCATCAGTAAATCTAGCTGCCGCATCCGTTTTCGATACATGAACACCTCCCGGGTATGTAGCATCAATCTGATCGAATACAACAATCTGTCTTCCTGCTGTGAAGTCTGTATTAATGTTATTCATTGGTTTTTGCTGGTTTTTTAGCATCTAGGTATGCTTGAACATCTGGCGAAACTTCTCCTTCCTTTTTAGCTTCTCCGAAAAGCGGTTTTGCTGTTGCAGCTAATGCACTGTTTCCGAACTCCTGAGCAATCGCATCTGATTTTGTTTTCATATCATTTGCGTATGCTTCAATAGCTTCGTCATTTTCGAATGTGAGCCCGGCAGGAATTAGCGCTTGAATAGTTTTGGAGACTTTTAGTTCGTCTAATTTTGTTTGCAGCTTTTGAGCATTGGTTTGAGCTGTTTTTTCCGCCTGAAAGCCTGAGATCAATTCGTTCTGCTTCTCCATTTGCTCTCTTAAGGCTTTAGCCCAAGCTGGTTCCGGTTCGCCCGTTGGTGCTGGTTTTGGATCTTCGGGTTTTGGAGTTGGTGTAGGTTCAGGCTTTGGATCTGCCCCTTTTCCTTTTTCCAATTCTTCGATCTTCTTTGCCAACGTTCTGTTTTGGTCAGCGAATGACTGGAATATTGCCAGGTCATCTTCAACCCCTGCTACTGCTTCTGCGATTTCTTCCTCTGTTTTAACCGCCTTTTCAATTTGCTTTGCTTTGGCTTTTAAAATTGTATCGCTTAACCCCAGATTCTTGTATTTGGTTTTAAGCTCTTGTAGGATTTTTTCAAACATTACTTAGATTTAATTATTATATTCAAAAGTACTTTAGTTACTATTGCATAACAATAAGTAATGTTGTAAATTAGCATAGTTATATAAAGTATTACTTTAATAAGCAGTTTTAATTACCGCATGAACGAATTACTGAATAAAAGAATGGCAGATATGACGCTCCGTGATGTAATGGAAGCGTCTCATCTGGTAGAATTGTCGAAGTCCATATCACTTACTTTGGATCAGTTTTGCCAGATAATTGGGAAACCTAGAAGACGTGTTTACTCCTTAATTGATAATAAACTATTGCCTGAAGAATTGATTATAGGTGGCTATGAAAATAGAAAGCAGAAAACTAAATTAATGTTCCATACTCACCAGGTTCTTACCTGGCTTAAAAAATAAACGACGATGAAAGCAATAGACACAAGAAAAACTGCTGAAACCAAAATATTATCTGATTTCAACAAACAATTTGATGAAGTTATGGGAAGTATTAAACATTATGCGGCTGCTGGAAAATTCCAATGTGAATATTATCACAAATTAGATACTGAATTACAGGAGTATTTAAAAGAATTAGGCTATAAAGTTGACTACAAAAAATGCGGAAATAATGAATACGAAACAGTTATTTCTTGGTAATATAAAATAAACATAATGAGCAAATTTAATTTCTACAGCTTCCTAGAAGAAAACGGATATCAAAAAGAGACTATCCGAGAAGCAAACGGAACAACTTTCTGTACCAACTACCAGAAAGAACTTACAGAGAATATTTGGAACTCTCTGACGGTCCACAAGGATAAAACAGTCACAGGAGCATCTCCTAAGAATGGATTGGTGTTTAAGCAGTATCCTCAACCAAGCAATAATGAAGAAGCTAATCATCTTTTAAAGCAAATTGAAGAAATTTAACTTCATACATCGTATATTTGAATTATGGAATTTGAAATAACACAATCAATTAAAATCATCGCCGATACTATTGGCGTTGAAGAAGAGAAATTCAACACCATAACAAACGTGGTGTATTTAAATGACAAAATGAGTATTGATGATTGTACACAATTACTCAATTTAGGATTTCCTATTTACGATGAAATATCTAAACTTAAAGATTGTTCAAAAGCTGAAGCAAAAGAATTGGTTATTTCAGGAAATGTTACTTCAGTGGATTACAATAACATTTTACTCTCAAATTACTACATTCAAAAACATAACGAAATAAAAAATTTAAAGGAAAAGAGTTAACTTTGAAGCAAAACTAATTCATGAATAGACTCGTTATTATTGGCAATGGTTTTGACCTTGCTCATGGGCTTCCAACTTCATATAGATCATTTTTAGATTGGATATGGCAAAATTTTTCTGAAATAAACAATTCTGACCTATTTCAAAATTTATTTAATATAAATATCAGTCACTTTACACTACAAAATCATGCTAATTACTCAGCATTTTGTGACTCGACAAAGGCATCATTAAGAAGTTCAGATTATAACTTTTATGACTCACATTATGGGAGTTCCAGTTTTAAAATATATTATAAACATCCATATTTTGATGAATATCCTTCAATGATTTTCGAATTCAAAAATAGTTTTTTCGAGCTTATAACTGTGCAAAATGCCGAGAACTGGGTTGATATAGAGAACACATATTATCAAGTTCTGTTGTCTTTAGTTAACAATGACAAAAAATACCCCCAAATAGAATCAATAGAAAGACTTAACTCTGAATTCTCTGAAATTAAAATTCTATTAGAGCATTATTTAAACAGTGAAGTAAATGATAAATATGCATTCACAAATAAATATGAAGACTTATTAGACATTCTAGAATTACTACGGTATAAAGAATATTCACCAGAAGAATTGAAAAAATTACAGAATGAATTTCCAGCAAATTACAAAGCTCAAGTTAGAGAGTTCTTGAGAGACTTTAAATCAGAAAACATTTTAAAAAATTATATATTTTCTGAAAACTTGTTCTTAGATTTTAATTATACCAAAAATGTAGAAAATTATGTCAGAATAATCAATGAAAAAAAAGAAACATTATTGGGAAGAGCAAGACATATTCAAATTCACGGCAAACTCATGGATTTAGAAAATCCAATAAATTTCGGATTTGGAGATGAAATGGATGACCATTACAAGGTTTTAGAAAACACTGGAAATAATAAATTTCTAGAAAATATAAAATCGTTTATGTACTTCAATAATTCAAACTATCGACAACTCCTAAATTGGATTGAAGGTTTCGAGTATCAGATCTATATAATGGGGCATTCGTGTGGCCTATCAGACAGAACATTGTTAAACACTCTGTTTGAACATCAAAATTGTAAATCAATTAAAATATTCTACCACCAAAAATCTGATGGCACGGACAATTTTACGGAATTATCTCAAAATATATCTAGGCATTTTAATAAGAAATCTTTAATGAGAGAAAAAGTGGTTGATAAAAGTTTGTCAAGGCCCTTGCCTCAAAACGTTAGGTATTGCACTAAATAATAAAGCCCCAATTAAGGGGCTATTTTATTTATTGTTTTTAGAGTGACCAAAGAAATATCCAAGTATTAATAAAAACGCGCTTTCTATAATTTTCAATGGTTCCTCATGTCTAAACATTACTACTATCAAACAAATACCCATTGTCAATAGAAGCAATGAGCCAACTATTGAAGCAACAGACTCACGGTCCAAAAATTTGAGGAAAACATCAGTTTTTTTGACAAACATATCTGTTTTATGCTTTCCGAGTTCAATCTCATCACTTAATTTTTCCTTTTCTTCATCTTTAATCGTTTGTAGCTCCCTCTTTTTAGCTTCAAGTTCTTCTATTTCAATTTTAAGTTTGTCCTTTATATCATTTTCAGGTAAATTCCCCACAAGATTTTTTATAGATTCAACTTTGTTAGTTTGTTCTAACACATTAATCCTTTCTTGAATAAGGTCATGTATACTTCTTAAATAGGAATGTAAAACAAATGTGAATCTTGTCTGTTCAAACCCACTATTAGCAATTTCGAAATCTTCAGGGCTATTAAATGTAATATAATCATCTTGAAATAGACTAGAATTATTAAGTAGATATGTACTTATTTCATCTTTATTTTTTAGGATTTCTAAATTATCATTTTCAATGTTATTAATATCTAATCCTTTTTTTAATAGTATTCTTTTGAATTTCTCTTCAGCTATCTTTTTAAAATATTTGTATGCGTATTCCGAATTTCTAAAGATTTTATTCATGCGTTTAGTTTTCGACAAATATAACAAAAAGCCCTCTTAAAAAGAAGGCTTGTGTATTATTGGGGAACCGGCGTTTTAATTGGTGCTGGATTTTCTTTCTTAATTTCTGCCTGCATCTTGTCCACGTCCTTGATCCCGGCTTTTTCCATTGTTGCTCTTTGGCTGAATAATGGTTGATTTCCGTTCACTGACATTAGCATTTCATAGAACTTAGCTTCGTTGTTTATGATGTAAGGAGTAATAACCGGTTCTGCGTCCAGATCGCTATTGCGGAAACCCGTATTCATTAACTGGAAGAAAGATTTTACAATGGACATTCTACGCTTCAATGCCGGCACATATACGCTCATTTTATCCATAACCTTCAGATGCGGCAACATGAATAGGAACGCAGCATTTTCCGTGGCTAGCATATTTCCTAAGCCTTCTAAAGCTTCAGGCGATATGTTTACGGAATTGGTCATTTTGTATATGATGCTTTCAAGGTTTTCCTTCTCATTAGAAAGTGATTCGCTGGCGTTCGGCGGCTGCACAAAGTTTGCACTGGCTTTATCTCCGTTTAGCTGCAGCACCTTTCCTGTTTTATCCTTGGAAAAACTTCCGGTAACCTCACCTGTAAGTGCTAATATTGGTGCCGAGAACTTTTTGTTAACTTCACCAGTATCACTTGCAATTTCCTCTAACCTTTCAATAGCTTTCTGAGCTTTTGACCACTCTACGTTTTCAAATGAATACCAAACGATCGGAATTTTACCAATTGAATTGACGGTCTCAGATACAAGTTCTATTCCTCCGTTTGCATCCCGAAGTATGGCAATTCTTTCAGCGGTGTATATTTCATAATATTTAACCTTTACTCCATTGATACGCTTCTCATATTCTCTGAGGAAAGCTATCATATCGCCCTGGTCGTTAAAATATGGGTACATTTTGTTTTTATCCGGTGAAAGCAAAGTTACTTTCATTCGGAATTGAGAAGGGAATCCATAAAACTCATTCGGCTCATCATCTACCCACCACAATTCTGCACACTGAGTGAAACGTCCATTTGCTTTAGCAATTTCTCTATCTACAAACATCAGCTTTTCCTTGTCGACAAGCTTTAAATAAGCATCATACAAGGACGTATCTTCAATATTGTTTGTATATTTTACAGGATTGCCATAAAGGAAGGTAACTGCATTCGCTACGATATCTTTTTGATAAGCTAACGGAATACGGTTAAGTTTTTCAATACGTTTCCCTTCCTTCTTATCTCCTTTTTCATCAGTATATTCATACTCGACAATACGATCTGGGTAATTATAGAGATCCGTCATGATACGGTGCCGGGTTTCGTCCCACTCAGAATTAAACTGCTCAATATTCGGCAGAGGAATTCCGTTATCTTTAAGATAGGCTATTTTCTCGCCGATTGTCTGTAATTGGTAATATTTCTCGTCCATTATATTAAAGATGCTATTCTGCTAAGGTTATTGTTAGGTGCTTCTGTAAGTTCTAATACAACATATCGGATAGGATCAATAAGGTGATTCCAGTCGTCTATGGGAGTATTTGATTTCTTATCATGCCACACGTAGTTGTTTAATTCTTTTTTGAGGTTTTTACTGTCCGGATCTACTACAAGTGTATAATCAAGCATTCGGGCAATTCCTCCGCTTACTGATCCAGGTCCTTTTTCTGCTGCAATGACATTGTTTCCTTTCTTTCTGAGTTCTTCAATCAATCGAGGTTCTGCGGAATCAGCAACAATTAGAGTTTCTCCTGCTATTTCCTTGTTAAATTCGTATATCTGAGAAGTTGTCATTTTCGGTCGGTACAAATATTCCTTGACATAGATCTTCTTCAATGATTTTTCAATGCACACCTTAACGAGTGTTGTCGGATCTACTGAGAATCCATAGTCTTGACCGAATATTGCTTTACCATTATCGACAAACTCTCCTTCTTCCCAGTCTTCAAATACTACTCCTTCTGCTTTGTTAAGCCAACCACCTAAAATGGTATGAAGGAAATATTTTGCTTTCTTTACGAGCTTAGGATCATGTTCTCCTTTTTCTTTTGATGAGAGAGATTTCCAATTCTCATATATCATCCTCAGTTCCTCGTACTCATTCCATGTGTCATCGGAAATGAATTCTCGTTCAATATCTCTGTATGTAGAATGAATGTACAGAACGTTTCCAACTATGCCATTAAATCCGGCTTCTACTCCTTTTCCCTCGAACAACTCTTCATGTATCCAGTGTTCTTCAGTTGCCGGGTTTAATGAAAGTATGGAGAGGTTACGAACATCTAAGGCTCTCATGGACTTTTTAATTTTGTCCCATGTAGTAAAGTCAGGCATTTCTTCCGCTTCATCAAGAACAAAGATTGAGAAATTCTTCAGGGACTTTAAGGAAGCAGTTTGATTTCCGGAACCGGTCTTAATTCCTTTGAATACTATTTTGCTATCATTATGAATGCCTTTTATACTGTCTTTGGTTACTTTAAATTCATCAGCACAATTAAGGAGAGAAAGCTTTTCTTCAAATTCAGGAATAATTGAGTCTTTTGCTGAGGTTAATGTATATCGAGTGTAAAGGATGCGGTGATTAAAATCTTTTGTTGCAACCCCTGAAAAGGTACCAATTGCGAATGACTTCTGGGAATATCTTCCCCCAGTAATAACAACGGTATTTACATTATATAATGGGTTTGGAATTGTCTTTTCTTCATCAAGGAATTTAGGACAATCCAACCACTCGAATAATGGTTCATACTTATCCGATAGATTCAACACTTCATTTTCAATCTTTTCCTTTCGCACCTTTAGAAAATACTATTGTTGTTTTACCTTTCAACTCGCCAGAATGCTCAATTTCACTCTTACTTCCCCATGTTTTTCTTTGGCGGTTACTTAACCACATATTGATAGCCTGGTCAGATGGAGGAATATACTCGTCTACTTCTACAATCTCAACTTTTTCAATCTGCCTATCCTTTTCATCATATGCTTTGACTTTGAATGCGAATTGTTTTTTCTGCGTGTGTCCCAAGGATCTTTTGTAGAGCGTGGAAGCAACATTAGCATCTGCATCAATCTTTCCCGCGCGTACGGACTCCGAAAATTCTGGATATTTTTTCTTCCATAGGTTTAAGGTAGACTCAGCAATTTCCAATACACCGGCTAACTGCTTATCGGTTAAACCGAGCAATGTATACTTTAAAGCTTGTTTTGGATGTACATTAGAATTGTACTTTACCTTTCTACCTCTTGTTGCCATAACTCAATTATTCCACTATTAAAGTAATTACGAAGCTTCGGTTTACAACATCGACAACTCTACCCGTAACCTTTCTTGAATCCGATCTTTCAATTGTCTGATCTAACCAGATATATTCGCCTTCATTTGGAATAAAAGCGCTTTCGATTTCTCTAATCTTATTGCCTTGCTTGTCCATTATAATAACTTTATTCATCCTATTGAAATTTTGATTTATTCTTTTGACTTGTAACATGCCACCCTCCACATTCTTTACAGTAATAGTGTCTCTTCGGGATTTTACTTCTACTACTTGCAGATTTGCATTTGGTTATGATTTCTTTTGCTTCCCGCTCATGAGTATACATGAATTTACTACATGGGCTTTTTGTAGTGTCAATTCGCATAGACCTCTTCCATTTTCTGTTGCAGCTCTTCACCTTTTATGTAAGAATCTTCTGGATTGAAACCGAGATATTCAAGAAATATTACTTTGGAGTCGTAGTCAGAGAAGCTTACTGTAAAATATGGATCACCTTGAAGCACTGCCCCTTGCTTTACTTTTTCTTTAATCTCTTTGATCTTGGCTTTCTTTTCTTCGGCCGTCAGTTCTTCTGCAGCTTCTTTACGTTCCATTTCATGAACGCTGGCTTCCGGAACATGCTTTGTGTTGTTCAGCTCTTGGGTGATTGACTTCTCATACTCTGCATTGATCTTCTTTTCTTCCTGAGGCTCAAAACTCGGAATCTCAATGTGATCAGTATTTGGTAATTCGATTTCAATCATGGAAAGATCCACATCATCAAGACCTGCCAATGATGCATCAATATCCGGATAGATTTGTGCGAGCTTCTTATAATCCATTTCACCCTGGACCGCTTTCGAGTTGAAGAAGATATTAAGCTCTTTCTCTTTCTTTAGATCAACGTCAATAACTTCTACTTTGATCTCATAATCATTTCCAGCTTCGTACTTATTCACTTCATCAGCAATACTTAGCTTTTGATGCCCAGAGACGAGGTTCCCAGTTTGCTTATTCCAAACCATACCACCAATAATACCATTCTCTTTGATGCTTTTCTTTAAAGCTTTTCTCGCATCCTCAGTAATTGTGCGGGGGTTATAGTCTGCTGGTGTTATCTCTGAGCGTTTCAGGATTATAGTTTCACTCTGTTTTATTTTATTCATGTTGTTTTTGTGAATGGTTATATTCGAATAGGATTCTTTCTACGTCTGGAAATTCTTCAATGATCTTTTTCAGATCACCTGGATAATGTTTTTTGCACCAAAGCAGAAAAGACAGGTCTGTGACATCAGTTCCCTGACTGCGTACGTTTCCGGTATTCCCATATTTTATTGGCTCAATCAATCGGTTTTTCTTGATGTAGGCCAATACTTGCTTGTTATTCCAGTCCGCCAACGGGTAAAGCTTTTGGCCGGATTCGCTGGTCATGCTATCTGGATAGGAATTCAGCATTAGTCTACGGTTAAGAGAGTCATTTTTCTTGAATCCGAGTACTGCCCATTCAATGCCTGTATCCTCCTTTACTTTTTCGTTTATCTTAGATACATTCCATTCCGCATACTTTACCGGATCAGCCCCGAAGGCTCCGTGCTTCTTGTTATTGTAATGTGCATAGTGTGGAGTTTGGATAAAACGACAATTCGGATACTTCTTTTCTGCCCAGTGGATATACCGGTTTATATGTTCAAGATCTTTAACCATGTACATGTAAACACAGATAATTTCCCGGAAATGCGGTGCCATCATATTCAGCAAAGCAATACTATCCTTTCCTGCTCCGGAATGAAAGAGTATCACCCTGTCATGTTTCTTTGACAGGGAAATGATACTGTTTAATGTAGCTGATAAATCCATTATCCTCTACGTCTGATTACTCTTGGTGCAATTCTAGCGAAAGATCTCCTTACCGCTCTTCTTGCACTTCTTGCTGTAGCTTCTGACATTGCAATTGTATTTAAGGTTAAACATTTAGTTTTTCACAGTTGGAACTTTCGATTACAGCACCTAGAATTAAGGCGAAATTGCTGTTCTCAGTTGTAAGGTCTTCGCCTTCTTTTACATCTTTATCCACGTCAATAAGAACATCTTGGCATTCAACTACCATTTGAGGAGCAATTTTGCTATATCCCATTTGAAAGCGAATAGTTTCAGGCACCACGGTGCCGATCAGCTCGCCGTCTGCATCAACTTCGCCCAGACGTTCAATATAGTAGTCTGAGAATGCTCGGTACTCTTCTTTTTTGACACCTTTAAGAATGTCAACAAAGTTTTTTTTGGTCAGAACCAAATACAGTTCTTTAGTATTTTTCATGCTTATATTTTTCTATTTGTTCAATCAAAAAGTCACGACTGAATTTGAAGTTTTTTAAGGCTGCTTTTTGTTCTAATTGACGTAAACGATGCTCACCTATCTTTAAAAGTAAATTCGACCTATACGGTATCAAATTCGCGCTTAAATACTTGTTACATCTTACGCATTGCCCGTGCATATTATCGAGATCAAACCGAACAGATTTATAAAATTCTTTGGCGAAATAATGCCCAGAATTCATCTGATTTACCGGTTTTAGATCATCACATGATATGCAAATGAAATAACCGTCTTTACTATCTCGTTTTCGAACTTTTGCGTTAACAAGCTTCTGTAAAGTCTCAATTAAAGCCTCTATGCTTTTGCCTTTATATTTACTTCGTATTTCGGCCGTCACCATAATAAGCAAAATTATTTATTACTTTGATTTATTGCAATTTAAAACAAATAATATAAAGCAATACTTTAATAATAATTGTTTTAAAAACCGTTTTTATTACACATGAAAAAACCACCCTATCAAATAGAGTGGTTGAATTATATATTTTTCTATTTAATTAGAAATTTTGCCTTTCGACTACTTTGCCCAGGTGAATAGTAAAATCTCGCTTTAAATCGATCTTTTTGATCTCAACAATCATTCTTTTTGCGTTTGCATGATAGCCAACCTGCAGAACAACTGTTTTATAATTTTTAATGCTGATGATTTCGCCGGTCTTTTTATCGATATTACAAAGCCTCGATTTATAGAAGTTGGTACCGTCTCTAAATTCTTCTGTTTTTTTGCCCGTATCTATTTGGTCGAACCAAACCTTCTGCATTACCAAAAAAAGCGGTTTTTGCTGTTCTTTTTCTTCTGTAGTGTATTCTTTGATGATTCGAGGTGTTGAAGAAACGTTCATCTTTCTTCTATTTGCAGTTGGTATTAGTTTTCGGGTTTTCATGTGTTATTTCGCTTTAATGGTTTTTCTTCTATTTCGTAGGTTCTGAGCTTTCGGCTTGATATAATTGCTACCGGTAGGTAATTCAATCGCTAAAGGTGTAAAATGATCTACAGCTGCCAGCCCGATAAAGTTAGCGATTTTAAAGCAACGAAAATCATTTGCATCAATATCGAAATAAGTAAATACCTTCGGGTTCGGTTGGTTCTGGGTTTTGAAATCATATTCAATTTTCAGAGTACCGGTAGCTTTGCGAATTTCGCCGTCTTTTTTCTCGAAATAAAACGTTACCTCACCTTGATGCATCTCTTTATTAATTCGGTATAATTGCCAAGCTTTACGAAGGCAATCAGCCCAATTCTTGCCCGTTTCTGCCATTATGTGATATGCTCGTAGCATTACTGTTTTTCTGAAAGATATCGTAGTTTTCATATCGTTGATTTTTGCTTTTACCACCAAAAGCGGGTTTTACCCCGCTGAATTAATTTTGATTTAGTATGTTTTTGTGAAAATAAGTGTTGCGGCTTTTTACTTTACTATTGATACCGTCACATGCCGCTTTTAATTGTTGCCAGTGCCCTTTTAGATTGATTTTAGCATTTAAATCTACATTGAGTTTTACGGTTTCTGGCTGAAATAATGTATTCATGATATTTATAATTTTTAAGTATTGTATTAAGCCACTTTGTCGTTTTCTAAATTCGCATCTTCAGACCAAACATTGAAAACGTAATCAATTGCCTCACCTTCGTAATGATTAAGATGAAACCGGCCGTTTACGCCATTCTCTGAATAATCAATTACAATTTTACCTTTATATAAAAAGGCTACTGCCCCACCATTTACACCATAATCTTTAACTTCGTTATACCAGTCTTTTAATCTTGCGTTGGTGTAATCTAAAATCTGTGTTGTAGTATGTGTTTTCATAATGTATATTCTATTGTTTATTTTTAAACTCATATGTTTAAGTTTATACTGCAATATTATACATAAATATTTAATCTTGCAAATTTTTATTAAACTTTTTTGTATAATTTTTAAATTTGATATTATACTTTTGTGTTATATTTGCAGAATAAAGCCTTTAAACATGCTAAGAATCAAAGAAGTCTTAAAAGAAAAGAAAATGAGCCAGATTGAGCTTGCAGAAAAGTTAGATATAACTACAGTTGGTCTTAATAAAATAATTAATGGCAACCCAACCGTTGATACTCTTTTAAAAATTGCTGATGCACTTGATGAGGATGTCCGCAATTTACTAAGTCCAAGTAAGGAAGAAGATTCGGAACCCATCTACCGGAAGGATGAGAATGGAAATGAAATTATAATAGGATATCTAAAGAAATAAAAACTAATAAAAACTATGTACTATTCGGAACTATTCTTTAAAAAAAATATTTATGACATTGTTGAAGAAGATTTAATTAATTTCTTTAATGAAGAACAGGAAGAATCATCTATTCTTGAATTTAAATCAGGAGATGTTAAACTGGAAAAAGTATATCAAGAAGTTGCTGCCCTTCATAATTCACAAGGAGGCTTGATTGTTATTGGATCTCCAAAGCCTACGAAAGACGGCAACGGTAAAGAGTCTTTCAAAGGAGATCTTACAAAAAGTATTCATAAGCATAAAGATTGGCTCTATCAGAAAATATCTAGTAACATTTCGCCCGCTCCAAGTAATTTAAGAATACATGATGTTCAAATAAAAGATGGAGGAATGACCCAAATAATTGATATCCCAAAAAGCGATACACCTCCTCATCAATGTCTTCATAATGGAATTTATTATTTGCGTTTTGAAACAGAGACTAGACACGCCCCTCACGGCTTAGTTGAAGCTATGTTTAATAGAAGGCAAGAACCTATAATCGATTGTTCTATAACCAGTATGCATTTAAGGTTAGAAAAAAGTATAACTTTCAATTTCGTTAACACTTCTGACTATCCGCTAATCGGCCTACACTACAACATCGTCTTTTATAATATTTCAAAAAGCCAATATTTTGATACAAAAAACCAAAGTTGGATAGAACTTGATAAAAAAGAAATCCTTTTTAAATCATTCAATACAGAAAATAAACCAGAGGTAGTATTAGTAAGTGGGGTTAGCCATGAATCAAAATATAGAGTCGAACATTTTAACAAACCATTCATGATTAATATTTCAGTATGGAGTTCAAATATGAATATCCGTAAATTTTACTTTATTGTTAATCCTTCCTTCCATGGAAACTACAAGCTTCCAATCAGTGATAATAGTAATAACGAAGTAAACTTTGCAATTAATGATATCATTGCAAAAGCAGAGGCTAAAAAAGAAAACATTAATACCAAAGAATTATTAGAATTACAAGCATTAATTTATAGAAACAAATAAAATGTTCAAAGTAATCATTGCCGGAACCCGAACATTTGAAGACTATTCTTTATTAAAGGAACTGTGTGATTACTATTTGCAAAACTATCATGAAAAAGAGATTGTTTCTGGCGGAGCAAGAGGTGCAGATTTCCTAGGAGAAAGATACGCTGTTGATAGTGGTTACAAACTTTCTAAATTTGCAGCCAATTGGGATTTAGGACCGAAGGCTGGCCCAATTCGAAACCGTCAGATGTCTGAATACGCTGAAGCATTAATCGCCTTCTGGGACAGAGAAAGCAAAGGAACCCTGAACATTATCAAAGTTGCCAAGGAATTGGGGTTGAAAGTAAAAATTGTTAGAATATAACATAGCCCCGGATATCGGGGCTATGTTATATCACTGTACTAATTTAAGCGAAAATGGTTGATCAAAATAGAATATCTTCTTCAACACATCTACAGGCAGTGAAAACGCTCTTGATAAATCTTCATAACTATAATCCAGTTCATTTTTTATTAGATAAAAAGCTTCACTAAAATACTTAGCCTTATCAATATATACCTGACCTTCTTCGTTTTTGCTCTGTCCAGTCCTGCTCATTTCAATAGAAAAAAATCTATATCGATCCTTATCAATATAACCCAGATCTTTAGCTCTTCTAATAATTGATGCCATACTTGTAAGCCAGTACTGCTTCAATGGTAAAAGATCTCCCATTCTTAAATATTGTAATGAGCGACCTATTTCATCTTCGGGCATTAAAAATTCACTCGTGAAAATTTCGGTTTCTCCCTCTCTCCATTTTTCATCCCTGTAAGTTGAAATTGCGTAGTTATTTTCATTATGCATTAAAAGATGACCTAGTTCATGTATTAGAGTTCGCCTTTTGCGATCATTAGGGAAATTTTTATTAACAATAATAATAGGATATCCTTTGTCAGTTATAAACGAAATTCCATCAAATTTATCAATTGTATCAATTTCATAAACTATAACTCCTCCATTTTCTAACAAGGAGAAAACATCACGTACTGGTTCATCAGATTTTAAACCAAGAATTTTTCGCGTGTAGCCTGCAATATATTTGGGAGTAAAGCCCTCTTCAACATTTAAAGGCTCCAATCTAAATTCAGGCCACTCTATTAAGGTGGCCATTTGATCAACCACATAGCCAATAATCTTACATTGGGATTCAAAAAGAGAAATTGATGATTTTAAAACTGTTGCTTTTTTTCTATAATGTGCATGTTCTAAATTATTATAAATTCTCTTGGTGAAAAAATCCTCAGGAAAGTCCAGGTAAGCAATTATTCGTTGCTGAACTTGCTCTGACAACACACTTAATCCTTTTTCAAATTTAGATAAATTCGACTGGGATAAGCCTGGGATTGCATTAGATAACTCTGTTTGCGTCAGAGATCTAAATTCCCTTGCAAAAGTTAACTGTTTATGGTTCATTCTATATTATTTGGAAAGATGTAGATTGTAATCTACTCTTAATTACTTTTTTTAATGCGAGGTTTGTTTTCCTCAGAAATTTGTGGTCTGTTAATTGTCTTAGGAGTAGCTAGTGGAATTACAATTTCAGATTCGTGAATAGCAAATCTAATCACGCCTTCATCAAGGTAAACTAATTGCGGATCTACAATTTTATTCAAACGATTCTTTTTATAACCAAAAAATAATATTGGTTCATCTTGATAGTCACTATCCTCCATGGCAAATAAGCTCAGAGTTTGCTTTTGATTGTTGATGTTTTGAACATTCTTGGTTTTAATGTTCATTGGTTTTCCTGTATTAGAAAACTTTTTAAACAAAATAATATAACCTTTAGCCCGCAAAGTTATTCTGGAATACTTTCCAAATGACGCCTGTAGCTTAAAGCGAGAAAATAATTCTTCAGCAAAACAACTTTGAAGAATATTTGGTTCTAAATTTCCAGATCTAGCCTCAGGTTTAAATTGCTGAAGTGCTGCATTTGTCCTTTCTGCAGCTAACTTAAATACACTAAATAAATCGGGTAATATATCCTTTAGATCATACCTACATCCATCATAATTTGCAAGCCTTCTTTTACCTTGCATGTGTCTCGAAGAATCACTATCTTCGCTTCCTAAAAAATAAGGATTTACTTTCATAACGTTTATTCTTTTAACTATCTCTGTTGCAGCAGAGATATTTTTATTTGTACAAATATATAAAATAACATATAATGTTGTATATAATTTCACATCAAATGTTGTATTTTTTTTTCAACAGTAAAGGAAGCTCTATTTAAAGTCTCTTGCTTTTTCAAAATTTACTATTTAAAAAAATTCTTTTATGATCAATCCAAATTACATAGCTGCTAAAGCTCTTCTTAATCTTTTATCTGATGAAGAGAAAATAAAACTATGTACTGAAATAATGAATGGAACAAATACAACTAAAATCGATAGGAAGAAGAGAGTTAATGACTATAAAAAATGGCTGGAAAAAAAATAAAAATAAAAGGGCCTATTGAAGCCCTTTTATTTTTTTTAGCGTAAGCTTTTTAAGTAGCTCCAATTCTCTTTTCTTTTTTAACGTTGTATAAATTTCTGTTGTCTTTCCATTTAAGTGGCCGGCCATTCCTTGTGCTGCTTCTGCGCCATATAACGATTCTATTAAATCCAAGAAGAGGTGTTTTAATTTATAAAAGGTCGTTCCAGTGTTGTAAACACTATTAACATGATCTTGCCAGTATTCATTTGGCGTCTCTTTCCTCAGCGGCTTTTCTCGTCTTTGCGGCGAAAATCCTTCTCCAAACAAATAATCCTCTTCTGATTTACACATACTCAGCTGATATTTCCAAAATACATATGCATCCGGAATGATCGCTCTTTCCTCTCTTACATAGCCTCTTCTTTTTTTTATGGTGATAGTGAATTCTCTTTTACGAAGATTAACATCTTTCTTCTTCACTGCCAGCAGTTCCGTAGATCGACACCCAGTCATATGGAAAATCTGACAATATGTTGCAAAGTCCGGACGTTTTTCTTCAAGCATGTTACATATACTCTGAAACATTGGATATGACAACACCTTGGGTGCTTTCTTCAAATGTATTTTGGTGGGAATGTATTGACAAGGATTCTGGACCAAACAGGAGTTAGCACACAATATTCCAAATAATTTGGATAAATGTTTTTTATATGTATTATAAGAGTTATTTGAAAGTTTTGAATTATCTAGGATTTTCTTAATGTGCTTGAGTTCCGTGTTTTTAATTTTGAGATGTTCTAGTTGTAATTTAGTAATTACCGCTTTAATTGTAGTAAGATTTGACTTTATAGAACTAGCATAACCTGGTGTGATATCAGGCAAGTGATCATTAAAAGCCATTTCTAATGCTTCAAACAAATAAAGGTCCGGATGGAACTCTGTATCGACCACTTCTTGAAATTCACAAACACCTGGGATTGGATTATAGCATCTGTCAAGCGCTCTTTGCATTTCATCCAGCAGGATCACAGCAGCTGCTTTTCTTTCCTCGTAGATTTTGTAAACGGCCAGATGTTTCTTTCGCCAGAAATAGCCTTTCAAGTATTTCTTTGATTGAGGATCATAGAACTTGCATCCTACATACCACTCTTTAGCCATGGCATCCTTAATGGTGATTTTCTTTTCTAAGATGTCTTTTTCTGAAAGAACTTTCTTATTCGAAATTTTTTCTGGATTGGGGTAAATGAACAGATCAGCATAACTGCATCCGTTCGGCATTTGATTTTTGAACATATATTGTATTAATTATTTGGTACACGATCTAGTACACGATTAATACAATTACAAGAGTGAAAAAAAACGGCAAACCTTTTATTGGGCGTGGTTTGCCGTTGTGGAGAATACGGGATTCGAACCCGTGACCTTTTGACTGCCAGTCAAACGCGCTAGCCAACTGCGCCAATCCCCCGTCTTTATTGTAAGGCGGTACAAAAGTAAGTATTTAAATGATATCTGCAACTATTTTATCATTTTTATTGAATTAAAATTAGAGAAAACAGGTTCAATGACTATAAAATCCATCACTTTCCATTGAGTAGCTTCCCAATTAATCCTATTTTTGTCTGAAATTATATTAGAATCATGCAACTTTATACAGAACGATTACTTTTAAGGGATATTACGATTGATGACAAACAGGACATTTTTGATTACCGTTCCGATGCAGAAGCGAATCAATTTCAAGGCTGGATTCCTGAAACACTGGAAGAAGTAGAAAGTTTTATCCAAAGAAATACAAAAGAATTCAATCAGCCTGAAAGCTGGTACCAACTGTTGATTACAGATAAAGATTCAAAAGCAGTAATTGGAGATATTGGAGTTCATTTTACAGGAGATGAAAATGCACAGGTGGAATTGGGAATTACATTGAGTACCTTTTTTCATGGTAAAGGATATGCTTCCGAGGCTTTAAAGGGTGTTATTACTTATCTTTTTAATGATTTGAGCAAACACAGAATTACAGCTTCAGTGGATCCTGACAATACAGCGTCTATTCAACTGATGGAAAGAATCGGTTTAAGAAAGGAAGGACATTTCAGGAAAAGTCTGTTCTGGAAAAATAGATGGGTGGATGATATTATTTATGCAGTTCTTCGTGAAGAATGGGTTACAGAATAGATGCTTTTCAGGTATCATTTGTTTTGCTGTACAACGCAAAATGAATTTCCTTCCGGATCCAGAAGAACCACATAATCAGCATCGTCTTCGTAATTCCAGCCTGGCATTTTTCCAGCCCCGATACTAAGAAGCCGCTCTACTTCCTGCTGCTGATTATCCGTTATCAGATCCATATGATGTCTCTTGGGCTCTTCCGAACTGGTTACTTTTAATGACAGCTGTATTCCATCTCCCTCCTTTGGGATCAGAATGGCGAAATCAGCATCAGGCTCATTCTTTATTTTATAATGCAAAGCTTCACACCAAAATGCAATTGCTCTGTTTAAATCCACAACGCCCCAAACGATGGATAATATTTTCAATTTCATTTCAGTATTGTTTTAAATAATGAAGAATTTAAGATCTTATAACTATATTCTCAAAAAAGAAAAAATTACAAAACGGTATATTTTTCATAAAATGGAAGAAATTTTGTTCTTACAATCGTTAAAGCAACTAAACCATTGCAAATCAAATAGGATACAATCATTGTATGACACCACTTTTTAACTGTAACCGTAATCCAGTTATCATTTTCAATCATGGGATACATCTCATTTTTTAGGTGCATAATAACATGATCCTTCCTCTTGCCGCTTAATGAAAATAAGTCTTTCATAATCTTTGATAATCTTCTATTTTTTAGTTTAACAAGTTTTTATGTTGGCTTATTTCATGGTTAGTTTTATTATTCCAAATATAGTGAAATAACAAAAAATTACTTTATGACGCCAGTCATAAAAGAATATTCCTATGCGATAAAAAGTGTATTAACAAGCAATTTTATACTCAGAAAGAAAAATCCAGATCATTGGCAGAAGGTCTGAAATTAAAATGCATAGCAGCTGTAAAGTAATCACAAAACACCTGATATACTGCAGAATTAGTATCCGTTGCCCGGATTCCTAACTGGGTGTAGACCGTAAGGATCTGATGGGATAGTTTTTGAACCAGCTCTACTCCATATTGGTGAATTTCGTTTTGATATCCTTCGGAAATATCTTTGTGATCACCGAGTATATTTTCTACTTCTCCGGCAATTTGCAATACTTTTTCCAAATGCTTTTCAACAGACTCTGCGAAACTTTTGAAATGGATCTCAGGACGAATCAATACGGCCTCTTCAATAAAATGAGAAGCCATTCCCAAATAATTGACCAACAGCGTCAAGTCTGCAAAGACCCGGAACGGAATGCTGTCCAGGATATCATTGGTGAAAAAGATATCGTAAACAAAACCGTATTCTTCACTCACAATAGCATTTTCAACAGTGAATGAATAGGTGCCGCTGGCTTTCATTCCCATAGATTTCCAGTTGGGAATCACTTGAGCCTGTTCTTTAGGAATAATGAATGACCGAACTATTTCATTGCCATTGCCATCCAGTATTGGTTTCCCGTTTTCCGTCATCTTGGCATTCAATGTAAAATGGGTAAGATGAGGTGCTCCTGTTGCAAAATTCCATGAACCGTTGATCAGATAGTAGCTGTTGTCTATTTTTTCTGCAGTTCCTCCCACCATTCCGCTGCCACCAAAGCAGGTTTCAGAATGGGTGAACAATAATTCAGCAATTTCAGGTTTTACATTTCTGGAAAAATAATTGGCTCCGGCACACAGCGTCAGCATCCAGCCAAAACTGCCATCGGTTTGAGCCCATCCAAATAATGCTTTAAGTCCTTCCTCAAAACGATAGCCCAGCCCTCCGTATTTTTGGGGAACCCATATTTTAAGTAATCCTTCTTCATGAATATATTGCATTACCTCATCAGAGATTCTGGAAGCTCCATGAAGTTCTTGTCTGATATCTTTAGTGCTCAGCATTAGCTTTGGATTTAATCAATTTTTGCCACTCTATATATCCGGAAATAGCTACTAGAAATAAAAATGAGGTTAAAGCAGCATAGAGATATAATTCTTTGTGAATCATCAAAGGGATCGAAATGATATTGCTGACATTCAGTATCACCCAGTTTTCAATTTTGCGCCTCGCCATCAGCCACATTCCTGCCCACGCAAAAGCACTTACCAGAGAATCCCAAACAGGAACATCCGAATCGGTAAAGTGAGTAAGAAAAGACCAGAATAAGATAAAAGTACCCAAAACAATCCCTCCGGTAATCCATTTTTCTGTGGTGGTGGTAACAGAGATTTCCATTTCGGATTTTTGTTTCCCGAATTTCCAGTATAACCATCCGTAGATGCTCATGATCAGATAATAAAGGTTTAAGGTAAATTCAGCGTAGAGCTTGGAAGTAAGCATCACATACAGCGTAAGCAGAATCCCCGCGATTCCGAAAAGATAGTTGTTGACGTTGTTTTTACGGGCCAGTAAAACCTGAATGACTGAAAATAAGACTCCGAACCATTCCGGTAAGGTAATTTGTTTTAAAATGTCCTGCATCATACTAATTATTAGAAATCAAATGATGAGATGATCAGTAAGCAATCCCTACGCCGGTATTATCCGGATCAGGTGTGGAAGTATATTCCTGGGTATCATCTCAGCCACTGTTCTGTAGCACCCCATTGTTCGGCAAAGGTGCGTTTTTTTGGTGGAAAAAGAAAGGACTTTGGCTTTTTATTTACAGGATATGATCACGATTATAAAGAGTCGCTGAAGTAAATTATAATTTTATGGATACCTAAAAAATTATATTATGGACAATCAGGAAATATCAGTACTTAATGACTTACTTCACATTACCAACGACAGAAAGGAAGGTTTTGAAAAAGTTGATGGAAAAGTCTGGGAAATGTATCCGGATGTAAAAGATGAGTACGAACATATGATTTCGCAGACTAAAATTATGAAAAATGAACTGGTTAACCTCATCACAGAAAAGCAAGGTATTCCGGAGGACTCAACATCCCTGGCAGGAGCTGTTCACAGAACATGGATTGACATTAAAAATTCTTTTACTGTGGGAAATCTGATAGAGTCTACCTTAGAAAATGTAGTGTTTGGCGAAAAAGCAGCTATCGAAGCCTATCAAAATGCCCTGGACACAGGTGATCTCAGCCCAAAAAGTACTGAGATTGTATCTGAACAGCTTCGTCTTCTTAAAGATTCTTACAGACAGTTTAAGAAAATTGAAGAATACAAAAAGAAAGAATAATCTAAAAAACTCCTCTGAAAAGAGGAGCTTACTATAATCAAGAACAAAATAATATTTAATCAAATCAAAATTATTAAATACTTTCTGTTCATATTTATGATGCAGGTCATATAAGCTGAATATTATTTGACTGCATTTTTAGCTTTTTCCGATTCCTTTAAATGATGTTCAAGGGTCGGAAGGGTCTTCGCTGCGAAAGATTTTAATGAAGACTCTGTTCCTTCTGAAGACTCTTTTTTGAATGCTTCTACATCCTCTTTGTGATCACTGACCATAAGATCTGTATATTTTTTGTCAAAGTCCTTTCCTTTCTTAGCTTTCAGATCATCATACATCTTCTGCTTTTCGGCATCCAAAGTTGTTGGTAAGGTGTACCCTGTTCCTGAAGCCCAATTTTTGAGCTCGTCATTCGCTTTGGAATGATCGGTTACCATCATTGCTCCCAAAGATTTTACTACTGAATTTTCAGCGTTTGTTGCGGCGAGTTTTCCCATCATGACCTCCATCAGTCCTCCTATAGCTGCAGCATCTGCAAACTTTTTGTCCTGATCACTGAGAGTACTTTTCTGTTCTCTGGTGTCTGTCATTTTTGTGGAGTCGCTTACCGTCATTCCGGATTCTGCAGGTGCAGACATTGTGGTACTTTCCTCAGATTGACTCGTGGTTGTCGGCTCGTTTTTTTTGCAGGCCGTTAAAGCAGCCAATGCAAAAATTGTTACTACAAGATTTTTCATAATAATAAATTTTAAGTGGTGATATAAATGAAGTCAAACAATGACTTTGTTTATAAATGCAACAATTTATCTGCCAAAAAACTGATCACAACGCTTTTAAACCAATCATAAAACATTATGAATAAATATTTTACGAATTATTAACTAACCGGAATGTAAGATTAATGCGTTCTTTCATAGAGGTTAGAGACTTAGCAATACGGTGTTCCCAGTTTTGTTGAAGATCTCCTTTCATAATCAATAATGAACCATGAGGAAGTGGTAAACTGTATTTACTCTGATGATGGTCTTTTTTCCTGAAATCAAAATTCCTGGTATGCCCAAGGCTTACCGATGCAATCACGGGACGTTTTCCGTATCTGCTTTCCTTATCCCGATGCCAGGCAACTGAATCATTGTGATCTCTGTAAAGGTTAAGCAATACAGAATTGAACTGATAACCGGATGTTTCTTCTATCCTTTCTTTTAAGGAAAACAGTTCAGGGGTCCAGAGGTTATTCTCCACTTCACCATTTCCTGATGGATAATCCGTTTTCGGATCCCCATACCAGGCGGTTAAGCGAGGTGTGAGGACCATCTTATCGTACATTTTCTGGGTGCGTTGTTTCCAGGGAGCTGTTTCAAGTAAATGGTTTTTAAGCTGGTCTGCTTCGTCCTGGCTCAGGAAATGTTCTCTGTATTCCAGAAGGTCTTTTGGAAATTCGTACAGATCTGCTGAGTCGAACAGGCTAAGTTGTGTCATTTTTAAACTTTATAAATGGCAGAATACAGTTTTCTTTTATAATATAATAGTTTTGGTATTCAATTACAGTTCATTATTAAAAACAAAATTGATACAAATAATATCTACAAATATACTAAAACTGATACAAAATCAATCATAATAAAAATGCTGCATTTTAAACCTTTCTGGTTTTCAATAAAAAAAGACCTGAAAAAATCAGGTCTCCTTTTTTAAAGATTGTATTTACATTGCTTTGCTGTTAAGGTTGGTATCAGCAACTTTGGTTAACAGCTCATCACATTTTTTTTCTTCTTCCAGTGTGCTTAAAAGGTTTTTAAGACAATCCTCTTCTTTTAATACTTTAGCAAATGCAGCAAGTGTTCCATAGGTGGCGATTTCGTAATGTTCAACTTTCTGTGCTGCTGCAATAATTCCCGCATCTCTTACTGCTCCCGGTTCTGTTTCTTCCAGTATGCTCTTCCCCTCATCCAGCAACCCCTGCATAGCATCGCATTTCTTTGCCTGGGCTTTTTTCCCTAATGCTTTAAAGCATTCTTCCAATCTTTCAACGTGGCCTTCCGTTTCGGTGATATGCTTGTCGATGGCTGTTTTAAGCTTTTCGCTGGTTGCATTTTTCATCATCGTCGGCAGCGCTTTCAACAGTGCTTTTTCAGCCCAGTAGATATCTTTCAGCGCATCTTCAAAAAGATCTTCCAAACTTTTGGCTGCATTTTTTTTTGCAGGAGTTTTGGTTGTTGCTTTTGCTGTTGTCGTTTTTTTGGCTGGTGATTTTTTGGTTGCCGTTTTAGTTTCCATAATATAATAATTTAGTGTTTGATTGGTGGTAAATCTGCAACTATAAGACCATTTTTACCTGAAATACAAAGATGTGGTATCTAAAATTATCAGAGTATATAAGGTAAAGAATCAGGACAGCTGTTTACAAAGAATAAAAGGTCTGAAAATTTGTCAATCATTATGGTGTTTATTTTTTTACCCATACACTTACTGAACCCGGATTTACAGTAAACACCGCTTTCCCCTCTTTATCCGTATAAACTTCTTCATGACGATTCTTTAAAAAATCGGTATAAACCGAATCCGCATGTTCTTTTCCCAGTTCTATTTCTTTATAACCCTCTTCACTGTTAGACAAAATTACAATGCATCCCGGATGCTTTTCATCTCCTTCCCGTACAAAAGCCACGCAGTTGGGATGATCAAAATAATCGATCTGCTCACCATATGCAAAAAGCTTTCTCGCTTCAAGCAGACCAGGAAGTTCTTCAACCTTCGGCATGATGATATGCACTTCCTGTTCATCTTTTATATCAATATAGTCTGCGCCAAAAAGATCGGGATAAAAGATGCAGGGATAAGCTTCATCGGTAAGAAGAATAATAGCATAAGCCAAGGGTTTGAACCAGTCTTTCACCGCAGATTCAAGAGCCTGAAGCTGCTGTGTATCGTGATTTTCAACAAAAGAAACTGAGAATACCGGTTTCTTCTCCAGGAAACTTCCTTTTAAAATCCGGCTCATATCATAATCTTTACCATCCTGTGATGCTTTAAAGAAATTATAATGCAGCGGAGCATCAAAACAAGAGATAAGATCAGACATTTTATCGGAAAAATACTCAATTTTTTCTGCCTCGTCTTTCCAGAATTCGCCTAAAACAAAACATTCAGGATTTACTTCTGTTTTAATATAGGAGATCCAGTCTTTCAAAAAGTCGGAGGAGATATGTTTTAAGGCATCCAATCTGATTCCGTCTGCTTTCGTTGTTTCCAGATACCATCTGATCCAGTTTTTCATTTCCTTCACAACATAAGGATTACGGTACTCTATGTCAGCTCCCATCAGATAATCATAATTACCGAACTGATGACTTACGGCATCTGTCCACTCCTCACCATATGCATTATGGATTTTAAAAACCCCCTTCATCTCCTCTCCTTCTTTGATCACATAGTCAATACCGCTGAAACAGTGGCAGTCCCATATAAAGTCCGAATACACTCCTTTTCTTCCCGGAAAAGTAAATTTCGTATAGGCTGAAACCTCCATGTTTTCAGAGATTCTTTCATTACGGTTTTCTTCATTCAGCTGATGTACCATAATCTTTTCTTCTTCATCTCCACCCATCCTATGGTTTAAAACAATATCCGCATACACAGACATTCCCGCTTCATGCGCTTTCTCTATGGCAAGTAAATATTCAGCTTTCGTCCCATATCTTGTTGGTATACTTCCTTTCTGATCAAATTCTCCCAAATCATAAAGATCATATACATCATAGCCACGCCCTTCGATATTGAGACTGCATTTATTGGCAGGAGGAAACCAAACGGCAGTAAACCCCAAATCTCTTAAATATTCTGCTTTTTCAGCAAACTCATTCCATAGGTTTCCGGGATGATACCAATGGAAAAATTGAATAATAACTCCATTCATATCTGTTAAGATTAACCGTTAACAATTAAACCTCCATTAGGATGAAGAACCTGTCCCGTTATCTGTGATGAAGCATCTGTGGCAAGAAATAGAAAACTAGCTGCCACTTCTTCAGTAGAAGCATTACGTTCTAGCGGCGGTTTGTCCTGATCTTCATCTTCTTCCCCGAATGTTTTTTCCGTAAGCGGCGTGGCCACCGGTCCGGGTGCAACAGCGTTCACCCTTATTCCTTTAGGTTTAGCCTGTAATGCCAGTGAACGGGTGAACGAAACGATGGCTCCTTTGGTGGCTGAATAATCCAGTAATTCTTCATGCCCCAGATAGGCAGTAGCTGAAGTAGTATTGATAATAGAATCCCCTTGTTTTAAATGAGGAAATACAATCTTTGTAAGCAGAATCATTCCAATAATGTTGGAATCGAAAGTCTTACGGACATCCTCCTCTTTAAGATTTTCTATACTTTCACAGGGAATCTGGGTTCCGGCATTATTAACCAGGATATCTATTCCTCCCTGTTTCGAAACGACTTCAGTAACAACAGATTCGCAAAATTTGCTGTCATTAATATCTCCTTCAAACGAAAGGACTTTTCTTCCTGTTTTTTTTATTTCATCCACTGTATTCATGGCATCTTTGGCATCATGATAGTGGATGAAGGCAATATCTGCTCCTTCCTGAGCAAATAAAAGAGCGATCGCTTTACCAATTCCGCTGTCTGCTCCTGTAATAAGGACAGATTTATTTTTCAGTTGTAAATCTTTCATAGGTGTGAGTATAGTTTATTATTGAAATAGGTTTATTCTTTGTTTTTCCGGTTCTTATCCAGTTCCAGCTTAAAGCATCCCAGAATGAATTCACTGTAATAGAGCTGGGCATTAACAGGTTTGGTTCTGGAGTGCAGATCTAATTTCTCTGAAAGAATCACTTTTCCTTTATAGGCAATGGCAAAGTAAGCGAAGAGTTTCCCTTCTGATTCTTCCACCGGAGTGGCATATCCTGTTACTCCAATAGACCAGTCGGTTTTGTAGAGTTTACCTACCTGCAACGCCATTGTCTCAGCAATATGAGGAGATACAGAGTTATATTGTCTGGCTTCCAGAGCATCTACATCAAGAAGATTTACCTTTTCTTCTAAAGTATACGCTGTCATGCCGCCTTTAAAAAATTGGGAGGCATCCTTCATCTGGGAAAACGAAAACTGTAAAAATCCGGCTGTAACACTTTCAGCCGTTGAAACGGTTTCCTGTCCGGAAAGAAGATACTCTCCGATACGTTTAAACAGTTTCTCGAGTTCTATGACGAAATGCACCAGGGATTTCACTGACAATGAATCAGCGTGGGCAATTTGAGAAGATTTTAAAATCATGCTATATATATTTATAATAGTATTAAGACTATTCTTGCACGGGATCCTATGAATGTTCTTTTTCTTTGGATAGTTGTCCAAGTTTCTCATAATATTTGTGAAGCTTGTCCAGTTCTTCTTCCGTCAGATCTTCAATATCTACCAGTCTGTTACTGGCTTTTTCATAGGAGGCTATCAATTCGTTGAGTTTTATCTGAATAGCCTTAGAGTCTTTATTCTGAGTTTTTTGAATCAGAAATACCATTAGAAAAGTTACAATTGTGGTACCCGTATTGATAACAAGCTGCCAGGTTTCAGAATAATTGAAAAAAGGTCCGCATACAGCCCAGACAATAACCAGTAAACTTGCTGTAATAAAAGCACCTGGACTTCCGGTTATACAGACAACACGGTCTGAAAACCTTTCAAAAAAATTTTTTTTCATAAATAATACGATTTTGAATAAAATGGTAATACAAGTTATCAAAACAACAGTATAAAAATTATGATTAAAGTCACCTATGCTTTTTACTACTTACTATTATTATAGTATATTTTCCAACAATTTTTAATTTTGTTTAAAAATGTGGAGAACCACATAATTATTTTTATCCGTTAAAAACAAACCATTTTTTTCATCATTCTCTATTATAACAAATTGTAAACGAAAGATGTGGAATAATTAACATATACCAAAAAGTGAGAAATAAAGCACATTCTAAAAACTGAATAAAATCACTTCGTTAAGATTTAATACTTAATTAAAAAATAATTATCCATCTTTGCAGCCTTAAAAATCAAACACGCTAGTTTATTTCATGAGCATTACTTTTAAAAAGCGACTAATTATAGCGCTTGTATTACCTACGGCTGCCATCTATTATGGGCAGAGTACGAAGGATTCTTTAGAGAAATCTAAATCTATTGATGAGGTTATGTTGGTAGGTAGAAACCTTTCCCAAACAGCCAAAGAGAGAAAAACACCTGTTGCAGTTTCCAATATTAAGGCTGCAGAAATTCAGGAGAAACTGGGAAACCGAGAATTCCCTGAAATTATGAAGTCTACTCCATCCGTGTACGTGACCAAAGTAGGTGGAGGATTCGGAGACAGCAGAATCAACATGAGAGGTTTTGATGGAGCTAACATTGCTGTAATCATCAACGGACAGCCGGTGAATGACATGCAGGGAGGTACCGTTTACTGGTCCAACTGGACCGGTTTGGCTGATATTGCCAGTAATATTCAGATTCAAAGAGGTTTGGGAGCATCTAAATTTGTTGTTCCTTCTGTGGGAGGAACCATCAATATTGTAACCAAAGCTACCGATTCTGAGCAAAAGGCAATGATTAAAGGGGAAGTTGGAAATGACAACTACTCCAGAATATCAGCAATGTACTCTTCTGGATTAAAAAACAAGTGGGGAACAACCGTATTGCTTTCACGCTGGCAAGGTGACGGATACATCAATGGAACAAAAGGAGAAGGTTACTCATGGTTTTTCTCTACAGGATTTAAGCCTAATGAAAAGCATGCGTTCAATTTAATCGCTACCGGAGCACCACAGGTACACGATACGAGAAGGTCTTCTGCAACCGGAGCCAATGTCGCCACTTTACAGCAATTTGAAACGTACGGAAGAAGATACAATCCACAAACAGGAATGCTGAATGGTTCTCAATTCAATTTAGCTCCTAATTTCTATCACAAACCTATCGCTTCATTGAACTGGGACTGGACCATGAATGACAATCTGAAATTATCTACCGTTCTTTATGGTTCATGGGGACGTGGCGGCGGTGGTACCGGACTTAACGGTTCTATCAAAAACGCAGCCGGACAAACCATGAATTTCATGAATTATGGTGCTGGCGGAGATGGTACGATCAACTGGGATATGATTTATCGCTACAACAGAGGCGGTATGGTAACCGATTATAATGGAAACAGCTTCCAGAAATCAACCTTCACTGCTCCTGCAGGATCTCCCGGTGATTACAACGGTCAATATGTAGCAACTCTGAACGGAACCAGCGGTATCGTAAGAAAACAAAGTATTAATGCTCATGACTGGTACGGAGTAATTGCAGACCTTAATTACAAGAAAAACAACTGGACTTTCAACGGAGGTATCGATCTTAAAACGTACAAAGGAGCTTTGTATGACATTGTAACGGATATGTTAGGATCTGATGCGCTATTTGTTCCTTCCACAGCCAATGCTCCAAAAGGATATTATATCAACCAGACGGTAAAACCTGAACCTCTTACCAAACTTAAAGATGCTCAGAAAGTTTCTATTCACAACGAAGGGCTGGTGAAATGGGCTGGTATTTATGGAATGGTTGAATACAGCTCTGAAAAGCTTAGTGCATCCGTTCAGGGATCTGTTTCCGAACAATATTATAAGCGAAGAGATTATATGTTATATACTCCGGGAAATCAGGAAACAAAATGGTATCACAAAACAGGTTATATCGTAAAAGGAGGTGCCAACTATAATATTGATGATCACCATAATGTATTTTTCAATACAGGAGTTATTTCAAGACAGCCATTGTTCAATGCTTTGTTCCCGTCCAATCAGAATATCTATAATGATGCAAAGAATGAAAGAATCTTCTCTGTGGAATTAGGATATGGTTTCAAATCACGTTATATCGATGTGAACATCAATGCTTACAGAACGCAGTGGGATGACCGATTTATTTCAAGAACATTCAATGCTACAGCAGCGGATGTTGCGAAATTCTCTCAGTTAAGCCTTGGAAATGCTTATTTCTATAATGCACTGAATGTAGGACAGGTACACCAGGGAATCGAATTGGAAGCAAAGGCAAGACCTTTTACTAACCTTAGATTAAGAGGAATGGTATCATTGGGTAACTGGAAATATAAAGGAAATGCTAATTTCAACATTCTGGATGTTCAAACCAACCAGGAAATAGCTGGAGCTACAGGAGTGATCAATATCAAAGACCTGAAAGTTGGAGATGCTGCTCAAACAACTGCTAGCATTGGAGCTGATTACAATATCACCAAAGCATTCAGTATTGATGCCAATTGGGAATATTACGACAAGCTTTATGCTCAGTTCAACCCGATCAACTTCCTTACTGAAGCGGCAAGAGAAAAAGGAATTGTAAAATTGCCAAGCTACCATTTATTTGATGTTGGTGCTTCTTACAAATTTACCTTGGATGCGAAAAAATCTCTAACATTGAGAGCGAACGTGTACAACTTATTCAACAAATATTACATTTCTGAATTGAGCTCCAATATTTTCGCAGGCGATAAAATTGCCAATGGTCCGGATGCCGGAAAAACATATCAGGAAGCTGGCAGAGTATATCAGGGTGTTGCAGACGGCAATACAGGATTCCTTGGTTTTGGAAGAACCTGGTCTGTTGCAGCGACTTTGAGATTCTAAGATATTATATTTCAATAATGAATCAATGGAAAAGGCTGTCTCATTTTGGGACAGCCTTTTCTTATTTTTAAACATAAGTATCAACAAAAATAATATGATATCATATCTTTTACAGCTTAAAAATTTTTAGGTTTCTTATGCTGAGCAGCCTGTCTGGCAATTTCGTCAATACGATTTTTTCTGGTTTCGGGTCTTTTGGCCAACACAATCCATTGCAGCAGCATTTTTTTCATGGATTTGCTTAAACTTAGAAAATAGGTTTCGGAACCTTCATGCAGCTTAAATGCTTCGTTCAGATCTTCAGGAATGATAAGATCTTCTACGGAATCCAAAATATTCCACGAGCCATTCTCTTTGGCAATTCTGATGGTTTCAAATCCGGCTTCCATCATCAGATTATTTTCTATCAGCTTCTGAACTTTATCCTTATTAATTTTTGACCAGGTACTTTTCGGTTTCCGTCTGCTGAATAACTGCATAAACGAACCTTCATCAATCGTCTTCCTTGTACTGTCAATCCAGCCAAAACAAAGAGCTTCATCTACCAGATCTGTCCAATACACCATAGGTAAATTTGATTTTCTGGTATTACAAATCAGCCATACAGATTGCTCTCTATGATGATTCTCTTCCAGCCATTGCCGCCATTCTTCCTTTGCATTGACATAGAAAGTTTGTTTCTCTGCAATTTTCCTCATAGCTTTTTCTTTTATTGATGATGTAAAATTAGAATACTTTAGTGACAATAGTTTGTCAGTAGTAAAATTTTAGTGTCATAATAACATCCGAACAGCCAGATCTGAAACGACAACTAAATTTACTTCGAGTTCTTCACCTGCAATGCTCTCTGATAAAAAGACTGATTGGCAATTTTCTCTTCTGCTTCATCAATAGCAGTCAGCAGATTGTTTTTATTATCTGCAATATCTCCTAAAATCTGAGCCATCAGTTCCCAAACGGGTTTCATTTTTTCAATGAGTTCATTCCCTTTTGAAGTCAGTTTAAAGAGCCTTTTACGTTCATCCTGCTTATCTTTTTCCCATTGGATCAACTCCAGTTTTTCAAGTTCTTTGAGCAGAGTTATCGTAGATGGATGAGTATACCCTATTTCATTGGCAATTTCAACAACACTTGCTATTTCTTTTTTATAAATGGTAAAAATAACCGGAAACCATTTCAGCTCAAAATCAATTCCAAATGCTTTATAAATCAATGCTCCGTCTTTCCTCAATTGTTCACTGAGGCGGTGCAGTCTGGTGGATATGGCAAGAATTCCTGCTTCGTTGATTACATTCATATTCAGTCAAGATTTAAATGGTAAAAAACATCATCGGCACTCATCAAAGGAAATTTCACAGGAAGATCGCTTTTTTCAATTTTTCCAAAATGATTCCTTTCATAGAAACGCTGGGCTGCTTTCAGTACCGTTATGGTTCCCAAATATAGATCATCAATTCTGTTTTCGCGACAGAAAGAAATTAAAACTTCCAGTAATTCCTGTGCAATATTCAGTTCTTTTCCTCTGAATTCCTTTTTCACAAACATTTTTCTGATGGCTCCTGCCCTGTCGTCAAATTTTACCAATGCTATAGAGCCCACAAGCTCACCATCTGCAAAAGCTCCCCAAAAATTACCCCCTGCATCTGTGTAAAAACTTTGAATTTGCAAAAGATCAGGCTGATCCTGTATGGTAATCGGAATATTAAACTCTTTCTGCTGGATCGTCAAAATCAGATCAATGGCCTGTTCTGAGTAGGAATTCCCTATGGATTGTATCTCTAATTTCATAGTGTTTGTATTTTAAAGTACAAAACTACGTAGTTGAATACATATTCGCAAATCAATTCTACTTTTTAAAAAATTTTAACACTAAATTTTCTAAAAACGGAATTTCTATATGATGATATTTATGTAATTTTCTTTGCTCAAAAAATTAATAACCAACTCCAAAATGAAAATAGAAAACCTGAAACCCTTTGACGGACAGCACTGTGAAACTACTGCCACAGGAACATTATTACAACACATCGGAATTGAACTTTCCGAGCCTATGCTTTTCGGGTTGGGTGAAGGTCTCGGCTTTATTTATTGGAACATGAAAACAATGGACTTCCCTTTCATTGGAGGACGGATAAAACCTGATCTGCTTACTCAAAATTTAGCCAGAAATCTGAATCTTGAATTAACCGTAAAGGAAACTTCTTCACAGCAAAAAGCCTGGGAACAAGTAAAAGAGCTTCTCAATAGTGGGCAGGCAGTAGGATTGAAAATGGATTGCTATCATCTTGAATATTTCTCAAATCCTTTCCACTTTGCCGGACATTATGCTGCTATTTATGGCTATGATGATGAAGAGGCTTTCCTGATTGATACCAGACAACAAGGTGGAAAAGTACAAACATCTTTAAAAAGTCTGGCTATGGCCCGTTCAGAAAAAGGTCCTATGGCTTCCAGAAATCTGTATTATACCATAAGAAAAACAGACAGAAAATTCTATCTGGAAAAAGCTATTATCATTGCGATCAAAAATAATACGGCTGAATATCTGAATCCACCCATTACCAATATTTCTTATAAAGGGATTTTAAAAACAAGTACTGAAATTGTCAAATGGTTCAATACTAGTAAAGATATTGAAGGAGAATTTAAACAAGCTGCAATACTGATGGAAAAAGCAGGAACCGGTGGTGCTTTGTTCAGAAATTTATACCGTGATTTTTTGAAAGAAAGCTATGAACTCCTTCAGCTTGATCCTTTAAAATCAGGCTATGAAGCCTTCACAGAAATTGTCGAACTCTGGACAAATGTATCTCAGCTGTTTGAAAAAGTAAGCCAAACAAAGGAAATTCAATATATTCATCAGGCTTCGGATATTTTAAAAACAATATCTGAAAAAGAGAAAAAAGCCATGGAAAGCTTGGCTGCTTTATAGGTTTTTTGCAAACTCTTTAAGTTTAAAATAAAAAACGTACGCCATTGCTGACATACGTTTTTATGATATTACATTGCAGAATACGGTTATTTCCAGCCTCCGCCTAAAGCCTGATAAAGCTCTACGGCTGCTTTCATTTTACTGTATCTTGCATTGGAAATGTTAAGCTCTGCATTCAATGAATTCACACTTGCATTCAATACCTCAAGATAGTTAGCCATCCCATAGTTCACTAGTTCCTGGGAATAATCAACCGATTTTTTGTAGGCATCCAGTTCTTTTTGCTTCAATTCGATGAATGAATCCTGAACAGAGAAAACTCTGATGGCATCCGAAACTTCCTTTCCGGCAGTTAAAACTGTTTTTCTGAAGTTTAAATAGGCAGTTTCTTTATTGGCCAGACTTACGTCATAGTTGGTCTGAATCTGTCTCTTATTTAAAATAGGCTGAGCCAGTCCGGCAACTACATTGGCAAACAATGAATTTACACTGAATAAATGGTCAATATCTACCGACTGCACGCCTCCGCTTCCTGTCAGTTTTAAAGTTGGATAAAACTGAGCTTTGGCAGCATTGGTTAGCTCAAAAGCATTCATTAAGTTGTACTCTGCTCTCATAACATCCGGACGGTTAGCCAGAAGTTGAGTAGGATAACCTAATTTCAAATCAATAGGAAGTTTTTGCCCTTCCAATGTAGATCTTTCGATAGCATGAGAAGGCTCTCCCATCAAAAGACTCATGGTATTTTCAAGCAGCTGGATCTGTGTATCAATATCAATCAGTAATGATTTGGCATTGAAAACAAGCGCCTCACTTTGCTGTACCGCCACTTCAGTAACTGTTCCGGAAGTTTTCAAAGCCTTGGTAGCTTCAAGGTTTTTCTCTCTTACCGCAATGGTTTCTGTAATGATTTTCTTCTGGGCATCAAATGTTAACAATTGATAATATGCAGAAGCAATGGAAGACACCAAACTGCTTTTAACCGCTTTATGGGCTGCAACAGTTCCTAAATAAGCAGCCAGCTGTGCTTTCTCCTGTGCCTTTAATTTGCCCCAGATGTCAGCTTCCCATCCGATACTTGCCGTAATGTCAAACTGGTTCACATAACGTCTCGATCCGATGATCTGTCCAAACTGAGTATTGATAGACTGAGTCTGAAATGTATAGTTGGGTCCTATAGAAAGGGTCGGCTGATAGGCTGCTTTACTTTGTTTAAGATACGCTTCTGCAGAATTAATACTTTCTAATGCAATTCTGATGTCAAGATTGTTCTCCAGTGCCTTAGAAATATGCCCCTGCAATATCGGATCAGTGAATATTTCTTTCCATGAAATATCTGCAATATTGGTACTGTCCGAAGGAAGCATGTCTGTACGGAAAAGCTTTTCGTCTACAACATTTTTCGGTCTTTCATATTCTTTTCTTGCCATACAGGATGAGATGGCTCCGAGTATGAAAACTGAAAAAGTGATTCCTTTTATGATGTTTAATAAACTCTTCATTATTTTTAATTAGAAGTTAGAGTTTAGAAGTTAGAAGTTAGTTTTTAGACTTATCTCTAATTTCTAACTTCTAATTTCTTAAATCTTAATTTTATTCTGCTAAATTGATATCTTCTTTTTTGATAGGTTTGATTTTTTCCTGCAGTGTTTCAAAAATCACATACAGAACCGGAATTACAAATAATCCCAAAACAGTTCCTATCAATAGTCCGATTGCCGCACCCGTAGCGATAGATCTGTTACCTACTGCTCCAATTCCACTTGCCAGAACCAGCGGCAATAAACCGAAAATAAAGGCGAATGATGTCATTAGAATAGGTCTCACCCTGGCTTTCGCTGCATTGATAGCTGACATTACAATGGTTTCTCCATGATGTCTTCTCTGAACAGCAAATTCAACAATAAGAATTGCATTTTTCGCCAGTAGTCCCACGAGCATGATCAGGGCAATCTGGAAGTAAATATTATTTTCCAGTCCCATAATCTTCTGGCCGAAGTAAGCTCCCATTACCCCAAGAGGAAGGGAAATAATAACGATCAGCGGAAGAATATAACTTTCATACTGGGCAGAAAGGATAAAGTAAACAAAGATCAAACTTAACCCGAAAATCAGAAGTGTCTGAGATCCTGAATTTAATTCTTCTCTCGTTAACCCGGTAAATTCTACAGCATAGTTTTGATTCAGGGTTTCATCCGCCACCTGCTGTACTGCTGCAATGGCATCCCCGGAACTGTATCCGTCAGAGTTTGCTCCCGTTACCTTCACTGAAGTAAAGAGGTTGTAACGGCTTACGGATTGTGGTCCGTATGCTTTTGTCAATGTTACAAACTGTGAGATCGGAGTCATGATCCCTGATCCTGTTCTGACATAAAGCTGATTCAGATTGTCAATATTCTGTCTGTTCTCCGGAAGAGCCTGAACCATCACCCTGAATTGCTTTCCATACTTGGTAAAGTCGGCCGTATAAATACCCCCGATATACCCCTGCATGGTAGCCAGAATGTCGTTTACAGAAACTCCAAGCTGTTTGCTCAGAGGAACATTAATTTCCATCTGATACTGAGGATATTTAGTATTGAACGAAGTCTGTGCAAACTGAATTTCCGGTCTCTGCATCAGTTTACCGATGAATTCATTGGTTTTAGCATCCAGATCAGCATATTCACCTCCTGACTTGTCCAGCAATACCATTTCAAAACCTGCACTGTTACCAAATCCAGGTACACTTGGCGGTTGGAAGAATACTACTTTAGCATCAGGAACAGATCCTACAATTCCAAATAATTTTTTGGTGATATCTTCAGAAGTCTGTCCGTCTTTTTTTCTTTCATCGAATGGTTTCAGTTTCACAAAGGCAAGACCATTGTTACTTCCGTTTCCGGATAAGAATCCTCTACCTGTGGAAATGGTCACATTCTGTACTCCCGGAACTTTCAGTGCTTTTGCCTGAAGTGTTTTCAGAGCATTATATGTTCTTTCCATAGAAGCTCCCGGAGGAAGCTGAACATCGGTAAAGATAATCCCTCTGTCTTCTGTAGGTACAAAACCTTTCTTCATACTGCTGCTTGCCCAGAATAAAATCCCTCCGGTAACAGCAAAAATAATTAAGGTAACCCATTTATGTCTTAACAAGAATACAAATCCCCTTCCGTAACGCTCAGTAGTTGTTTTAAAAGCTATATTAAACTTATAGAAAAACTTCTGCAGCAAATTCAGGTTTTGATACTCTTTATGATGCTCTGCGTGAGGTTTCAGGAATAATGAACATAAAACCGGGCTCAGCGTTAATGCGTTAATAGCAGAAATGATGATGGCAATGATCAGCGTAATCCCGAACTGCTGGTAGAATACCCCTGTAGGCCCTGTAATGAATGTCACCGGAATAAATACTGCAGCCATTACCAAAGTAATCGAAATAATAGCTCCTGTAATCTCATCCATTGCTTCTACTGTGGCTTTTTTAGCATCAGAAATACCATGTTCCATCTTGGCATGAACGGCCTCGACGACGACGATGGCATCATCCACTACAATACCAATGGCCAGTACTAATGCAAATAAGGTCAAGAGGTTCAATGAATATCCGAATAAATTCAGGAAGAAGAAGGCTCCTACAATAGATACCGGAACCGCAATGGCCGGGATCAGCGTAGACCTGAAGTCCTGAAGGAAAATATATACTACAATAAATACCAGAATGAAGGCTTCGATCAGGGTATGAACTACCTTTTCAATAGAAGCTTCCAGGAATTCGTTGGTATCAAAGTTAAAAGTATATTTGATCCCCTGTGGAAAAGTTCCCTCAGCTGATTTCAGATAGGCTTTGATATTTTTAATAATCTCCTGTGCGTTGGATCCCGGAGTCTGGAAGATCCCCATACTGATGGAAGGATTGTTTCCGTTCTCCCCGATTCCTGTATAAGACTGTCCTGCCAGTTCTACTTTGGCAACGTCTTTCAGCATCAGGTTTTGTCCGTTTGCCAGAGATTTGATGATGATATTATCGTACTGTTCTTTATCGTTGAATTTACCTACGTATTTGATGATATATTCAAAAGAACTTCCGCTGTTTTGTCCGATAGAACCCGCAGCAGCTTCTCTACTCTGCTCATTAATGGCATTGGTAACATCCGTAGGAGTTACACTGTAGGCAGCCATTTTTGCAGGATCCAGCCAGATTCTCATCGAGTAGTTTTTACCACCGAATACGTTGGCATCCCCTACACCATTTACCCTTTTCAGGTTCGGAATAATGTTGATATTCAAAAAGTTCTGAAGGTATACGTCATCCAGATCCTTATTTTCAGAATAGAAAGACATATACATCAGGGCACTGGTTTGCTGTTTCTGGGTTACCACCCCTGAACGTGTTACTTCAGATGGCAAAAGAGGTGTTGCTCTGGCTACACGGTTCTGTACGTTTACCGCTGCAATATCCGGGTCTATTCCTTGCTTGAAGAAAACCTGGATCTGAGCAGAACCGTCATTCCCGGCACTGGAAGTGATATAATCCATACCTTCCACCCCGTTGATCTGTTCTTCCAAAGGGACTACCACACTTTTCATTACCGTCTCAGCATTGGCTCCCGTATAGTTTGCGGAAACACTTACCGTAGGCGGCGCAATATCCGGATACTGGGTAACCGGTAACGAGATCAGCCCTAGCACCCCGAGAATCACAATCAAGATTGAGATTACGGTAGATAAAACCGGTCTGTTAATAAAGTTTTTTATCATTAGAATTTCGGTTTTATAGATTGAACAAGACTATCCATTTTAATTGGCTTCGGCTTTACTGCTGTTCCCGGTTTCAGACCTCCGATACCAGCTGCAATAACGGTTTCCCCTTTATTAACTCCTGATTTGATAAGAGCCATATTGTCTATTCTGTCGATCACATTCACAACAACGTTTCTGGCAGTATCTCCCTTTTCTACTTTGTATACGTAAACGATACCCTGCTGCTCATAAGTTGCACTTTCAGGTACTACAAGAACATTATCGTAATGCTGAGGGAATCTGATAGTTCCGCTGTTCCCGTTACTTAATAATTTCTGAGCATTAGAGAAAGCAACTCTGAACTGAATTGTCCCTGTTGTAGGATCAATCTGACCGGTAATGGCTTCAATTCTCCCTTTTTCGGGATAAAGACTTCCATTGGCCAGTTGAAGCTCAACCATGGGTAAGTTTTTGATTTTCTCAGGCATAGAAGCTCCCGGAGATTTTTCAAGGAAATCAAAATATTCTTTTTCATTCATTGCAAAGTAAGCATAGATCTCAGAAGTATCAGAAATCGTAGTCAGAGGAGTCTGATCAGAAGGTCCAACCAAGCTTCCTACTTTTAACGGCAATCTTCCGATCACCCCGGAAATAGGGGCACGAATGATAGAATATTCAATATTGGCTTCTACTCCTTTGTAATTTGCTTCAGCCTGTCTTTTGGCGGCATTGGCCTGCTGAAGCTGAGCCTGAGCCTGAGCTAACTGAGCCTGGGCAGTCTGTAGCTGTACGTTGCTGATGATATTTTTCTGAACCAGAGGTTTTAGTTTGTTTACTTCAACCTGAGCTGCATTTACAGAAGCCTGAGCCGCCGCAACACTGGATGCTGCTGCACCTATTCCTGCTTTGGAAGCCGCTGCATTTTCGTTCAGGATATTGGTTTCCAGACGGAACAAAGGCTGTCCTTTGGTAACATATTGTCCTTCATCTACCAATACCTGGGTAATATAACCCTGTATTTTTGCACGTACATCATTGTTTACCCTACCCTGAATGGTAGCCGGAAACGTCTGATAACCCACTATATTTTTTGACTCCACGGAAACAACCGGATACGGCTTGGCACCATCCTGTTTCGGAGCTTCTTTTTTGCAGGCTGTCAGTGAAAACGCTGCAATGGAAAGTATAACTAGCTTATTATTCATTTTATAGTTTATTAAGAGATTCCTGAATATTTTCTATGTTTTTATTTAAGAGTGCTTTGTAAACTTCTATTCTTTCGTTGTATCCATCGTCTTTACTTTTTTTAAAATTGTTTAAATCATCTAATAGTCTTAATTCGTCCTGCATTTTCTGGACAATTTTCTCGAATCGTATTTTCTTGTATTCATCATTGATGAAAAAATACCGTTTCCGCTCATCCATTTTGTTATGGTCTACGATAAGCTGGGCATTGAGCAGTAATGAAATACTGGTAGAAACAGAGCTTTTGCTCGCAGAGAGCACTTCAACAAATTCGTCAAAAGTAATTCCTACTTTCTCATAGTCGAAAAGAAGGTAGGAATAGATTTTTGATGCTAAAGGGGGTAAGCTAAACACGGTGCCATAGAATTTTACGGCATCCTGAAAAATTTTTTCATCAATTTCTATACTTTGGTGCATAATATAAAAATTTGAACAAAAGTAGAAATTAGTTCAGAACCAAACGAACAAACCTGATAGAGTTTATAAATACAGGGCGTTTTAAAAATTCAATGAAAGTGGATTTAACTTTTTGGTTAAATTATAATCTTCTCAAAAGCTTTTCTCATTCCGTCTTTCAAAAGAACCTCTCCACAATAAGAATAACCTCTGCCTTCAAGGATTTTCAGCATGGCAATATTGTCATGGTTGGTATCTACTTTAATACTCTGAATTCCATGAGATTTGGTAAATTCTTCAATCTGATCAAAAAGTTTTTTTACCATACCCTGTCCTGCAAATTTTTCATCTACGGCCACTCTGTGAACCACCACAAATTCACCGTCACTTAACCAGGCGCCTTCAATTGTACTGTAGGCAGGTTCATCATTAAGAATAAGTGCTGCATAGACAGCAACCTCTCCATCCACTGTCATAACGTGGCCAAATCCTTTCGCAATGTCACTTTCTACTGTCCCGAGATTAGGATATCCGTTCTGCCATTGGGTGCTTCCATCCTGTCTTCTTCTTTCGATGGATTGCTGAATGATTTCCCAAATAATGTTTCTGTCTTCAATTTCCGCTTGTCTTAATGTAATCTCTGGATTCATATTGTAAAATTTGATTAAAAGATTGAATGATTTAAGAGTTCAAAAATCATAAAAACTGCTGTTCATTCAATCTTTGAAATATTCTTTTTAATGGTTTGCAATGAATTAAAAAACCGAAAATTAATTAAAATTAATTTTCGGTTCGAAGTAGTAAAATTTAAAATTATGAAATTGTTTATTGATTTTCACTTTGTTGAAGGTAAGCATCAATAATTTCAAATGCTCTTTTTTCTTCTTCCAGATCTACCATAACCTTCAGCGAAGTGGCTGTTGGCGTAGTAGTAAACGTAAGATAGTTATTTTCAACGGTATTTGCAATCTGCGCGTCATCCAATTTAGACTTAACCAACTGAATTTCTGAAGGGTTATCACTTACATAAACTGATACTCTCGTACTTCTTTCCATATTCTAATTGTTTGAGTATCTAAATATACAATGTTTTTTTCAAAATTACAAATCCCGGGTTTTAAATTTTATTAATATTGTTTTCAATTTTATCTAAAGCAAGTTGGATTTCTTCTTTAGTAACATTCAAATGAGGCCTGAAACGAAGAGATTGATCTCCACAAGGAAGAATGATTAATCCGTCCTTGAAAAGCTCATTCATCATGTGGTTTCTCTGCTCTGCAGTAGGAAGGTCAATAGCACACATTAAACCTCTTCCTCTTGCATTGGATATTTTTTCAGGATATTTTTCAGCAAGGGCTTTTAAGCTTTCCAGTAAGAAATCCCCAACTACTCTTGCGTTCTCAACAAGATCTTCTTTTTCGATTACTTCCATTACCAGCTGGAAACGAAGCATATCGATAAAGTTTCCTCCGAATGTAGAGTTGATTCTTGAACTTTCTCTGAAAACGTTATTCGGAACCTGATCAAACTTTTCTTTATTGGCTAAAACTCCGCAAACCTGAGCCTTTTTCCCGAAAGAAATAATATCCGGTTTTGCTGTGAAATGCTGGAATGCCCACATTTTTCCTGTAATAGCAATCCCTGTCTGAACTTCATCAAAGATAAGTAAGATTTCATTATCATCACAGATTCTTCTTAATCCTAATAAGAATTCGTCTCTGAAATGATTGTCACCTCCTTCAGCCTGAATTGGTTCAATGATGATACAAGCCACTTTATCAGGGTGCATCAAAATGGCCTCTTCGATCTGAAGTAAAGCAAGATTTTCGTTTTTGATGGTTTCTTCAAGATTTTCTTCAGTAATCGGGAACTTTAATTTTGGATTTAAAATTCTCGGCCAGTTAAACATTGGGAAATATTGATACTTTCTTGGATCAGAAGTATTGGTTAAGCTCAACGTATAACCACTTCTTCCATGGAAAGCCTGTTTGAAGTGGATACAGATTCCAGCTTCAGTGTCTAATCCTTTTTCAAAGTTTTTACGGGTTTTCCAATCGAAACATGCCTTCATTGCATTTTCAACGCCCATCGTTCCGCCTTCGATAAAGAAAGCGTATTGTAATTCTTCAGGGATAACTACTCTTTCAAATACTTCAAGGAAATGAGCGTATTCTTCCGAGTAAACGTCAGCCAAAGTAGGTTTGTTAACAGCCATTCTTCCTAACCATTCTGATCTTTCAACAAGATAAGGGTGATTGTATCCGATGGATGCTGATGCAAACATAGAGAACATATCCAGGTATTCTCTGTCTGTCAGTTTATCATAAAGCCATGATCCGTGTGATTTTTCAATATCCATCACAAAATCGAAACCGTCTGTCAACACATGTTTTCCTACTGTTTCTTTTACTTTATTTGCTTTTATATCTAATGTGTGTTCCATAATAAATTTGTAGTGTGATTTAATAAATGAATGATTAAATGCCCCTAATAATGCAGCGTTTCACCATTCAGGTTATTAATTTTTATTGTTTTTTTGAGTGCTTTAAGTAAAGCTTTTATAAATCAAATTTAATTCCTTGTGCTAAAGGAAGTTGCGTGGTGTAATTTATAGTATTGGTTTGTCTTCTCATATAGTATTTCCAAGCGTCAGATCCTGACTCTCTTCCTCCTCCGGTTTCTTTTTCACCACCGAAAGCTCCACCAATTTCTGCACCGGAAGTTCCGATATTGACGTTGGCAATCCCACAGTCTGAACCAGCATGGGAAAGGAATAATTCTGCCTCTCTTAAATTCTGGGTCATGATGGCAGAAGATAATCCCTGAGGAACATCATTCTGAATAGCGATCGCTTCTTCTAATGTTTTGTATTTAATCAAATATAGGATCGGTGCAAAAGTTTCGTGCTGAACAATCTCATAAGAATTTTTCACTTCTGCTACGCAAGGTTTTACATAACATCCGGATTCGTAATCTTTACCAGATAAAACTCCGCCTTCAACAACGAATTTCCCACCTTCTTTTTTACATTTTTTGATGGCTTCTTCGTATTGGTTTACAGCATCCGTATCAATAAGTGGTCCTACATGGTTTTTCTCATCCAATGGATTTCCGATTTTCAACTGACCATAAGCTTTTGCCAATCTTGTTTTCACTTCATCATATACACTTTCATGGATGATCAGTCTTCTTGTTGACGTACATCTCTGACCAGCAGTTCCCACCGCTCCGAAAACAGCTCCGATGATCGACATGTCGATATCAGCTTCTTTAGTAATGATAATGGCATTGTTTCCACCCAATTCAAGAATAGATTTCCCGAATCTTTCTGCTACTTTAGAAGAAACCATTCTTCCTACTCTTGTAGATCCTGTGAAAGATACAAGGGCTATTCTTTTATCATCTACCAGTTTCTGCCCGATTTCATGGTCAGATACCAATACACTTGAAATTCCTTCAGGAAGATTATTTTCCTTCAGAACTTCCATCATGATATTCTGGCATGCAATAGCACAAAGCGGTGTTTTCTCAGATGGTTTCCAGATGGTAACATTACCGCAGATCCAAGCCAGTGCTGTGTTCCATGACCATACGGCTACCGGGAAGTTGAATGCCGTGATAATTCCCACCACTCCTAGCGGATGGTATTGCTCATACATTCTGTGTCCAGGTCTTTCAGAGTGCATTGTGTACCCCTGAAGCTGTCTTGAAAGTCCAACTGCAAAGTCACAGATATCAATCATCTCCTGAACTTCACCAAGACCTTCCTGTAATGATTTACCCATTTCATAAGAAACAAGTTTACCAAGATCGTCTTTATATTCTCTTAATTTTAAGCCCAGCTGTCTTACCATCTCTCCTCTTTTGGGAGCCGGAATCAGCCTGAATTCCTGAAATGCCTTTTGAGCAGTTTCAATTACTTTGTCATAATCACTTTCTCCGGAAGTTTTTACTTTAGCGATCAACTTTCCGTCTACAGGAGAAATGCTTTCTATCACCTTTCCTGAAGCGAAATATTTTCCGCCCACTGAAGTCCCCTTGTTCTCTTCTTTGAGACCAAGGTTTCTAAGTGTTTTTTCAATTCCGAAATCCTTTACTTTTTTTGACATAAAATCTTACTTTTCGTTCTCTCTAAAGATAAAAATATTATATGAACCTCAAAACTTTAATTTTTAACAGGCTTTTTATTTGGACTAATTATAAACATGCTTATCTTTGCAGGGTAATCTTTTTGATAATCACCAATGGAAAATTCACAAGAAAACAACTCAAAGCTTAAAAAGTGGTTCAAGCGTGTGGGATGGGCAGGATTAGCTTTCTTTACCATAAAAGGCTTGATTTGGCTCGTTATATTTTACGTTGGAGCAGATAGTCTCCAGAGTTGTATACAATAAAAAAGCAGAGAAAATTTCTCTGCTTTCTTTTTGGTAGAAGGTTAACCAAATTGTTATTTCTTTATTGAAAGGCTAAAAAAGAAGGCTTTTTTTATATTTTCCGTAATGTAAAAAAGAAAAAAAAATAACTGATTCTTCTAATTCTACTCCCGAAAAATATGATTTTCCTTCTTCAATTGATCCTTTTAACCTACTCTGTCTTCTTTCTCCCCGCATTCACCAGGCTCTGATGCAGCAGGTATTCTATCTGTCCGTTCACACTTCTGAATTCATCATTGGCCCACTTTTCAAGAAGTTTATAAGTAGACTCATCTATCCTTATCACAAAGGATTTTTTGCCTTTGCTTTCCGAAGAGTTCTGAGCTTTTTCTGATTTCATTTTCTAAATTCTCTAACATTATTTCTGACTGTTTTAGTGTAAAAGCTATCTGCACTAAAATCTATTTATTAATTGTTCACTTCTTAATTATAAAGTGTTCCCGCATTTAATATAGGAGTTGCTGCTTTTTCACCGCAAAGAACCACCATTAAATTGCTTACCATTGCCGCTTTTCTTTCATCATCAAGATCTACGATATTTTCTTCAGAAAGCTTTTTCAAAGCAAGGTCTACCATTCCTACAGCTCCTTCCACAATCTTGGTTCTTGCAGCAACAATAGCTGTTGCCTGCTGTCTCTGAAGCATTGCTCCCGCAATTTCTGAAGCATAAGCCAGGTGCGAAATCCTTGCCTCCTGAATCACGATTCCAGCCTTTGAAAGACGATCTGTAAGTTCCTGTTCCAAGATAGAATTGATTTTATCTCCTCCTTCTCTCAATGTAATCGGAGCATGGTCATCTTCTAAATTATCATAAGGAAAGCTCATCGCCAAATGTCTTACGGCCGCTTCACTCTGCATTTTTACAAAGTCTGAATAACGCTCCACATCAAAGGCTGCTTTATAAGTATCTCCTACTTTCCATACAATTACAACTGCAATTTCAATAGGGTTACCCATTTTATCATTTACCTTCAAAGTCTGACCTTGCAGGTTTTCGGAACGTAAAGAAATTTTTTGTGATGAATATAAAGGATTGATAAAGAATAATCCGTTCTCTTTTACACTTCCCACATATTTTCCAAAGAAGTTTAATACCCTCGAATGGTTAGGCTGAATAATCATTAACCCTTTTAAGAAAAAGCACGAAAGAAGAAAACAAAGCATAGAGATAACCACATAGGCTATACTTTGATCTACTCCACTCACAAAGAAGTATACTGCTGCAACAAACAAGGCCAGGCAAATGACCAATGTAAGATAACCCGACATGGGTTTTAATGTTTTTTCCATGATTGAATTTTAATTTGATATTATTATGATATCATAAAGATGGTAATAAATTTTGAATTATGAATGATAAATTTTGATTTTTTTGAGGGGCGGGGTGCGGGGTGCGGGATATAGGATTCGGGTATTTTAGCTAACGCAAAGTTCGCGAGGTTGATTTATTAGGATGTATTTTATTTTTGTTCGCAAAGCCACTTCGTTTAGCTAAGATCACTATTACTTTGCTGAGTGAAACGCCTTTGCGCACAATATTTTATCATCCCAAAATCATTGCGAACCTTAGCGTTAAAAAAACAAGTTCTTTACATTTTACAAAACTTCCAGCTTAACTGAAACCTTTTCTTCTTTTGCTGAGTGAAACGCCCTTGCGCACTATATTTTATCATCCCAAAATCATTGCGAACCTTAGCGTTAAAAAAAGTACAAGTTCTTTACTTTCAGCTTAACTAAAACATCTTCTTCTCTTGCTGAATGAAATGCCTTTGCGAACGATGACTCATCATAATAGACATCATTGCGAACGTAGCGTTAAAATAACTCGTCCCAAATCCGGCAAAAATAGGAATAAAAAAATCCCAGAAAGTGAATTCCGGGATTTAATTTATAGTTTCAGTATTTTATTTCTTCGTTAAAGCTTTAAACTTTATGTAAGAAACAACAGATAAAAGAATCATTGTTCCTATTCCGATGTATACCCAAGCTGGTACTGGTACAGGATCACCTGCTGCGTACGAGTGAAGTCCGCTCAGGTAATAGTTTACTCCGAAATAAGTCATTACCATTGAGCAGAATGCAAACATGGTTGCTACGTGGAATGCCCATCTGCTTCTCAATCCAGGTACTAATCTCATGTGCAGTACAAATGCATATACCATGATAGAGATGAATGCCCATGTTTCTTTCGGGTCCCAGCTCCAGTATCTTCCCCACGATTCGTTGGCCCAGATTCCTCCTAAGAAGTTTCCTACTGTTAAAGCAAACAATCCTATCGTTAATGACATTTCAGAAACAATTACCAATTCTTTCAATGTCGTATCGTGGTGAATTTTATATGTTTCTTTATTGGAGATAATATAGAATACCAATGAGATCACCGCAATAATCATCGAGAGCGCGAAGAATCCGTAACTTGAGGTAATAATGGCTACGTGAACAATCAGCCAGTAAGACTTCAATACCGGCACAAGCGGTGTAATCTGCGGATCAAGAGCAGAACCTCCATGCGCGAATCCCATCATAATCACGGCTACCATAAATCCGGCTGCAGGAATCAATGCATTGGCATTTCTGTACAAGATCAAACCTGCTGTAATACCAACCCAGGAGATAAAAATAATCGCTTCATATCCGTTACTCCAAGGTGCGTGTCCTGAGATATACCATCTTGCCACAAGTCCTAAGAAATGACACAGATATCCAATTAAACCAATCGCAATGATTACTTTAATTATTTTGTTTAATTTTTGATTTGATTTGAATAATTCAACAAAACCTAATATCAGAAGAAGACCACCGATAAGCGTATAGAAGATTAACAATTTGAAGTTAATATCTACTTTATTCATGAATACTTCAAGATCTACTTTGGATTTAGCAGGAACAACTGCTTTACCCCATTTCTGCTGATAGTCTGAAAGCTTTTTCAATTCTGCATCTGCTTTGCTCCAGTCACCGGTTTTTTGTGCGGTAAGCGCTTCTGCAAAGTAAGGTCCCATTACCTGCTGAGATTCCATATCCGGTTCGAATTTCTGGTCTAACCATGAATGCCATGTATGGTTGGCATCATTTTTCACAGGAACAATTCTCATAAACTGACCGCTGAAGAACTCATTGAAGATCTGTACTCTTTCGTTTACAGCAATTACTTCTTTATCGTAGTTCGTTTGTTCAGCCGGTTTCTTACGGAATGCGGTGTTGTAATCATGCTCAAGAATATAAGTAAGATTACCGTTTGCATCTGCAGGGAAAAGGTTCATCAGAGAAGTATAACCATCTTCATCTGCTTTTGTTTTATTCTTCAGTTCATCACCTCCTTTAGTCCCTACTTTAATAATCGGAACCATTGTCCAGCTTGGAGTATCTGTATTGATAGAAAGGAACCATTGGTTGGCTGTAAGAGATTTTCCGTCTGTTCCTTTAAATTCGTCTTTCTTGTATAATTTTCTTAAAATATCGATTGCCTCTGTATTGATAGGAACAATTCTTCCTTCAAAGTTCTGAACCAAAAGATATCCGAATTTATCAGCATGTTCTTTGCTGATTTTGTTTCTTGCAATGATTTCGTCAGGAGAAATAGATCTCATTTTCCCCATTGGCGTTGCCAGAGAATTCTGCTTTGGAGCAGCACCGTCAAGCGGCTGGGCAGACGGAGCCGGAGCATGAGAATGGTTATCTCCTTCCACATGAATATGTTCTCTGCTTCCGTCAGTTGTTCCATGAGTTTCGATTTTTTGTGCATTTAAACCTAAACTTAAGAACAATAAAAGTATACCTGCTGCTTTCTTTTTATTCACGTCAGCCAGCATTTTATTTAATTTCCAGAAATGAGTTCCTTTCCAGAAGAAAATGACAAACATTCCAAGGAATAAAAGTCCGTATCCGATATAAGAAATCAATGTTCCCCAGTAATCGTGGTTTACAGAAAGAACGGTTCCCATTCTGTCCGGATCAAAACTCGACTGGAAGAAACGATATCCTTTATGGTTAAGAACGTGGTTCATATAGATTTTATAGGGAGTTTCTTTACCTTCATCAATGATTTTCACATGGCTTTCGTAAGCACTTGGAGATGAACTTCCAGGATACGTTTCCATCACGAAATCATCCAGTTTCAATGCGAAAGGTGTGTTGTATACTTTAGGTCCGAAACCTACCATGATATTTAAACCATCCATCGTCACCTGCTTGTAAGCATTCGGGTTTCCTTTTTCAACCGAAAGGTCTACAATTTGTTTTGTTTTTGGTCCCTGAAGCTCAATCTGAAGCATATCAGGAACATTGGCATCTTTCTTTCTGTCCCCTTCAATAGCCATCAGTCTTCCTTTTTTAAGACCTTCAGGTACTACCAGCTTCAGTTCGTTAATGGTATATAAACTTCTCAATGCCAAAGGTTGGAATTCATCTTTCACTGTAGTTCCTGTTGCCTGTGTAGCCATGGTCATATAGCTTGCATCTACAGGAGTTTTGATGAATAATTTTCCGCCTTCATTTTTAAATTCAACAGCTCCTTCAATCGCTCTGTTGAATGTCACCAAAGTACCGTTGATGGATTTTGTTTCTCCCGGTTTGATGTAAATATTTTGTCTTCCGGTGTTTCCGGTTGAAACCAAATGAAGATACTCTGCCCCGTTTGGCTCAGCGATAAGGCTGTCTTTTTTCCTTTGGATGTATTCCTTGGCAAACACTTTCACTTCTTTTCCGTGGAAGTCATAAGTTGCTTTCAAATCTTTGTGTAACGGAGACATCAGATAAGGAACATCCTGATAATTCAGCACATCACCCTTTTCTTCGATCTGAATTTTAAAGAAATTTTTATCGGTTACAATTTCGTTGGATGTTTCACCTTCTCTGATGTGCATTTGTCCTTCGAAACTGATGTATCTGGTGATAGCACCACCGATAAAGATAAAAACAAAGGCAAGGTGGAAAACAAGAACCGGCCACTTATCTTTTTTCCACAGTCTGTATCTTCCGATATTTCCTATGAAATTGAGAATCAGTAAGACCATGATCAGTTCGAACCATTTAGCCTCATAAATTAATGCTTTTGCTGTAGGAGTTCCGTAGTCGTTTTCTAAGAACGTTGCATAAGCCATCGCGAATGCGTACACCAGCAACAATACAGCCATTGTCCTGGTTGAGATAAGAATATCTTGGAGCTTCTTCATGATTTATTGTACTTGACATGCAAAAATAAGCATGATAAACCACAAAGAGCTTAAAAAAAGCTGTTTTTTATCACTTTGGCCTCGGTTTTGCCTATTTTGAAACATTCTTAATAAGCCTGCAAAACATTAAGAAAAATTCAATTTTTAAAAATGTGAAAATTCGGATTCATATTACCTATCCGGATGATCGAGACACTCTATTTTCCTCCTGCTATTTTTACCGCAATTAATTGATATAAAACCCATTATAATTCCAACCTGTAACCGGCCTCCATTTTTAATTTTATTTCGGCTATTAATTCATCAATCCCACAGAATGATTCATCCATTTCTTTCGCTTTTAAAAACATATTCAGTGCATCCTGGTACTCCATTTTTCTCATATGATAAATTCCCCAGTTTTTATATGCATCGGCATTTTGAGCATCAAGCTTTAATGAATCTTCAATATCCCTGAGTCCTTCTTCATAGAGGTCTACATTAATCTTTGCGAGTCCGCGGTTATTATAAGCATATGAAAATTTTTTATCCACTGAAATGGCTTTGGTTAATAAAGGGATAGAGTCTTCATATTTTTCAAGAAGAATTAATGTATAGCCTTTATTATTTAAAGCAAATTTATTGTTAGGATTCATTTTCAAAGCTTTATCATAATATTCAAGAGATTCTTCCAATGTTCCTGTTTCAGTAAATGTTAATGCAAAATTCGTCCAGTCATCTGCAGTCATAGAAGGATTATTTTCTTTGAATTGAACAGCGATTTCTTTTGCTTTTTCATAATTCTTACTGTTAATATGGGATACTATTGCCATCCGATAGATATTGAGGTCTTTTGATTCCTGTAATAAACTATCAAAAATGGATGCAGCTTCAGGATATTTCTTCTCATGAAATTTATATACTCCTTCTGTATATTCTTCAGGGAGCTTTCTCTGCCGGATAAGATTAATGATAGTTCTTCCATCATTAAATATCGATCTTCCATCACTCATGCGAATAGTTTTCTGGCTCGGAAAAATATTGATCAAAAAATCAATTGCTGACGAAACCATTAATACGATGAAAAACAATGTAAGAAACTGAGTATTTGCAATGATAAAATAAGAGAGTAACGCTAATAATAAAGAGGCAGCCGGCCCTCCAAACACATATAAAATATGCTTATTGACCGAAAATCTTTTTTCTTCAGATTCACACAGCCCTCTTCCCCACTTAAGAGGATTTTTAAATATATAAAAAGAAAAATCTTTGAAATAGACAGGAAAACTGTTATCCTTATCTCCATAAGAACCAATAAAGACATGTACTTTTTTTCTTGTTATAAGCCATACGGTAACAGCATGTCCCATTTCATGAAAAAAAACCGTTAAAGGCCTGATCAATGCTAAAAAGACGAAAATAAAAATTCCTGGGACACCAAATAATTCCATTAAAAAAAGTCTTCAATCAGTTATTAATTATCATTCTTTGTCATATCGAATACAATTTCTGAAATGACAAAAAAACCTGTGGCAATATACCTATTTTTCCAATGATATTTTCTTCCTGATTTTACTTAAAAACTCATGGGTAATTCCCAGATAAGAAGCAGCCTGCTGTTGGGTAATCCTCTGTTCCAATCCAGGATACTTTTCCAGGAATTCACGATAGCGTTTGTCTGCTGTTTTACCCGTTAAGGAAAGAATTCTTCTCTGCAGTGCCACCGAAGATTTCTGGTTCATGATTCTGAAAAGCTTTTCTATCTGTGGCATTGTTTTATACAGACCTTCTTTATCTTTTTTAGAAATCATCAATACTTCACTGTCTTCCAGGGCTTCAATATTCAGAATACTGGGAACGGTATTGATAAGGCTGTCAATATCCGTAATCCACCAGCCTTCAACAGCAAAATATAAGGTTTGCTCAAATCCGCTTTCATTGAGATAGTAGACTTTAAAACAACCACTCAGAACAAACCCTTCGAAGAGACAATACTCTCCTTCTTTAAGCACAACCTCTTTCTTTTTAACCGCTTTGAGTTCAAAAGGTTTTATAAACTGTTGAAAATCCTCTTCTGAAAGGTTGACGTATTGACTGATATTTCTAAAAAGTAAATCGGACATAGGATTCTTTAAGCAAAATAAAGATATCAAAATTATTGACACCTTTATTGAATTAAGTTATGTTAAGTTATTGTTGTTCCTAAGCAATAGAACTTCAGTTTTTGTTGGGTAAACGCTAAGACGCAAAGATTTATCATACATATTGTTTATTTTAAGACGCAAGAAAATCGAAGATTTTCAGCAAGATGTGTTTTAAATGTTATCGGAGATAATCTTTGTGACCTTAAAATAAACATAATATAGCCTAAGCCTTTTGCGTCTTTGCGTTTTTACTGTTTTTATTCTCTCGCAGATTGAGCTGATTCTGCAGATGATTGCATAGAAGCATATCTTAAAAATCTTTGTGTCTGCATGTCCAGAATAACATTATTTTAAAAATTCATTGGTACTTATTACACGGGCATAGAGATTTCCAAGAGCAGATATCCCCGCCAGAAAAGACTTTTGTACATCTGCTGCTTTTACCACCTCCCCATTCAGTTCACGATTTCTGGTTGCTGTGGCATCTCCGATAATGGTATTGGTAAAACCGAAGTCAAAAGCAGCTCTGGTGGTAGTATCTACACAAACATCCGTCATCATTCCAGTAATCACCAGATTTTTAATGTTCTTTGACTGAAGATAACCTAGAAGATCCGTCTCTCTGAAGCTGTTGGGAAAATGCTTAACGATAACTTTTTCATCTTCCCTTGGTAAAACCAGATGATTGATTTTAGCGCCTTCAGTATCCGGAAGGAAAAACGTTGCGCCTTCGTTGGTAGAAATATGCTGGATATGAATGACAGGAAGATTATTTTTCCTGAAATATTCCAAAATATTCCTTGCGTTTTCGGCAGCTTGTTCAGCTTTTTCAAGGGTCATTTTTCCTCCCGGGAAATAATCATTTTGTACATCAATAATGATTAATGCTGTGTGTTCCATTTTTTGTTTTTGTGCGTTCATTGTAAGCATTGAAATTACGATCAGACCTAAGGTCAGAAAGGTTGTGAATGTATTGTTCATGTTTAAATTTTATAGGCCAAAATTACAGAGGCTTCAGGTCCTGGCCTTTGAACTAGTTCAAAAAACAGTATTGAGATCCAATACTTTCTAATATTGTTAATTTTTTCAATCTTCATCTATTTAAATCGAAAATTTTATTATCTTTTTAAAGAAAAACTATTGATAAACAGTTAATATAATTTAACGGTATCAGATTTGGATAAACAAAAAAAATACCCTTATTTTATTCTGTCATACAGGAAAATATTTTTAAAGTAAAAATTTTAAATAACCTTTATAAAAGCGGGATTACCCAAATATTTTTTGGGTAAAAAAGATTCATTTAGTGTTGAATAAAACATTAAATTTGCGACATTGATATTATGGATAAAAAGACACAAAAAAAACCGACTGAATCGCCTGAGAAAGGCAGAATTTTATCTAAGCCACGTATTTTTTTCGGGCTTACTTTTATACTTTTATCGGCTGTTCTTGCATTCTCATTCGTCTCTTATCTGATGAACTGGAAAGCAGATCAAAGCCAGGCAGGAACCATGCTGGACAAAAGCATAAAATCTTCCAATATCTTTGGTAAGGTAGGTGACTGGCTTGGGAATATTTTCATTTTTGAAAGTATTGGTATTGCCTCATTCATCATCGCATTTTTACTGCTTGTGGTAGGGACACTGATTCTTAAGAAAAAAATATTCAAACCGTGGAAAACGATTGGCCACTCTTTATTTTTTATCTGCTGGCTTCCTATTTTTATGGGAGCACTTACTAAAGGGCAAGGTGTTTTAGGAGGTGTCTATGGATATCAGATTATGGATTACCTTAATTCCATTATCGGAGCAGTAGGTCTGTGGACTGTATTAGCTGCGAGTATTCTGCTCTATTTTATTCTTGAATTCAATCTCCGTCCAAGTTCTATCAAGGCGAAACTGGATAAGATCAATGAAAATACGATTGGAAAAGTAAAATCTATGATGCCGGACTCTAACGATGATTTCGAAGCGGATGAAGAATTGAGAGAAGAAGCAGAGGAAGCGGAAGAAGAAACCGCCTCCAGAGTTACGGTGAGTGATGTTGCCAACAAGCCCGTTACAAATCCTGTCAATACAATGAAAGAACCAGAGCCAGTAAACCCTCCGAAAGGATTCCCTGAAGTTCCGGTTTCAAACGAGATAGAAACTATTACTACACCCAACCACACTTCTTTTGATGCAGAACCTAAGGAGGTTTCTCAACCCGTAAGTTTAAATCTTTCTACGAAACCAATTGTTCCGGTTTCAAGCCCGGAGGAAGCATTTGACATCAGACCTTCTACTCCATCTCCGGCAATAACCACTGCTCCGGCACAGGAAAATATTAAATTCAATGTAGAGGTTGCTCAGGTGGTTGATGTTTTGGATGATTCTGATAAAAAGTCTCAGGAACTGGTAGAAAAACATGGATTGTATGATCACAAGCTTGATCTGGCCAACTTCCAGATGCCGCCTGTTGACCTGCTGAAAGATTATGGAAATGAAGAAATTTCTATCAATAAAGAAGAATTAGAGGAAAATAAAAATAAGATTGTCGGACTCCTTAAGAATTTCAACGTTGGAATCGCAGAGATTAAAGCTACAATCGGGCCTACAGTTACTTTGTATGAAATTGTTCCTGAAGCAGGAATCCGTGTTGCAGCGATTAAAAAACTGCAGGATGATATTGCGCTGAACCTTTCCGCGCTAGGAATCAGAATTATTGCGCCAATGCCAGGAAAAGGAACCATTGGTATTGAAGTACCAAGAAAAAATCCTACGATGGTTTCTATGCGTTCTGTCATTGCTTCTCAGAAATTCCAGAATACGGATATGGATCTTCCGGTAGTTTTCGGAAAGACTATTTCCAATGAAATCTTCATGGCTGACCTTTCGAAAATGCCTCACTTATTGATGGCAGGAGCAACAGGTCAGGGTAAGTCTGTTGGTATTAACGCTATCCTTACTTCCCTTCTTTACAAAAAACACCCAAGCGAACTGAAGTTCGTGATGGTAGACCCTAAAAAAGTAGAACTTTCTTTATATTCAAAAATTGAAAGACATTATCTGGCAAAATTACCGGATGCAGAAGAAGCTATCATTACGGATACCAATAAAGTAATCAATACGCTGAACTCTCTTTGTATTGAAATGGATACCCGATATGATCTTCTTAAAAATGCTTTCTGTAAAAACTTAAAAGAATACAACAAGAAGTTTACGGAAAGAAAATTAAATCCTGAAAACGGACACCGTTATTTACCTTATATCGTATTGGTAGTAGATGAGTTCGCTGATTTGATTATGACGGCAGGAAAAGAGGTTGAATTACCTATTGCGAGACTTGCACAACTTGCCAGAGCCGTAGGAATCCACCTTATTGTAGCTACACAGAGACCATCCGTAAATGTAATTACAGGGATGATTAAAGCCAACTTCCCTGCAAGAGCTGCCTTCAGAGTAATTTCCAGTGTAGATTCCAGAACGATTCTGGACTCTCCGGGAGCGGATCAGCTGATCGGTAAAGGAGATATGCTTTATTTCAATGGAAACGAGATTTTAAGACTTCAGTGTGCTTTCGTAGATACTCCGGAAGTGGAAAGACTGGCAGAGTTTATCGGGGAACAAAAAGGATATGCTTCAGCATTGTTGCTTCCTGAATATGTTTCAGAAGACTCAACAAGTACTGTAGGTGCTTTTGACCCGAACGAAAAAGATGCTTTATTTGAAGAAGCTGCAAGAATTATTGTTTCCACGCAACAGGGATCTACCTCAATGCTTCAGAGACAATTGAAGCTGGGCTATAACAGAGCCGGAAGAATTATGGATCAGCTGGAAGCAAGTGGTATTGTGGGAGGCTTTAACGGAGCCAAAGCAAGAGAGGTTCTGATCAGTGACCTTCATTCTTTGGAACAGTTTTTGGAAGATCTGCGTAGTTAAAGGAAAAACGAATAGTTTTAACCTTAAGAATTAAAGAAAATCTAATGATTATTAAATTAAGAAAATGAAAAATATTATTTCAAAAGTTATATTGGGAAGTTTTGTTGTAGGTGCAGTAGGTATGGCCAACGCTCAGAAGATTGATGCGAAAGCTAAAAAGATATTGGATGATATTACAGCCAACTACAATTCTAAAAAGAATTCTTACTTCAAATTTTCTTTTGGAAGCGGTCTTAACGGACAGGTGACAAAAACAGAACCTGGTATTTATTACGTAGCAGGAGAGAAATACAAACTGAAGATCATGGATACCGAGCAGATCTTTGATGGTAATAAAATTTACAACATCAATGCTGATGATATGGAAGTAACCATTGCTAAACCGAACGGAAGCAGCACCATGTTCTCCCCTATCAACTACCTTACCACCTATAGAAACGATTATAATGTAACTTACAATGGTAAGAAAGTGGTAAACGGCGTGAATGCTGACTTTATTAAACTGACTCCGGTAAAAGCGAACGGAATAAAATACGTATACCTTTTTGTAGATTCAGCGAAAAAGCAAATGGTAAAACTGGAACAGCATGGAAACAACAAAGATGTTGCTGTAATTGCTATTAAAGAGTATAAAGAAAACCAGGAGCTGGATCCCAATATGTTTGTTTTTGACAAAAATAAGTTTAAAAACTACATCGTTACAGAACTTTAAAAAGCTGAAAGTGAATTCACAACTAAGTAAATTTACTTTTAAAGCTAAAAAAATAACAAAATATAAAAAGCCACAAGTAAACTTTGTGGCTTTTTGATTAATTTTGGCGCATGTTAAAAATACTAGACCGATATATCATAAAAACCTTCTTTGGACCGTTTTTCTTTATATTCAGCGTATTGTTTTTCATTTTTATTGTAAACATTATCTGGGTACAGTTGGGACAGTTTATGGGAAAAGGATTGAGCTACTGGCAAATCCTTAAACTTCTTTTTTATCTTGGGGTAAACGTCATCAGTATGGTGCTCCCGCTTACGATCCTTCTGGCGAGTATTATGTCGTTCGGTGAATTTGGAGAACGTTACGAACTTGCAGCGATGAAAGCCGCAGGGATTCCTTTAACGCGAGTAATGACTCCATTGCTTGGAATTTCCACGGCACTTGCTATCATGTTGTTTTTCTTTTCCAACAATATTATTCCGGATTTTCAGAAGAAAGCCAAGAACATGCTTTTCAATATTGCCCAAACGAAACCGGCTATCAACTTTACTCCGGGACAGTTTATTGATCAGATTCCAGGTTATATGGTAAAATTTGATAAAATTTATGGGGAAAACGGAGAAAATATTGAAGGCGTTTTTGTTCATAAAAAAGCCAATGCTTACGAAAACCAGCAATCTGTAGTGGCTGAAAAAGGGAAATTTGTTCCGGCAGCCAATAAAAACTTTCTAAAGCTTGTTCTGTATAACGGATATGTATTTGAAGATGCTTTTGCCGGAAAAGGTGATAATGTAAGGCTAAAACAACCTGACCAGGCGATTAAGTTTGATACATTGGTATCTCACTTTGACATCAGTGAAATCATTAATAAAGCCATCGAAAAAGAACAGATTACCGATGACTACCGTTTCCAGACCTACAATCAGCTTGACGGAACGATTACAAAAACCAAAAAAGACAATAAGCAGTTCTTTGATAATATAGGATCCGAGGTTCTTAACCAGACCAACTCTGTGATTACCTACATGGATAAAGGGAATAAACATAAAGTAGCGCCGAAAACCCAGATCAAACTGGACACCGTAAAAGGGGATAAAAAACTGGAAATCATTTATAATTCCTATAACAGGCTTGACAACCTGAAATCTACTTTGGAATCTAAAAAGAATGAATACAGTTCTAACGTAAAATACTTCAGTAAAGTCGTTATTTACCAGCAGAGAATTGTTGCGTATTCTGTAACATGTATCATCTTCTTCCTGATCGGAGCGAGTTTAGGGTCTATCATCAGAAAAGGAGGAATGGGACTTCCGGTAATCATCGCTATCGTTATTTTCATCATCTTTTATGTAATGAATGTTGGGGTAGAAAACATGTCTTGGAGCGGAAAAATGAATCCTTATCTGGCAGCTTGGCTTCCTAACCTGATCCTTCTTCCTTTTGGAGTCTGGATGACTTATAAAGCCCTTACAGATTCACAACTGTTTGATGCAGAAAAATACAAAGCATTGTTCAAACCCATCACCAAAAGATTTACAAAAAGTAAAGAACATCAGAGATATCAATAATTCTGATTGTAAAAATAAGATTAAAAGCTTCGGAGAAATTCCGGAGCTTTTTTTATACGATTCTATATCAATAATTCATGCTGTTAATTTTTTTGTACTTTTATCAGCCACCAAACAAATTATCATATGAAAATCCTATTTCTGACAGCAGGCGTGATTCTTATGGCTTCCTGTAAAAATGAAAAAGAGAAAACGTCCTATAAAGAATCTGTTTCCAGGGATACCTTTGTAATGCAAAAGGATTCTGTACACACCAACCTTGCACAGGATCCTATTGATCAGATCAAAAAACAATATGCTGTCCTTCAGACTCAGTTGGAAACTAAAAAGCTGGGTTCTTCAAAATTCAATTACGATTGTAATGATGAACCTTCAGGAGAAGTAATTTTTTATTCTGACAAGGATGAAATTAAAGTAATAGAGCATTTTTATGCAGAACACAGTCATTTTTCGGCATCTGAAAAATATTTTATAAAAGACGGGAAACCATTTTTTATTTTCAGACAGGAGACGGTATGGAATTTTGATGGCGGCACACCCGAAAAACCAGTGACAAAAGATGATATTACAGAAACCCGTATCTACCTTCAGAATAATCAGCCGCTGAAATGTCTTGAAAAGAAATACAGCATAAAATCTGACCAGAAAGAAAAAACAGCTCCGGATACGATTCCGGGAAAAGAAATCAGGTGTAATGTGGATGAAATCTTTAAGAGCTACCAATCTCTATTAAAACATAAAGACCAGAAAGGCTCAATACAATGTTTATAAAAACAAAAGAGATTGACCTTTGAGCCAATCTCTTTTTTATATTTTAAAACTGATACACAAAAGCATTAATATTCATCCCTGCTCCTACTGACGCAAATAATACGATATCATTTTTTTTGATTTTATGATGTTCCAGTTCATCCTTTAAAATCATCGTCAGCAAAGAAGGAATTGTCGCTACACTGCTGTTTCCCAATTTGTGAATAACCATAGGCATAATGTTTTCCGGAACCGGTTTTCCATATAATTGATAAAACCTGTTCACAATAGCTTCATCCATTTTTTCGTTCGCCTGATGAATGATAATCTTATTCAACTGATCAATGGAATATCCACTGTTGTCAAGACATCTTTTCATCGCATCCGGAACATTGACCAGAGCAAATTCATAAATTTTCCTGCCATCCATCTTGATGTATCGGGTATCCGGGCATCTTTCGTTGTTGTAAGATTTTCCAAAATACAGATAGTCTTTCTCTTCAAGGGTATAAGAAGCTGATAAATGAGACCTGATCCCGGCATCATCATCCTGATTTACTTCCAGAACTGCCGCTCCTGCTCCGTCCGCATAAATCATACTGTCTCTGTCGTGAATATCTACCACACGGGATAGTGTTTCTGCCCCAATCACCAAACATCGTTTTGCCAAACCGGATTTGATAAACGCATGAGCCTGTATGACCCCTTCAATCCATCCCGGACATCCAAAAAGAACATCATAGGCTACGCAGAAATTATTTCTGATCCCTAATAAATGTTTAACCCTTGCAGCAAGGCTGGGCACCGTATCAGACTGAACGGTTCCGAAACGAACATCCCCGAAGTTATGCGCAAATATAATATAGTCCAATGTTTCAGGATCAACACCTGCATTTTCTATGGCTTCACGCGCCGCAATAAGCCCCAGATCCGAAGTAACCTGTGTACTATGCGCATATCTTCTTTCTTCAATACCCGTAATCTTTTTAAGCTTATCCGTAATGGAGGCATTATTCTCTTTCAATAATATCCCTTCTTCATTAAGAAAAACATGTTTATCAAAAAATAAATTGGTTATTGTTTCCGATGGGATATAATTTCCTACCCCGATTATTTTTGTCATCATTTTTAGTATCTGTTTCCTGTTTTTTAATTAAACGTCAGGAATAATTCATTAAATATAATGAATGAACGTAAATACTTAACAATATCGTATGGAATAAGAATGTATTGCATTGTAAAAAGTGAAATGTCATAGTAAAAAATCACAAAAAAAAGAGGCCTCTCAAAAGAAACCTCTCTCATAATATTTTCAAAACTGAAAATTATACTTTCATAATTTCAGCTTCTTTTGTTTTAAGATGCTCGTCGCAAAGTTTTACATATTTATCTGTATACGTCTGGATTTCCTCTTCCACACCTTTTACAACATCTTCAGAAACTCCTTCCAGTTTTTTAAGTTCTTTTAAACCATCCTGTCTTGCGTTTCTTACCGTTACTTTAGTGTTCTCAGATTCTACTTTAGCCTGCTTTGCAAGTTCCTTTCTTCTTTCCTCTGTTAAAGGCGGAACATTCAGGATAATGTTTTCCCCGTTGTTAGAAGGTGCAAAACCTAAGTTGGAATTGATGATCGCTTTTTCAATCGCATTGATTGCCGTTCTGTCCCAAGGTTGAATAGAGATTGTCATTGCATCCGGAACAGAAACATTCGCAACCTGGTTGATAGGAGTCATTGCTCCATAATATTCTACCATTACATCCTGAACCATTGCCGTAGAAGCACGTCCTGCTCTAATTCTTTGAAATGCGTGATCCAGGTGCTTTACCGCTGCATCCATGTCTTGTTTTACAGATTCTAATATAAGATCTAATTCTTCCATTATTATATTAAAGTTTGATAAATTACACATCTATTAATTCAACTGAATATCAATTAATTAAATCCAAAAACACCGCAAACATCAGGGTTTCCTTACTATTTTAAATTATTTTTTACTATTCAGTGCTGCAAAAATAACGATTATTTCCATATTCTGGTAAGACTGCATTCTGTATTTTGTGAAAACGTTGATATTTTTGAATAGGACAGGCAAACAAAATTGAAAGTCATCTGGAATCGTTAGGCAAAATGAATAAATCTTCCTTCGTTAGATCGCTTAAAAATAACGTTTGCTCGTCACAAACTTTTTAAAATCGTCCCCAATAGCTGAGGTAAGATCCCATCACTGTACTCCTATTGCTGCAAACAAAGGTATTACTGTTTTGCTAACATCTGTTAAAAAAAATATTTTCTCGGTTGTCAAAGTCAATAATATCATAGTTTTCGTTTTGAGGAAATATAAAAAAGCCCTCTCAAAGAGAAGGCTATTAAACTTAAATCTTATTGAAGAATATTGTCTGTTTCGTTATAAGCGACCTCAACTTATAACCTCCAGCTTTCTTCGCTAATTGTTGATATTGCTGTGACTTTAAACCAAACAATTTAGCCATTTCCTCATAGGGAAAACTTTCTCTTCCCTCCACTTCGATCACTTTGATTATATGACCATAAATACTCTGCTCCATATTCGAGATTTTTTTAATTCTGGCAATAGTACCATTATCTCTAATCTAATGAAATTAAAATTAATATAAAAATATTTATACTGGATTTTTACAATTTCTTTTGCGTAACTGACATTTTCTTAATTTATTCCTCTTGCATCTTGTCCACGCTCATCTATACTTCAACCGAAAGTAAAAAAAACTTCAGGTACAAATACCTACCGAATATTTTGGTTATTTCTACTTAGTGTGATATCATTTTTAATAACGTCCTTTACTATGCTCTTTTAAACAAAGATTTGGCAGGTATTTTAAGTGGAATGCTTGCCATAAAAAACGGAATGTATTAGTCTTTTCAATTAAAAATTTTAACCTTATTTTAAACCAATCACATCATGACAAATCCATCTTTAGATGCCTACCAACAAGTTTTCGGTATGGCAGGTCTTGCCAACCGTGCCGGAAACTACAACGGTTTTGGTATCCAACTGCAGCAACAGCTTCAGTATGATTTATCCTATTATTTTAACAATGTTCCTCCGGTTAAAATAATGGATCAGAAAACACCTTCCACAGCAAATCCTTCAGCCGTATCGGAATTAGGAAACTGGGATCTGGTCTGGGGACCTGCCCTGATCGAAGAAAAAAATGAAAAGGGAGTTCCTACGGGTGTTGCAGACAATGCATTATATGTTGTAAAGTCTAATGCTGTCGCATTTCCGGGAGGTCCTACATTACCGACTTACGTTGTGGCTATTGCTGCCACTAATCCTTCATCACTTTACGATTGGGAAACAGAAGATTTCTCAGTTGCGGAAGTGGTCAACTGGACGACTTATAACCCTTCCAATTTCACTCCATCAGCGTATAATGGCACTGACCCTTATATTTCAAAGGGAACTGCTACTGGTATAAGTATCCTTCTCGGGCTTGAAAGTCCTCCATCCGCAGCTTCACCCAATACCACACTCCAACAGTTTCTGGCAGGCTTAAATCCGGATCCGGGTACGGCCATTATATTTTGTGGACACAGTCTTGCCGGAGCACTATCTCCTACCCTTGCCCTTTATCTGAAAGAGAATAAAGATCTGGATGCTTTCGGGGTAACGCTTGTATATCCTACCGCCGGGCCAACGCCAGGTGAGGCAGCATTCGCCAATCTGTTCAATAGTAAATTCCCTCCATTGCCTCCAGGATGGCAGCAACAAACAGGTACTTACCAAAGCTGGAATACCATGCACTGGAACGATCTGGACGTTGTTCCTCATGCATGGCCGGTATCGGAACTGGGGAAAATTGCAACGATTTATGGGCAAGCTCCTACATTTTTCACGGCCTCCTTATTAAACGCTTTACAAAAGATGGCGATTGATGATTCCTCAAATTCAGGAGCCAGCTATACAAGAATACAAAACCAATCGCTTCCGGGCCAGCTCCAACACTCCAGTGCTTCTTCGGTTAGCATCAAAACGCCCCCTGAGAATTTGCAGGACTATATGCTTCAGCTCTCAGTACAGCATGTGGGAATGTATAATGGTATTCCTGCGGAAGGATCTAATCCACAAGTGAATGGTCTTATTTTACAACAGCCATTACCAAAACCAGATGTGAAGCTGGTACCGGGCGTAACTGCTGTCACCGAATTGGAGATGATTCTGAAAATAATCGATCAGATCATTGGGTGGATTTCTTCCCGTTATGTTTTGGTTGAAAAGGAAAATATCACACAAAATGCCAGTGCGGATAAATAATTGAGATTAGTGTTAAAATGAAAACACCTGTCACAATTACTGTAACAGGTGTTTTTATATTTTTTAGGGCTTACCTTGATTATAAATTAACCAAAGTACCTACATTTTCTCCGTCTACGATTTTTTCTAAATTTCCATCTTTGTTCATATCGAATACAATGATTGGCAATTTATTTTCATGGCTTAAAGTAAATGCAGTCATATCCATTACTTTAAGGTTTTTCTCAAATACTTCATCAAAAGATAATGAATTGTATTTTACAGCATCTGCATTCTTTTCAGGATCGCTGTCGTAGATTCCGTCTACTCTTGTTCCTTTTAAGATTACATCAGCTCCGATTTCGATGGCTCTTAATGTAGCCGCTGTATCCGTGGTAAAATAAGGGTTTCCTGTACCTGCTCCGAAGATTACTACTCTTCCTTTTTCAAGGTGTCTTACCGCTCTTCTTTTGATGAAAGGTTCAGCTACTTTATCCATTTCAATAGCAGACTGAAGTCTTGTTTTGATTCCTGCATCTTCCAATGCTCCCTGTAAAGCCATTCCGTTGATTACAGTGGCCAGCATTCCCATATAATCTCCCTGCACTCTGTCCATACCTTTTGCAGCTCCTGCTACACCACGGAAGATATTTCCTCCTCCAATTACGATCGCTACTTCACAGCCTTTTTCAACTACTTTTTTGATCTCAGATGCATATTCCTGCAGTCTTTCAGTATCAATACCGTATTGTCTGTTTCCCATTAAGGCCTCACCGCTCAGTTTCAGAAGGATTCTTTTATATTTCATCTTTTATTTTTAAGTAACTTTTTATTAGTACGGGTTTCCCCGGAATTTGATTTTGCAAATATAATCATTAATGATATTGATAAAAGAAAAATATTTAAATAGAAATAATGTCAGAAATATTTTGAAAAGTACGAAAAAGGATTATTTTTGCATTAATTATAAATTGAGTTGAAGAAAATTATCATTTTTTCATTATTTCTATCAGGAATTGTTTCTTATGCGCAAACAGGAACAAACGTTTATCCGTTCTTAAATGTACCTGTATCTGCAAGACAGGCTGCTTTGGGCGGCGATGCAATTTCGGTAAGAGATTATGATGTTTCCTTTGCTATTGCAAACCCTGCCCTTTTAAATAAAGATTCTGACAAACAGCTTTCTGTAAACGCAACGGCCTACCTTGCCGACTCGAAATACGGAACGATTGCTTATGCCAAAGACTTTGAAAATGGCCATATGGCTACCATCAATGCCAGGTATATGAGCTACGGAAGTATTCCGAGGACGGATGAAAGCGGTTTCGAAAACGGAGAATTTAAAGCTTCAGATGTCGCTATTGGTGCAGGCTATGCCTACCAGTTTGAAGAAGACTGGACGATTGGTGGAGGACTTAATTTCATTACCTCAAAAATTGACAACTATACTTCTTCCGCGATCTCAGGAACAGCGGGAATTACCTATCATAATAAAAAGAATAAAGAAGTAGTTTCGCTTGTAATGAGAAATTTCGGCTTTCAGCTGAAATCCTTTAATGGGACAAGAGAAAATCTTCCTTTCAGAATCGATCTCGGATATACCAAAATCATCAAGAACTTCCCTCTTGCCATCACCATTACTGCACACGATCTTCAGAAGTTTGATATTTCTTCAGAAGAAAATCTGGACGGGCAAAAAGTAGGTGCCGGAAGAAAGATCGCAGACCACTTTTCTTTGGGAGCAGAATTGTTTCCGGAAAAGAATTTCAATATCAGACTGGGATATAATGTAAAAAGAGGAAATGAACTGGCGGTTGCCGATCAGAGAAACTTCTCGGGACTTTCTGCAGGATTTGGAGTGAAAGTTTCCAGATTCCGTATTGATTATGCCCACGTAAGATATCACAACTCTTCAAATGTCAATCAGATAGGAATTTCCATGGACCTTTCCAGCCACAGAGGAGAATAATCTTCCTAACCGGAAATTTCTTAATTATTCCGAAATTTTCTTACTTCTTCTTGATTTTCTAAAAAAAATCTTGAAATTTGCAGTATGAAAAAACCTGTAATTGCTATCGATGGGTACTCGTCTACCGGAAAAAGTTCTATCTCTAAAATCATTGCGGATAAACTGGGACTTATTCATATGGATACAGGAGCGCTTTACAGAGGAGTTACCTGGTATGCTTTGCAGCATTGTCTGAATGAAAACGGTGAGATTGATCTGAATACACTGTTCTCCTCTTTTGATAAGATCAGACTTGAATTTAAAAATAACGACGGCACCCTTATTCTTTTCCTTAATGACACTGATATTTCCAAGGAAATCCGTACCAATATCGTATCTGATAATGTAAGCCTTGTTGCCAAACAGAAAGAAGTAAGAGACTTTTTACTGCAGTCACAGCGCACTTTGGCAGAAAAAGGCGGTGTTATTATGGACGGACGTGACATTGGGACAGTAGTTCTGCCAAATGCAGACTATAAATTCTTTCTTACTGCCAGTATTGATGAAAGAACCAACAGAAGGTTTCTGGAACTGAAAGGTCTGGGAATTGAAGCAGATAAGGAACAGGTAAAACAAAACCTTATAGAACGTGACAAGATCGACAGTGAGCGTGAAATAGCCCCATTGAAACAGGCTGACGATGCTACTGTAATTGATAATTCCGCACTCACCAAAGAGGAAACCATAGAGCTTATTTTATCTCACATCGAAAAGATTTAACAATTTTTAATAGGCTTTGCGCCTTCTTTGGTATACAAATTGTAAGTTTTATTACTGTAAAAACTAATCTATTATTAATTATTAAAAAACTTAAAATGTCTAGAAAAGGAAATAATACAGCAGGTATATTGGCAGGACTTCTTGCAGGTGCTGCGGCAGGTGTAATCTTAGGAATGTTATACGCACCGGAAGAAGGTAAAGAAACCAGAAAAAAAATCAAAACCAAAGCAAACGATCTTAAAGATCAGGCAAAAAATAAATACGGAGAGGTTTCTGAAAAAGTGAAAGACCAGTACAGCAATATTTCTTCTACTTTCAAGGAAACAGCTAACAGCGTAGCCCATACTGTGAAAGACGGATATGACAAATACAAAGATCAGATTGTTTCTAAAACTGCAGATTTGGCAAAAGATGTAGAAGCAGAACTGAATGATCTGAAAAAATAAGTAATTTAACTTTTTAAGTAAATTACAGAAAGGAACTTTTGTGCGAAAGTTCCTTTTTTTGTAACTTTAAAAAAAAACAATGATAGAAACTATTAAAGAATACGCCTCCAAGAGAATCGATCTTCTGAAAATTGAAGCGACTGAAAAGTCGTCACTTTCTGCCGGGCTCATTACCTACTTTGTAGTACTGCTTGTTGCTTTTGCTTTTTTTATTATCCTTTTCAACTTTGGAATTGCTTTCCTTATTGGAAAAGCACTGGATAATTATTCCTATGGATTCTTAATTGTGGCAGCATTTTATGCGCTGGTAATGGCGTTTGTGGTTGCCTTCAAAACAAAGATTGTCAATACTGTTGCAGATCAGGTTATTAAATTTTTAAATCATTAAACTATGGGTAGAAAATACGAGAGCATAGAAGAATTAAGAAGAAAGAAAAAACTGCTTAAGGATGAAATAAGTGATCTGGAAAATCTTCTTACCTTCAAAAATACAAAAGAAAGCCTGAGTGCGTTTACCAATGGTTTAACTGATCAATATCTTCAGGAAAAGGTTGATGAAGACGGTGATGAAAAAGTAGTTCTAAGGAAGGACGTTATTGCCAAGCAGCTTACTTCAGAGGTGAAAGATCTGCTGATCAGCAAAAATACAGCTGTTGGAATTGCAAGTTCTGCCTTCAAGGGAGGAAATCTTACAGACGGCCTGGTAAAGCTGGGAGTTACTGCTATCGTAGGAAACTACGCCAAAAAGAATATGAAAAGTTCCAACTGGAAGAAAAAACTGATTGGTGCGGCATTGATCTACCTTGCTCCTATTGCACTGAAATATGTCAGAAAAAAGATGGAGGTTTATCAGAAAAACAAAAGTGTTTCAAGTATGGAACAATTGATATAAAAATCAGATATCAGAAACCAGGTGCCAGATATTATTCAGTAAAATTTTACAATAATTTCCAACCTCTGGTTTCTGATTTTCTATTTTGAAAATAGCTGTCCTAAAATAATCCCTGCAGCCATTGATACATTCAGGCTTTCTGTAGACTGGGATTTTCCAAACCTCGGAATGCTGATACTTTTTTGTAAAAGTTTTTCTGTTTCCGGTCTCATTCCGTTTCCTTCGTTTCCTAAAATGAGATTAATCTTTTCCGGTTTTTCAAAAGTATAGATGTTCTCTCCTTCCATATCCGTTCCGATATTTACATTCTCTGTCTTAGAAAGATATTCCACAAGATCAGTGTATACTACATTTACCCGGGTAAAAGATCCCATGGTTGCCTGAATCACTTTCGGGTTGTATACATCTACAGTATCTTCACTGCAGATAATCTGTTCAATCCCGAACCAGTCTGCCAACCGTATAATGGTTCCAAGATTTCCAGGATCCTGGAGTCCATCCAAAACCAATTGTATATTCTTATCTTCCCATTTTTCTTCCTCGGCAAGATAACATACCGCCACGGAATCTTTTGGTGTTTTTAGAAAACTGATTTTTTTTAATTCATTTTCAGAGATATGGGTAACAGGGATGTCAGTACGGTCCAATTTTTGTGGATCGGTTGACAATATTTCTTTAACTTTAAAGTTAGAATTAAAAAGTTCACAAATGATTTTATTACCTTCAACCAAAAACAAATTGTATTTTTGTCTGAACTTCTTTTTATCTAAAGATTGTAAAACTTTTATTGTATGAGCTGTAAGCATTATAAGAATTCTCCTCAAAAATATTATAAAATTATCTCATTTGCAACATTTGTTGGTCTCCTTTATGCTTGTAGTACGACAAAAAAAGTTCCTGAGGGCGAATACCTGCTTACCAAGAACAATTTAGAGTTCGAAGATAAGAGGGTATTTTTCGATGAGGAGCTCAAAGATTATATTCAGCAAAAACCCAACAAAAAGCAGTTTCTTTTCATGCCATTGAGTTTACTCCTTTATAATATGGCAGATCCGAAATATGATACCATCCTTAACGAATATATGACTTATCCCGGTGAAATGAGAAATCAGAAGCTGAGAGATTCATTATTCCTTAAATATAATATGAAAAGCAGTGTCGGGAAAAGTCTTCTTTTCGACCGCTTACTTCACAATTGGGGAACACCGCCGGTCATTCTTGATCAGACAAGAAGTGAAAAAAGTGCTGAGTCTATTAAGAAAAGACTTACCTACAGAGGATATTGGGATGCAGATGTCAACTTTAAACACACGCTGGATTCTGCTTCCAAAAAAGCTACTGTTAATTATTCGATCAAGCATAATGATCCTACACGTATCAAGGACTATTTCTATAATATTCCGGATCAGGGGATCAAAGGATATTACAACTATAATCTGAACAGAAGCCTTGTGCGATCAGGACAGATTCTTGACCAGACCGTTTTGGAAAGAGAAGTTACCAGGATTACGGATCTGATGAGGGAGTTTGGTTTCTACAGGTTCAATGCTTCCAATGATGAAGTTTATTTCGTTGCAGATTCACTTAAAAGCAGAAAGCAGGTTCCTTTAACACTGGAAATCCATAAAGATTCACTGGATACTCCTTATAAAATAGCCACCTTTGGAAATATCGATGTGGCCATTGTGGATGAACCTGGTGATTATCCTAAAAACACCAAAAAAGACAGCTTAAGAAGAATAAGATTCCATACGGTGAATGACAAGTATAAACTTTCATCGGTATGGAGAGCTATTATTCCGGACAGTAAAAAGGTCTTTGACCAGACAAAACTGGACGTTACCAAGAGAAATCTTTTATCGATGAATAACTTCAGCATCGTTAAAGCCAGAGACTCCCTGAGACAAGGCGGAATGACATCTCCTAACGACAGCATTGTTGATGTTTTATATGTATTGAAACCACTTCCAAAGTATGAGCTAAAAGTGGGAACAGATATTAATTATTCTCAGGTTTTAAATCTGGGGATCTCTCCTTCTGTGGACCTTACTACCCGAAATGTTTTCAGAGGAGCAGAAAACCTTTCTACCAGCCTTTCAGGGACATTTGGTTCTATCAGAAGTACAAAAGATATCAGTAAAAGAGTTGCGGCATACGAAATTTCAGCTCAGGCATCCCTGAACTTTCCACGGCTGCTGCTTCCTTTTAATTATTATAAATTCATTCCAAAACGCTATACGCCTACATCATCTATTTTGCTTGGGGCATCAATACAGAATAATATCGGTTTGGGAAGGTTAATTTTTAATACGGGATTGAACTACCAGGCAAGTGTTAACGATCAGGTATATCATAAGCTTACTTTATTTAATACTCAGGTCAGTCTGACAAAAAACAAAGATGCCTACTATGACTACTTTGTGAATGACGGAAGGGTAAAAGATGAAGTTTTTGGAAATTATTTTATGTTTAGCCCTGAAACTGCGCAGACCGGACAAGATTATAGAGATGGAAAGCTTAGCGTGGATGAGGTTTCCAAAAAGATTATCGAGAATGATGCTTACCGTGGAAGTCTTAATCAACAGGGAAGAGATCTATTAACGGCATTTACCGGAACATTGGTCAACAAAGACAGACAAACCCAGGATGTCCTTATTTCTTCCATGATTTATAACTTTGTATACAGTGAAATCGGAAAAAAAGAATATCCCAACGCGTTTTATTTTAACGGAAAAGTGGAGCTTGCAGGTAACATCCTGAGTTTATTCAATAAAAAAGATAATGGCGGAGGTATTGTTACTGGCCCGCAAAGAACCATTTTCGGACTGCCGTATGCACAGTTTATAAAATTTGATATTGATACGAGAAAATATTTCAAGTTTAACGGAAACCAGACATTGGTATTACGTCAGTTTATCGGAGTAGGAATACCTTATGGAAATTCTCAGGATATGCCTATCATCAAGTCTTATTTCAATGGTGGTTCCAATGATATCAGAGCCTGGGTAGCTTTTGGAGGATTAGGTCCTGCCGATTCTCAGGTGGATGAAAGGGTTCGTACTTATATGACAGATAACTTAAAGCTTACCACCAATATTGAATATAGAATTCCTTTCAATAAAACTTACGAAGGAGCGTTATTTACCGATATTGGGAATACATGGAGTCTTCGTAACTATAATGACGGCTATGGGGATGAATTTAAATTCGGTAAGTTCTGGAAACAAGTGGGTATCGGAAGTGGATTCGGATTAAGATTGAATATTGCTTACGTTACGGCAAGAATTGACCTTGCGTATAAGATCTATGACCCGAATAAACCTGAAGGCGACCGATGGAGATTCAAAAACATCCAGCCTTTCAAACCAACAGTTAATATAGCGTTCGGATATCCATTCTAGTCCGGAGAAACGCCTAAAATAAAATAGACTACAGCAATCACACGGGCGAGGATTTCCCTCGTCTGGTTTCTGTAGAAGCTTTCAGGTTTTGTGACATCCTGCGCATCAAAGCCCAAGGCATTCATATCATTATTTCTTGCAAAAAACAATGCTCTGAGGTTGTGATATCCCTGAGATACAATAATGACATTCTTCTTCTTATAAACATCCTTACAACGGAGAATACTTTTATAGGTATTAAAGCCTTTCGGATCTTCCACAATAATATCTTCAGGCACTCCTTCCTGATTGATCAGATAGTTTTTCATTGCTCCCGGCTCGTTATAACCTTTGCTTTTCTCCCCGCTTACTATAATTTTCTTGATTTTCCCATGATGATAAAGAAGTGCCGTGGCATCCATTCTTTTCGTAAAATAAGGATTGGATTTTCCGGATCTCATTTTTGGAGAGGTTCCCAGAACCAAGGCAATTTCCCTTGGCGGAATTTTTGAGATTTTGGTATAGGTTCTCCCGTTGGTAAGTCCGAAAACCCACACATTACAGAAGCATATCATCAGAATTCCCAATTCCAGTGATATAAAGCCAAGGTTAAATATGTTCCTAATAATTCTCAACTAAGATCAAAGTTAAGCTTTATTTTTTTACTTTTCACAATAGACATACAAGCTAAAATATGGCCCTGCTCTTCCTCTTTTTCGGTAAGATACTCATTCTCCAGCAATTCCACTTCTCCTTCCTCCAAAGAACATTCACAGCTTCCACAGATTCCCGACTTGCAGGAATAAGGTACAGGGAACTTCTGCATCAGAAGCTGCTGAAGGATTTTGTCCTTATTATCAGGCAGCTGAGTTGTATAATTTTTTCCCAGCATGGTAAATTCCACCTCAATATTTTCAATCAGAGGAAATTCTTTTTCTACAGGATAAATATCATCATTAAATTCTTCAAAAAGTTCAAAATGAATGTTCTTTTTCGGAATTCCGTGGTGATAACATGCATTGGCCAATGTCTTGATCATTTCACCTTTTCCACATATCAATACTTCATCTACCGCATCCCAAATGGTAGATTCTTCATCTGTATCATCCAAATGAAGGATCTGGTTGATGATCAGATGTAATTTCTTCTCATCCAGTCTGCCATAGAAAAACTGATCTGCCGTTTTTTCCTGAGAAAAGAAATAAAATATCTGAAGCCTGTCCCCACATGTTCTGGCCAGGTTATCCAGCTGTTCGCGATAGACTAAATCTTCTGAACTTTTATTTCCAAAAAATAAAAACAACCGCGTTCTCCGTTCGTTATGAAGAATATTTTTGAAATGACTTAAAATAGGGGTAATTCCAATACCGGCTGCAAAAGCAACAATAGTCCTGAATTCGCTGGGTTTGGATACGATTGTAAATCTCCCGGAAGGTTCACTTACCCAAAGCTCATCACCAACATTATAATTTTGAAATAACTGCGAAGTAGCTCCTTCAGAGGAATTCACCTTTATCCCCAGACATATTTTCCCTTCATAAGGAGCTGAAGTCATTGAATAATCATTAATAACCTCTTTCCCATGTGATTGAAATCGAATACTGACAAACTGCCCGGCCTCAAACCTGAAATTTTCCTTTACATTCTCAGGAATATCAAACTCCAGAGAGAAAGTATTTTTGGTCAGCTCTTCCTTTTTCGCTATTTTTAACGGATGAAACTGTATCAGTTTCCCTTTATAGATTTGTTGTTCCATAACTTCAATTCAAAAATAGATAAAAAATAATTTATGAAGAAGATAATTTTTTCCATGTTACTTCTTACTGCACTGTACAGCTGTAAAAAAGAAGGTCAGAAAACTGAAAATACCCCAGCTGCAGATTCTCTTTCTGTATCTCAAACTACAGAAACAGAAGGAAGTACAGCCATCCCCAAAGAACTTTCTCCTGAAAACGTAAGCCAGCATTTGGCAAAAAATAATGATACGTTATATGTAACCAACTTTTTTGCAACCTGGTGTGGCCCATGTATGAAAGAAATTCCGAGTTTTAAAAGTAAAATGGAGGAATTGAAAGGTAAACCTGTAAAGTTCACTTTCGTCAACCTTGATGATAAAGCAGATTGGTCTGGTGCTGTTAAGAATTTTGCTACCGAGAATAAATTGGGAGGCAGTATTATCTTACTGGATGGGCAAAAATTAGATCAAAACTTCTTTCACAATAATTTCAAACAATGGGACGGAGGTTCTATTCCTTTTACTTTCATGAGAAAAGGTGATAAAACCGATGAATATCTTGGAATGATGACGGAAGATGTTTTGAATTCAAAAATTGATTCTTTTTTAAAATAAAATAGACTGAACTCTTTCTGAATCATGTCAAAAAGATTTAAAATCCTGTGTTTATTATTTGTGATCGCCATTCTTATAAGCGCTGTCATTAATCTGAACACAGGATTTTTACATTTAAGCTTTCAGGATTTCTTTCAGGACTCTGCGCACAGCCAGATTGCTGAAATCCGTATCAACCGTGTTCTCGTAATGATGCTGGCTGGGATTTCTATTCCAACCTCGGGTTTTCTGATGCAGGAATATTTTCAAAACCCGCTGGCTGGGCCTGATATATTGGGAATAACTTCAGTCGCCAGTTTATCAGTCGCCTTTTATATTTTCTTTTCCCATAATATCTTACTGCCCGAGTTTTTACAGAACAGCTTCCTCAGTTTATCAGCTATTGGAGGTAGTTTACTGTTAATGCTGATCCTGCTGTCGATGTCTAACAGATTTCAGGACAAGTCCTATCTTATTATTTTCGGGTTTTTGGTATCTGCTTTTGCCGGTGCCATTGTATCTCTGTTGCAATTTTATGCGGAAAACCAGAGTCTGAAAAACTATATTTTATGGTCTTTCGGCGCAAATAATATGGTAACGAGAAACCAAATTTATGTACTGTTTATCTTAGTTTTAATCGGAATATTTATCTGTTTCAGAGCGATAAAACCGCTCATTGGAAATTCACTGGGCAATTCCTATGCACAAAGTTTAGGAGTGAATCTGAAGCAGCTGAAACTTTTAATCATCGTAGCATCCTCTCTCCTATCCGCTTCTGTTACGGCATTTTTGGGACCTATTCTTTTTATTGGAATCATTGTTCCTCATTTCTGCAGACTGGTGTATAATCCCTCGAAATTATGGCAGCAATGGATTCTTAATATGTTTCTGGGAATGATGATTATGCTTTTTTTCTCTGTTATTGCAGAAAAAACACAGATTCCATTGAATGTGATAAACTCTGTATTTGGAATTCCTGTGATTCTGATGATGCTTTTGAAGCAGAATAAAGTGTAAAAATATCAATGAAAATATAAATCATTAATTTAAAAATCTCGCAGATTATACAGATGAAGCAGATTTTGGGAATAAATTCTTAACTTTCTTCATCAAATAAAAAAAGAGAAAATATTCGTAATGTGTCATTCCGAAGGAATCTAAATCAGATTTAGAATTCTGAATTAAATACGAAAATGCAAAGGCGCAATAAAAATGAATTTGACATTGTTTTTAAGACGCAAAGATTTTATCTCCGATAAAATTGAGCAATGCATATTTTAATTCACAAAAAATCACCATATCCTTGCTGAAAAT